>NZ_JYGR01000005.1:308125-616250 GCF_000960035.1 Streptococcus oralis subsp. oralis
TGGAAGTGTTTATCCTGCATTTCTCCCGTCTCGCGATTAACGATAAGGAGTTTGGAGGCATCTCGTTTTTCAAGGGGCGTTTGGGCAATCAATTCCTCAGGTAAGTGGAAATCAAAATCAGCTGTATTCATTTTTCATTATTCTTTCTAAGTTCTAATCTTATCCATTATAACATGTTTCAAGTTTAGACGCTCTTTTTTTAGAAATTAAATCGTTTTCACTTGACAAAAATTGGTCTATACCATATAATGAATATAGAAAAATGGAGGATATAAAATGAAAGTTATTAAAGTTGAAAATCAAGTCGAAGGTGGAAAAGTAGCTTTTGAGATTTTGAAGGAAAAATTGGCCAATGGTGCTCAAACATTAGGACTTGCGACAGGAAGCAGCCCGCTTGAGTTTTACAAAGAAATCGTTGAGAGTGACCTTGATTTTTCAAACCTAACAAGTGTCAACCTTGATGAGTATGTGGGGCTTGATGGGGACAATCCACAGTCTTATCGTTACTTCATGCAGGAAAACTTGTTCAACCAAAAACCATTTAATGAAAGTTTCTTGCCACGTGGTGTTAAGGACAATGCTGAAGAAGAAGTTGAACGCTACAATCAAATTTTAGCTGACCATCCTGTTGATTTACAAATCTTGGGGATTGGTCGCAATGGACATATCGGCTTTAATGAGCCTGGTACTCCATTTGACAGTCAAACGCATTTAGTAGAACTTGATCAATCTACCATCGAAGCCAATGCTCGCTTCTTTGACAAGATTGAAGACGTTCCAACTCAAGCCATTTCAATGGGAATTAAAAACATCTTGGATGCCAAGTCAATTATTCTCTTTGCTTACGGTGAGTCGAAAGCAGAAGCCATTGCTGGAACAGTATCTGGCCCAGTGAATGAGAACCTCCCAGCAAGTAGCCTACAAAACCACCCTGATGTGACTATTATCGCTGATGCAGAAGCTCTTAGCTTACTTGAAAAGTAAAAATACAAGAACCACTTGCTCTTTGGAGTGAGTGGTTTTGTATTAATACTAAAAATATAAATCAAAAAACTACTACAGTTTCGTTATATTAAAATTAAAATAGTCTTTCATTACTAATTTTTTATGTAATAAAGTAAATTTTTGGGATTTTTCACTAGCGGACAAATAAAAAATACTGTATAATATCATAAGTTATGTAATTACACTTAAGGAGATTGTAATGGGAAAAGATTTATTTAATTCACACTTTCATAAGTTTTCTATTCGAAAGCTAAATGTAGGAGTTTGTTCTGTGCTCTTATCTACCTTAGTCCTTTTGGGAGCAACTTCTCAAGTTAGTGCCGATGAAGCAAGCAGTAGTAGATCCCAAAATGATATTAGTCGAAAAGATATATATGAGTCGCCGGTACTTTCTGTAGAATCAACAACTTATGAACAGGGTCAAAATACAGAAAGAACGGTATCTGCAGCAGATATAGAAAAATCACAATCTGCTGATGGTTCTATTCAAAGAAATTCAGAAATAGAGGGAGTAAAGGAATCTAAAGATTCTATTGAAGCTAAAAGTAGTGATGATTTTCAATCAACTGTTGTTCGGCAAGAATTGACTGAATCGCCGGTAATAGTTGATAATTCAGAAGTGACTCAAGCTACCCGGTCTCGTCGTGTGAGACGGGATGTTGCACCTACTGAACAACAGAACAGCGTAACAACAGGAGTTCCGATAGGTACTGGACCAGCTGGGGCAGATGATGCTACCTCTACGCCACGAGTACCTAAACCAAGCTTGGAAGAGTCGGTCAAGAAAGACAGTGTTCAGTTAGCCAAGCAGATTAGTTGGCTTGATTTCTCAGATACTGGTAGTTGGAAAAACTTGGATCAACGTGGTGGTCTTAAGGTAGGGACCACCTTCACCAAGGAAATTTCACCTGGGTATGTAGTGAACTTAACGGTCAAAGAGCTTAAGCCTTTTAACTCTACTGAGATATATAGAAAACGGGTTGCAGGTACAGCAACAGAAAACACCTATAATCCCAACGCGGAGAATGATTTCTTAAAATCTGCGCCAGATTATGGTAAAACACCTCCAACAGTTACAGGTGCGGCTCAGGACCAATGGACTACTATACGGGACCAAGGCTTTAATACACAGAGACGAAAGACTCAGTTAGTTTATCCAAAGAACTCTACCAACTGGGGAGTAAAATTCAATATTGAGGCGACCTATCTTGGTAAGCGCGTAGCCCCTACGGTGGTTATGGCCGATGGTGAAGATGCCAACCCAGGTGAATTCGCAATCTTTACCACGAACGGTACGGGTTGGGAATACATGGGTGAATGGAAGATGAAGAGTCAGGCCAAAGAAGCCTATACGGTTATCACCAAAAAAATGTTGGATGATGAGGACGTTAAGAGAAGGGGTCTTTTAATCTTAAAAGATAAGAGCGTAGACTGGTATAAATATCTCAGTCCAGATACTGTGACAGGAGGTCTGGGGACTCAGGTCTTCGGACCAAACCGTTCTAACGAACGGACGGTTCCTGTCGTGATGACGCGTGGGGCCTCTGAAGTAGGGTTCTATGTAGCTTCATCTGGGCAACAAGCCATGATGATGGGCTTCCTAGTGGTAGACGGAAGTGATGCGCCGGATAGTTATGGCGAAGCCTTTCATACCATTTCAGGACGTGACTCGGTGACCGATGCCCCTATTAATCAACCTTATTTAGGGACAACGCCAGCTGATATTGATGTTGAGTCAGCTAATGACTGGGTTTTGGATGATAAAAAGGAGCATAAGGACGAGGGAGCCAGCCAATTACTAGCGGACGATCAATTAAGTACTTCTAATGATTTGCTAGATTTAGACAAAGCAAAAAATGGGACATATACGATTAAAATCAAAGCTAACCCAAATGGCAATGCTAGATCTTATGTCAAGGCCTGGATAGACTTCAATAATGATGGAGTCTTTAATGAAAGCGAAGGTAGCAACCTACAAGAGATTACAGCTGCTGGTGACTATACTTTGACCTTCAATGCCAACCCAAATATTAGTGGCGGTCAAGTGGACAAATTGGGTATGCGTTTCCGTATTGCGACTAATAAAGGTGATATTGAGCAACCAACCGGTATTGCCTTTAGTGGGGAAGTAGAAGATATGCTCTTGCACCGCATTTATCCTCCTAGGGGGGAGAAGCAGACTACGGATGGCTTTACAGGCGAGACTCAAACTGCTGTCCTTCACTTCACACCTAAAGGAACAGATCGCTCAGACGACAGTGTCAATGCAGTTATGAGCACCCAAGCGCCTCAGGTTTTGGATAAGCAAGGCCAAGTTCTGACAGCCGTTGATGGCAACTATATTCGTCCAGAAGGGACCTATCACTTGACCGTCAATGGCAATGATGTGCAAGTAACCTTTACACCAAAAGCGGACTTTTCTGGAACTGCTGAAGGAATTAATATTCGTTGGACTGACCAGAACGGCACCTCGACTGGTTGGGCTTCGACGGATGCTTCTGACCCTAATAAAAATGATCAATTGACTAGTATGGACGGCCGTTATGTGCCGACAGTTCGTAAGATTCCAAACTACGAATCAAGTGGTCTTCAGGGACTGGAACAAAACAAAACGCTGGTCTTTAACGATGATGATACCAGCTCGACTCCTGTCACACCAGACGCTTCTCGTCCGGCCAGCTTTGTGGATGCGAGCGGTCAGCCGGTAGCGGGCAACACGGTGCCTGCAATGTCTAATGGCCAGCAAGTGGGAATCTATGAATTGGATCCAAATACCGACCAAGTGACCTTCAAACCTATCAAAACTTTTTATGGCACACCAGACCCAGTGGTAGTTCAAGTCAGTGATACCGATGGTAAAGCACACCGAGCACGTTATCAACCTAAGGTAACCCAAGTAACACCAAGAAGCACCAATGCTGAATCAACTGGCCTCCAAGGTCAACCGCAAAGTGGTAAACCAACTTTCACTGCAGGTGACCAACAAATCCCTATTGACATGAGCAAAGCCATGACTTTTGAAAATGGGACGGACACCATGGAAGTAGCCAATGAAGGAACTTATACTATCAATTCAGATGATACCATTAGCTTCAAGCCACTTAAGCAATTCACTGGCAAGGCGACTCCAGTGACGGTCAAACGTGTTGATACCAATGGCACCGAAGTGACTGCAACCTATACACCTAATGTGACCAAGGTCACACCAACCAGCACACCTGCTACTTCATCAGGTCCTCAAGGGGTACCACAAACAGGAACGCTAGTCTTCAAGGAAGGCGATCCAGCGGTCCCAATCGATATGACCAAACCAATGACCTTTGACGATGGTCAACCTAAGAAGATTGTTGCGGGTGTAGGGGAATACACCATCAATTCAGATGGATCTATTACCTTTACTCCAGATAAGAAATATGTGGGAACCCCAGCCGCGGTGACGGTTAAACGAGTTGACGAAAATGGCACAGAAGTGAGAGCAAGCTATACGCCAACTGTTACCAAGGTAACTCCGACTGGTACTGGTGATAAGACAGAAGGCCTTCAAGGTCAGGTCCAAGAAGGTAAAGTGACCTTCACTCCAGGCCATGACTCTGTTCCATTCCCAGCTGATTCAACTCCACTATTTGACAATGGTACAACTGTGAAAGAAGTGCCAAATGTTGGTAAGTTCGAAGTGGACGCAGATGGTAAGGTGACCTTTACTCCTGATAAACAGTTCAAGGGTGAAACACCAGAACTTGAATTGACTCGTGTGGATGCCAACGGAACTCCTGTTACTGTCAAGTACCAAGCGGTGGTGAAAGAAGTAACCCCAACTTCAACAGACGCCACTTCAAATGGCATCCAAGGTCAACAGCAAAAGGGTACCCCAACCTTCACAGAAGGTAATCCATTGGTTCCAATTGATGATACGAAACCAATGACTTTCGAAGATGGTCAGCCAACGAAGACCGTTTCAGGTGTGGGTGAATACAGCATCAATCCAGATGGCTCTATTACCTTTACGCCGGATAAGAAGTATGTTGGAACTCCAGCTCCAGTAACGGTTAGACGGGTAGATAAGAATGGCACCCCAGTGACTGCGACCTATACTCCAACAGTGACCAAGGTAACACCAACAGGAACTAACGCAACGAGCACAGGTCCTCAAGGTGTCCCTCAAACAGGCACCCCAACTTTCCAAAGTGGTGATCCACTGGTTCCAATCGATGAAACAGTAGAGCCAACCTTCGCAGATGGAAGCAAAGAGAAATCTATTCCAGGTCAAGGAACTTACACGATTGCACCAGACGGAACTGTAACTTTCACACCAGACAAACAGTTTGTTGGAAACCCAGATCCAGTCACAGTCAAACGCGTAGATAAGAATGGCACCCCAGTTACTGCGACATACAGCCCAGAGTTTACTAAGGTGACTCCAACTGGAACCGGTGCAACAAGTACAGGTCCTCAAGGACTTCCACAAACAGGTACTCCAACTTTCCAAGGTGGCGATCCACTGGTTCCAATTGATGAAACAGTAGAGCCAACATTCGAAGATGGAAGCAAAGAGAAATCTATTCCAGGCCAAGGAACTTACACGATTGCACCAGACGGAACTGTAACCTTCACTCCAGACAAGCAGTTTGTTGGAAACCCAGATCCAGTAACAGTCAAACGTGTGGATAAGAATGGCACTCCAGTTACTGCGACCTACAGTCCAGAGTTTACGAAAGTGACCCCAACAGGAACTGGCGCAACAAGTACAGGTCCTCAAGGACTTCCACAAACTGGAACTCCAAGCTTCCAAGGTGGCGATCCACTGGTTCCAATCGATGAAACAATTGAGCCAACTTTCGCAGATGGAAGCAAAGAGAAGAATATTCCAGGCCAAGGAACTTACACGATTGCATCAGATGGAAGTATAACCTTCACTCCAGACAAACAGTTTGTAGGTAGTCCAAATCCAGTTACAGTCAAACGTGTGGATAAGAATGGCACCCCAGTCACTGCAACCTACAGTCCAGAGTTTACGAAAGTAACACCAACTGGTACTGGTGATAAGACAGAAGGCCTTCAAGGTCAGGTTCAAGAAGGTAAAGTGACTTTCACCCCAGGTCATGACTTAGTTCCATTCCCAGCTGATTCGACTCCACTATTTGACAATGGCGCAGCTGTGAAGAAAGTGCCAAATGTTGGTAAGTTCGAAGTGGACGCAGACGGCAAGGTGACCTTCACTCCAGATAAGCAGTTCAAAGGTGAAACACCAGAGCTTGAATTGACTCGTGTAGATGCCAACGGCACCCCTGTTACCGTTAAGTACCAAGCGGTGGTAAAAGAAGTAGTTCCAACCAGCACTAACGCAACGAGCACAGGCCCTCAGGGTGTTCCACAAACTGGTACTCCAACCTTCCAAGGTGGAGATCCACTGGTTCCAATCGATGAAACAGTAGAGCCAACCTTCGCAGATGGAAGCAAAGAGAAATCTATTCCAGGTCAAGGAACTTACACGATTGCACCAGACGGAACTGTAACTTTCACACCAGACAAACAGTTTGTTGGAAACCCAGATCCAGTCACAGTCAAACGCGTAGATAAGAATGGCACCCCAGTTACTGCGACATACAGCCCAGAGTTTACTAAGGTGACTCCAACTGGAACCGGTGCAACAAGTACAGGTCCTCAAGGACTTCCACAAACAGGTACTCCAACTTTCCAAGGTGGCGATCCACTGGTTCCAATTGATGAAACAGTAGAGCCAACATTCGAAGATGGAAGCAAAGAGAAATCTATTCCAGGCCAAGGAACTTACACGATTGCACCAGACGGAACTGTAACCTTCACTCCAGACAAGCAGTTTGTTGGAAACCCAGATCCAGTAACAGTCAAACGTGTGGATAAGAATGGCACTCCAGTTACTGCGACCTACAGTCCAGAGTTTACGAAAGTGACCCCAACAGGAACTGGCGCAACAAGTACAGGTCCTCAAGGACTTCCACAAACTGGAACTCCAAGCTTCCAAGGTGGCGATCCACTGGTTCCAATCGATGAAACAATTGAGCCAACTTTCGCAGATGGAAGCAAAGAGAAGAATATTCCAGGCCAAGGAACTTACACGATTGCATCAGATGGAAGTATAACCTTCACTCCAGACAAACAGTTTGTAGGTAGTCCAAATCCAGTTACAGTCAAACGTGTGGATAAGAATGGCACTCCAGTCACTGCGACTTACAGTCCAGAGTTTACTAAGGTGACTCCAACTGGTAAAGATACTTCTTCAGTTAACATTAAGGGGCTTGTTCAAACAGGTACGCCAACATTTGAAGGTGGTAATCCGCTTGTTCCAATCGATGAAACTGTGGCAGCAACATTTGAAGATGGATCAACTGAAAAAGTGATTCCAGGTGAAGGGACTTATATAATCTCACCAGATGGCACAGTGACCTTCACTCCAGAAGCTAATTTTGTAGGACAAGGAACCGGTGTAACGATTGTCCGCAAGGATAAGAACGGCACCCCAGTTACTGCAAGCTATCGCCCAACAGTTGTAGATCCATCTACTGGTCATGATACGGCTTCTACAGGAGCAAAAGGTCAACCACAAGTGGCAACCCCAACGTTTGAAGGACATATCGATAGTACAGTTCCACCAACATTTGAGGATGGTAGCACGACTATGGTTGTTCCGGGTGAAGGAAGTTATACAATTGATAAAGATGGTAAGATTACCTTTACTCCAGAACCAGACTTTGTTGGTACAGCTAAAGGATTGGTTGTAAAACGTTTGGATGTGTATGGAAATGCAGTTACTGCTCGCTACACACCAACTGTCCTTGGACAAACACAAGTGAGTTATGCGACATCAGAAGGTCTTAAAGGTCAAACTCAGACTGGTAAACCAAACTTTACAGGTGATGTCGATCTGACAGTTCCGCCAACCTTTGAAGATGGAACAACTGAAAAAGTCGTTCCAGGTCAAGGAACTTATGTAATCTCACCAGATGGCACCGTCACCTTTACTCCTGAGGTAAACTTTGTAGGACAAGCCAAAGGTGTGAAAGTGATCCGTAAAGACCGTAATGGAAATATCATTTCAGGATTCTATACTCCAACAGTAGTAGAACTTCCTGTAGTTGAAAATCCAGAACAACAAGGTATTACAGAAGAAAGAACTACTAAAACTCTTCCAAATACGGGTTCTGAGGAGACATCTCACTTGACAGCTGGTCTATTGGCTGCTTTATCAGGTATGGGATTAATTTCTCTAGCTCAAAGAAAAAAATCTGAGGAAGAATAATTAGTGGCGAAAGTCAACAAGTAAGTTGTTTTGGATACTTGATTGAAATGATTACATTCATTGCTATCTAAGAAGATGTCAGTCTAACAGAAAGAGAGAACCAATTGGTTCTCTCTTTTTGGTAATTGATTTGAAAATCGTCTAATTATTTTGCCTCAATTGTTCACTATCCTGCTAAAGTGGTATAATATAGCTATACGAGGAGGCTCGATTTTGATTTATATAATTGGTTTCACTTGTTTTTTACTTTTAATGTTACTGTTTTCTCGTCTCATTCAGCAATCAAAGAACCCTTCGGGCTTTCTAGGAAAACGAATGATGAAATTGTGGAATAGAGCCTATCTCTCCATGTTTGTATGGGCAATTCGTCATCTGGATAGGACATTTTACCCTGCAATCTTAGATGTAGGAGTTGGGAATGGCCGTTCAACCATCCTACTGAAAGAAACTTTTCCGCAAAGTACTATAACTGGAATTGATATTTCAGATGTAGCAATAGCTCAAGCCAAACAGATAGAGATAACTAATATAAATTTTGAACGAAGAGACGTTAGGGAGACAGGCTTTTCTGATGAAAGTTTTGATTTAATCACAGCTTTTCAAACTCATTTTCATTGGCAGGACCTAGAGGCTTCTTTTATGGAACTTCGAAGAATACTCAAATCAGACGGGATACTCTTACTGGCTTGTGAATATAACAAGTTGTCTTACTTTTTACCAGAGGTCCAAAGCGAAGAAGCATTTAGACGATTCTTGTTGTTAATAGGGTTTGAGCTTATAACTAGTCAAAGAAAGGAAGCGTGGATCCTTTATAAAATTGTTAAACATTAATGGAGGTACAGTCATGAAACAATTATTTTTATGTTCATACTTTGCTGGAGTCAAAAAGCTTTTTAGCGATTATGCAAAGGAAAAGAATCTAGAAAACAAGGTTTTATTTATTCCTACCGCTGGGAACAAAGAGGATTATACTGCCTATATCGATGAGGCTCAGCAAACATTCAAAGATTTAGGATTTGAGATAGAGGTTCTAGATATTGCTTCTTGTGATCGAGAAACTGCACAGGCAAAGATTTTCCAAAGCAAAATTCTTTATATCTCTGGCGGGAATACATTTTATTTATTACAAGAATTAAAGAAAAAACAACTCCTATCTCTTATCAAAGAACAAATAAGAGATGGGCTGATCTATATGGGAGAATCAGCAGGGGCTATCATTACCGCCAAGGATATTGACTACAATAAGCTCATGGACGACAAGACGGTAGCGACAGAGTTATCGGATACAACGGGATTGGATGTAGTGGAGTTTTACATCCTTCCACATTATAGTGAGGAGCCTTTTACTGATAGTAGCAAGAAGACCTTTGAAACCTATAAAAATCAGCTCGACTTAATGCGAATGAACAATTCACAAGCTGTTATTGTAAATGATAAAGAAATAAAAGTTGTTTCTGAACAGGATTAAAATAATTTTTTTCACTATTATGACATCTATTCTAATACGTTGTCCCTTTTAAAAAGAAAAGGGAAGATAATATAAGTTTATGGCAGTTTTCCCTTGACAATTATTCATTTTGCGTGTAAAATGGAATAAATCTTGAACTTGAAGGGAGTGAAAAAAATGTCTAAAACAGTAGTACGTAAGAATGAATCTCTTGACGATGCACTTCGTCGTTTCAAACGTGCGGTTACTAAAGCTGGTACTCTTCAAGAAACACGCAAACGTGAATTCTATGAAAAACCTTCTGTAAAACGTAAACGTAAATCAGAAGCAGCTCGTAAACGTAAAAAATTCTAATTTGAAATGAAAGGCTAGACTTGTCTAGTCTTTTTTTGCACAATGTTTAGAGGAATAAATTGTTATGAAAGAGTATATAAAAGAATATCAAAAGATGCGTGAAAATCACTTGGAAGATTGGGGTTATTGTGCTGATCCGATAGATTGGAAGGAATTTGAAGAGTCAAACCAAAGAATTTTTGAAAAGTATTTGACCGATTCAAAAGTATTGTCTGACAAGGTTTTAAGGGTAAAATTGTACAGTAGCTTATTGCTAGATGATACTAAATATTTTGCCTATTATGCTGCGTTTTTAGATGGGGATTATAAGCAGTTAAACAACGTTCTATGGCAAACAGGAAGAACCAAGTTGCTGAGAGGCGGTTTGTTGGCAAGTGGAACCATTTACACAGATGGGATTTTGAAAGGCTTGTTTACCTCTTTTGCTTGTAACGATTTTTCAGCCATTCCATCATTCGTCCCCAAAGATTTACCCTTGTTGAAAGGAACCTATTATCCAGAAAATGTGATGAATCTTTTATACGCTCTTTATTATCAAGATGAAGAAAGATTATCTGAGTCTCTCTTGCGTGCACAACAGTTTTTAGAGAAGAAAAAACGAACTGGTATGGAAGAATTTTCTGTTCGGTATTTTATAAACTTGGCAAGAAAAGATGCAGTTGCATTAAGCGAGTCCTTACAAAGTTTATGCCAAGCTTATCAGAGACGAGGCTTCCCCTATGAAAAAATTGATAAGTGCTTTGCGGATGAGATTCATGGTCTGTATCGTTTGGTACGATATTTTGACCATTCCTTGTTCGAAGAAGTCAGTATGCCATCTCATAAGACTTTTTTGAAGGAGTTTGAAGAATGGCAAGTCCAAAATCAGTTTCCAAAAGGTCAACAGTTCTATACCTATCCTCAAGATATGGCTGATGCAAATAGAATACTAACAAAAGGTCTTCCAAGGATTTACTTAGAAAAATCTGGAAGGGACTTGGTGATAGACGTTGACCGATTTGCAGTAGATTTGTCTCGGTTAATTTGAAAGAGTACGAAAAAACTTCCTAGTCAAATCTTTTCCCAAGCAACATCAAATAAATACTGTAAATCCTGCAAAAAAAAGGAAACTTCCACCTACAATCTGATATAATAGTAGGGAGAACTCGATTGAAGGAGGAAATTATGTCGGTTTTAGTAAGAGATGTCATTGAAAAACTCAGACTAGATATTGTCTATGGTGAAGGCGAATTACTTGAAAAAGAAATCAATACTGCGGACATTATGAGACCTGGTCTTGAAATGACGGGCTACTTTGATTACTATACACCAGAACGGATTCAGCTGTTAGGGATGAAGGAGTGGTCCTATTTAGTCGCCATGCCTGCCCAGAACCGTTATCAAGTTTTGAAGAAAATGTTTCTACCTGAAACACCTGCGGTTATCGTGGCTCGTGGCCTGGTGGTACCAGAGGAAATGTTGAGGGCTGCTAGGGAATGCAAGATTGCGATTTTAACCAGTCGAACAGCAACCAGTCGTTTATCTGGAGAACTTTCTAGCTACCTCGATTCCCGTTTGGCTAAACGTACCAGCGTGCATGGTGTCTTGATGGATATCTATGGCATGGGTGTCTTGATCCAAGGAGATAGTGGTATCGGTAAGAGCGAGACAGGTCTTGAGCTTGTGAAACGTGGACACCGTCTGGTAGCAGACGATCGTGTAGATATTTATTCTAAGGATGAGATGACTCTTTGGGGTGAACCTGCTGAAATCTTGAAGCATTTACTTGAGATTCGTGGAGTTGGAATTATTGATATTATGAGTCTTTATGGTGCAAGTGCTGTAAAAGATTCTTCACAAGTTCAGCTAGCAGTTTATTTGGAAAATTATGATACCCATAAGACCTTTGACCGTCTAGGAAACAATGCCGAAGAACTTGAAGTTTCTGGTGTAACGATTCCGCGTATCCGCATCCCAGTAAAAACAGGACGCAATATCTCTGTTGTTATTGAGGCAGCTGCCATGAA
The DNA here is from genome assembly GCF_000960035.1 of Streptococcus oralis subsp. oralis. Taxonomy (GTDB): domain Bacteria; phylum Bacillota; class Bacilli; order Lactobacillales; family Streptococcaceae; genus Streptococcus; species Streptococcus oralis_G. Next base: position 320,214 of record NZ_JYGR01000005.1, read on the forward strand.
CTATCGTGCTAAAGAAATGGGCTTTGATGCGACGCGTTTATTTGAAGAACGCTTGACAAATCTAATCGCTCAAAATGAGGTGAAACATGATTAATCCAGTCGCATTTGAAATTGGTCCCTTTGCTATTCGTTGGTATGCTTTGTGTATTGTAGCTGGTTTGGTTCTGGCAGTCTACCTTGCCATGAAAGAAGCTCCTAAAAAGAAAATCCTGTCAGATGATATTTTGGATTTTATCCTGATTGCTTTTCCGGTAGCTATTTTAGGTGCTAGACTATACTACGTACTCTTTCGCTTAGATTATTATCTGCAAAATCCAGGTGAAATCATCGCCATCTGGAATGGTGGTTTGGCCATTTATGGAGGTTTGATAGCGGGCGCTATTGTCCTTTATATCTTTGCAGATAGAAAGCTGATTAATACTTGGGATTTCTTAGATATTGCAGCACCGAGCGTCATGGTTGCCCAGAGTTTAGGGCGCTGGGGGAACTTCTTTAACCAAGAAGCCTATGGTGCAGCGGTAGATAGTTTGGATTATTTGCCAGGCTTCATTCGTGACCAGATGTACATTGAGGGTAGCTACCGTCAGCCGACCTTCTTATATGAGTCGGTTTGGAATCTGATTGGATTTGCTTTAATCTTGATTTTTAGAAGACAATTAAAGGGAATCAGACGTGGTCAGATCACTGCTTTCTACTTGATTTGGTATGGCTTTGGTCGTATGATTATCGAAGGGATGCGGACGGATAGTCTCATGTTCTTTGGTCTGCGAGTTTCCCAATGGTTATCAGTTGTCCTTATCGGACTTGGTATTTTTATCATACTTTATCAAAATCGAAAGAAAGCCCCTTTCTATCATACTGAGGAGGAAAAATAAATGTTAGAAGTTGCATATATACTTGTTGCGATTGCTTTGATTGTCTGTTTAGTCTATTTGACAATCACGATTCAAAAAGCCGGTCGTATGATTGATGAAACAGAGAAAACCATCAAAACGTTGAGCTCAGATGTGAACGTTACCTTGCATCAGACCAATGATTTGTTGGCTAAGGTAAATGTGTTAGCAGACGATATCAATATCAAAGTTGCGACGATTGATCCACTCTTTACGGCAGTGGCAGACTTGTCAGAGTCAGTATCTGATCTCAACCAACATGCGCGTGTTTTAGGCAAAAAAGCTTCATCTGCTGGTTCAAAGACCATTAAAACAGGTGCAGGCTTGTCCGCTCTTCGTGTCGCAAGTAAATTTTTCAAAAAATAAAAAAGGAGAAATCTTATGGGAAAACTATCCTCTATCCTTTTAGGAACTGTTTCAGGTGCAGCTCTTGCTTTGTTTTTGACGAGTGACAAGGGCAAGCAAGTTTGTAGTCAAGCTCAGGATTTTCTAGATGACTTGAGAGAAGATCCAGAATATGCTAGAGAGCAGGTTTGTGAAAAACTAACAGAAGTGAAGGAACAGGCAACGGACTTTGTGCTGAAAACAAAGGAACAAGTAGAATCTGGTGAAATCACTTTTGATAGTGTCCTTGACCAAGCTAAGACCTGTGCTCGACAAGCGACAGAAGCATCCAAGGAAACCTTTAACAATCTCAAGGAGCAATGGCAAGAACAGGCAGCAACTCCAGACGTTGCTGAAGACCAAGAAGAAATCATCATCGATATTACTGAAGTATAAGGTATCACCATCTCTGGTTTTTGGAGATGGTGATTTTTATCTGCAAGCCTGTCTTTGTGGTATAATAAATACTATGCAGAAAAAACCAACGTCCGCCTACGTGCATATTCCCTTTTGCACACAGATTTGTTATTATTGTGACTTTTCAAAAGTTTTTATCAAGAATCAACCAGTAGATAGTTACCTAGAGCATCTGCTAGAGGAGTTTCGTTCTTATGATATCCAAAAGTTGTCAACTCTCTATATTGGAGGTGGGACGCCAACGGCTTTGTCCGCTTCGCAATTAGAGCTGCTCTTAGATGGCCTGACTAAAAATCTAGACTTGTCTGTCTTGGAAGAATTGACCATTGAGGCCAATCCAGGAGATTTGGACGCGGATAAAATCGCGGTTTTGAGGCATTCGCCAGTCAATCGTGTTTCCTTGGGTGTGCAGACTTTTGATGACAAAATGCTGAAAAAGATTGGGCGCAGTCACTTGGAGAAGGATATTTATGAGAATATCGACCGCCTCAAACTGGCTGGTTTTGACAATATCTCCATTGATCTAATCTACGCTCTTCCAGGTCAAACGATGGATCAGGTCAAGGAAAATGTGGCTAAGGCTATTTCGCTTGATATTCCTCATATGAGTCTTTATAGCTTGATTTTGGAAAATCATACGGTCTTTATGAACCGCATGAGACGTGGGAAATTGCCCCTACCCAAGGAAGAGTTAGAAGCGGAGATGTTTGAGTACATCATCGCAGAACTGGAGCGAGCTGGTTTTGAGCATTATGAGATTTCGAATTTCTCTAAACCCGGATTTGAAAGCCGCCACAATCTCATGTACTGGGATAATGCCGAGTATTATGGTATCGGTGCGGGTGCTTCGGGTTATGTGGACGGAGTGCGTTATAAAAATCATGGTCCTATCCGCCACTATCTCAATGCGGTAGAGGCAGGAAATGCTCGGATAACAGAAGAACACCTGAGTCAAAGGGAGCAGATGGAAGAAGAAATGTTCCTAGGCCTTCGGAAAAAATCCGGGGTTTCTATGGCGCGATTTGAGGAAAAATTTGGACGATCCTTTGATGGACTTTATGGCGAAATCATCAGAGACTTGGTTCAACAAGGACTCATGCAGATCGACAGTGATCGTGTCCGAATGACAAAGAGAGGTCTCTTCTTGGGAGACACTGTAGCAGAACGATTTATTTTGGAGTAGAACGATGGGCTTAACTTATCAAATGAAAATGAAAATTCCTTTTGATATGGCGGACATGAACGGTCATATCAAACTTCCAGATGTGATTTTGCTGTCCCTGCAAGTATCAGGTATGCAGTCCATTGAACTGGGAGTTAGCGATAAGGATGTGTTAGAACGTTACAATCTGGTCTGGATTATTACAGACTATGCGATTGACGTGGTTCGCTTGCCTCGCTTTGCTGAAGAGATTACGATTGAAACAGAAGCATTGACTTACAATCGTCTTTTTTGCTACCGCCGTTTCACTATCTATGATGAAGCAGGTCAAGAAATCATTCGCATGGTAGCAACCTTTGTTCTTATGGACAGAGATAGTCGGAAAGTTCATGCTGTCGAACCGGAGATTGTTGCTCCTTACCAGTCTGAGTTTGATAAAAAACTCATCCGTGGGCCAAAGTATGCAAATCTAGAAAACCCGTTCAGTAAAGACTACCATGTTCGTTTTTACGACTTGGATATGAATGGTCATGTCAATAATAGCAAATACCTGGATTGGATTTTTGAGGTTATGGGAGCAGACTTTTTGACCAAGTATATTCCAAAGAAAATCAATCTCAAATATGTCAAAGAAGTGCGACCAGGTGGCATGATTGCTTCAGCTTATGAACTCAAGGGACTAGAAAGCAAGCATGAGATTATCAGTGATGGCGAGATAAATGCCCAAGCTATGATTACTTGGCAAGAAATTGAAGGCAATTAGAAAGGACGATATGGCTTATAAAGGTTATTTAATTGATTTAGACGGAACTATTTACAAGGGGAAAGACAGAATTCCGGCGGGTGAGGCTTTTGTCCATGAGTTACAAAAAAGAGAAATTCCCTATCTCTTTGTGACCAATAATACAACTCGTACTCCTGAGAGTGTACAAGAGATGTTGGCTCAGAATTTTAACATTAATACCCCTCTATCAACTGTCTATACAGCAACTCTGGCAACCATCGACTATATGAACGACTTGGGACTGGAAAAGACAGCCTATGTCATCGGAGAAGCTGGGCTCAAGGATGCCATTCAGGCAGCTGGTTATGTCGAAGACAAGGAAAATCCAGCCTATGTGGTGGTTGGACTGGACTGGCAAGTCGACTATGAAAAATTTGCGACAGCAACTCTAGCTATCCAAAAGGGTGCTCACTTTATCGGAACCAACCCTGACCTCAATATCCCGACAGAACGTGGTCTTTTGCCAGGTGCTGGTTCACTAATTACACTTCTTGAAGTAGCAACACGAGTGAAACCAGTTTATATCGGGAAACCAAATGCTATCATTATGGACAAGGCAGTTGAGCACTTGGGCTTGAAAAGAGAAGAATTGCTCATGGTTGGGGACAACTACCTGACAGATATCCGAGCAGGGATTGACAATGGTATTCCAACGCTCTTGGTGACGACAGGTTTTACCAAGGCAGAGGAAGTAGCGGACCTGCCAATCGCACCAACTCATGTCCTTTCTAGCCTTGCGGAGTGGAATTTTGATGAGAACTAAACTGACTTTTTGGGGAAGTATGCTTTTTCTCCTTTCCATTTCTATTCTCTTAACCATTTATCTGGCATGGATTTTCTATCCTATGGAGATTCAGTGGCTGAACTTAGCGGATCGAGTCTATCTAAAGCCCGAAACCATTCAGTACAATTTTCATATCTTGATGAATTACCTGACCAATCCCTTTAGTCAGGTCTTAGAGATGCCAGATTTCCGTTCGTCAGCGGCTGGTTTACACCACTTTGCGGTGGTGAAGAATCTCTTCCACTTGGTTCAGCTGGTCACTTTGGTGACACTTCCAAGTTTCTATTTCTTTGTTAAAAAGATTGTCAAAAAAGGCTTTTTAGCACTATATCGTAAAAGTATCTTGACTTTAGTACTATTGCCTCTGATCATTGGGCTTGTAGGAGTGTTGATTGGTTTTGAGCAATTCTTTACTCTTTTCCATCAGATTCTCTTTGTGGGAGATGATACTTGGCTTTTTGATCCAGCAAAGGATCGAGTTATTCTGATTTTACCAGAGATTTTCTTCCTCCATGCCTTTGTACTTTTCTTTGCCTTGTATGAAGGAATATTAGGTTTCCTTCTTGTCAAAGCTTCAAGGAAAAAGTAGATAAAATTCTGTATTTTTAATAAAAAACGAGAGAAGTTACTCTGCTCCCTATATATTGTTGGGTTATCCTAAAGATAAACTTGTAAAACAGGTAATTTTTACAGAGAACAGTCTATTTTCTATGAAAAAATAGGCTTTTTTTCTAAAAATACCTAGTCAAGCGCTTTATTTTTTTGTATAATAGAAATAGCAAGTATAGATAAAAGAAGAGAAAAGCATGATTACACTATTTTTATCACCGAGTTGTACATCATGTCGTAAGGCAAAGGCTTGGTTAGAGACGCATAAAGTGCCCTTTCAAGAGCATAATATTATGACTAGTCCTTTAACAAGAAAAGAATTACAACATATTCTTTCCTTGACCGAAAATGGTACTGATGACATCATTTCAACTCGTTCAAAAATTTTTCAAAAATTGGATATTGATGTAGAGAGTATCTCAGTATCGGAGTTGCTTCAGTTGATTGAGCAATATCCTAGTCTTTTGCGTCGCCCAATTATTATAGATACTAAACGCATGCAGATCGGTTTTAATGAAGATGAGATTCGTGCTTTTCTCCCTCGTAGTTACCGTAAACAAGAATTGAAAGAAGCAACATTGAGAGCTGGTATAGGATAGATGAACAAACAGTATAGTTACCCACTAGATTTGTCGTGGAGCACTGAAGAACTTGCTTCGGTGCTTTCTTTTTTTAATGATGTTGAAGCTGCCTATGAAGACAAGGTAGAAGCAAAAAAACTGCTAGATTCCTATAAGGAATTTAAGTCTGTCGTTCCGAGCAAAAGCGAAGAAAAGCGCTTAGGTCGCGAATTTGAGACGGCTAGCGGTTATTCCTTCTATCATGCAGTTCAATTAGCAAAAGAAAAAAGAGAAGGGAAGATTTCTCTTGGAAACTAAATTTGAATTTGCCAAACAGATTGTGCAGGAAGCTGCTGACTACATTTTGGCTCATATGAAAGAAGATTTGCAGGTTGAGCGCAAGTCTTCCCCTACTGACTTGGTGACACGTTTGGACAAGGAGGTTCAGCAACTCTTGGTTGATCGGATCAAGTCCTCCTATCCTGAGGACTTGATTTGCGCGGAAGAGGGTTGTTTACGTGCTGCAGTCGGTCAAGGTTCTGTTTGGGTGATTGATCCCATTGACGGTACCAATAACTTTGTCGCCCAGCAGGAAGATTTTGCTGTTATGTTGGCTTATTTTGAGAATGGTGTGGGCAAGTTTGGCATCATCTATGATGTCATGAAAGGTGATTGTTACCATGGTGGTGGTGCCTTTCCTCCTTGTCGCAATAATGAGCCCTTACCGGCTTTTAAAAAGAAACCTCTTCAAGAATTTTTAGTTGCCGGTAACTCAGGTATGTTTGAAAGCAATGAGTGGGGCTTGGGTGATTTGGGTCGAGCTGCGTTGGGTGTCCGTGTATATGGCAGTGCGGCCATTAGTTTTGCCAAGGTTTTATCGGGTCGTCTTTTAACTTATATTACCTACTTACAACCATGGGATTACGCTGCGGCCAGTATCTTAGGGGAAAGTCTGGGTTATCGTCTTCTTACGGTATCAGGTGAGCCCGCTGATTTTAAAACGCGTCAGCCAGTCATGATGGTGCCAATCGAGATGCAAGAAGAGATTCAGTCTTATATCTACGAAAGGAAAGAGAACTAAATGCAATTTCCAGAAGGATTTGTTGAAAAATATGAAGCGATACTAGAAGATGAGGCAAGAGACTTTCTTGCCTCTTTTAAACAGGAAGCAGTTTCGGCTTTTCGGGTTAATCCCTTAAAAGAAAGTCAGTTGTCGTTTGCGGATGCTATTCCCCATACACCTTGGGGACACTATGGTAAGGTCTCAGGGAAATCTCCAGAGCACGTGACAGGTCTCGTTTATTCGCAAGAGCCTGCAGCCCAAATGGTGGCCCAGGTAGCTCAACCAAGACCTGGCATGAAGGTCTTGGACTTGGCGGCAGCACCAGGGGGAAAATCCACTCAACTAGCAGCTTATCTGGCTAATCAAGGAGTCCTTGTTTCCAATGAAATCTCAAGCAAGCGTGCTAAAATTTTAGTGGAAAATATGGAGCGATTTGGAGCTACAAACGTTGTTGTGACTAATGAATCTGCTGACCGCTTGGCCAAGGTTTTTAAAGGTTACTTTGATGTGATTGTCCTTGATGCACCTTGCTCGGGTGAAGGGATGTTTCGTAAGCAGCCCGATGCCATGGATTATTGGAGTACTGATTATCCTAGTCAATGCGCTAGTCTCCAAAGAGAAATTTTAGAAGATGCAGTGACCATGCTTGCAAAAGGAGGGCGTTTGGTCTATTCGACCTGTACTTGGGCACCTGAGGAAAACGAAGAAATCGTCCACTGGTTGCTGGATACTTATGATTTTGAATTGCTTCCAGTTGAGCATTTGAATGGTATGGTAGAAGGAATTGGCCTTCCTGAAACGTCTCGAATGTACCCTCATCATTTCAAGGGAGAAGGCCAGTTTGTTGCCCACCTGCAGTTTAAGGGAAAAAATCCAGCACCAAGATTCAAGGCTAGCAAGAGCAATCTCAGTCGTGAACAGCAGAACTTGTGGCAAGAGTTTGCCAAAAAACACTTGCGAGTCAATCTAACTGGTATCTTGCAGACTTTTGGAGATCAACTCTATCTCCTGCCAGAGATGCTACCGGATCTAGGCAAACTCAAAATTTCCCGAAATGGACTTCATCTGGGGACTTTTAAAAAGAAACGCTTTGAACCAAGCTTTGCTCTGGGATTAACATTGAAACCAAGCCAAGTAAAACAAAGTGTTGAAATCAATGATGAGGACTTTGTAAAATATGTGGCTGGTGAGACTGTTCAATTGTCTGAAGCTCGACCAAATGGCTGGTACCAAGTTGTGGTTCAAGGAAACGGACTAGGCTTTGCCAAGGTAACGGGTAATGTTTTGAAAAATTATTATCCAAAAGGGCTCAGATTCAGGTGAAAAAGCTAGTCAAAGAGCCTATTCTATGTTATAGTGGAAGTATGAGTTTTTTCTGATAGTCTTTCATTATTACTTATATTATACGATGGAATTGTCCGCTCCTAAGAATGACTAGATAAAATAAAGCGGGACAATCATTGATGATAATTGGATGATCAGGACAAATGGAAGAAATCAGAACATTTATCATTATGTTCAAGGAGAATAACAGTGAAAAAAAGAAAAAAGCTCGTCATGTCTCTTGCAGCTCTTTTGATGGCAGGTTCTCTAGCAGGATGTGCTAGCTGGATTGATCGTGGAGAATCCATGACAGCCGTTGGTTCAACTGCTCTTCAGCCTCTTGTCGAAGCGGCAGCAGATGAATTCGGTTCTAGAAACATCGGAAAAACAGTCAATGTTCAAGGTGGTGGATCGGGTACAGGACTATCCCAAATCCAGTCTGGAGCAGTTGACATCGGGAACTCTGACGTCTTTGCAGAGGAAAAAGAAGGAATCGATGCTTCAGCCCTAGTAGACCACAAGGTTGCAGTGGCTGGTCTTGCAGTGATTGTAAACAAGGAAGTGGATGTTGAAAATCTCACAACCGAGCAACTTCGCAAAATCTTTACAGGTGAAGTGACCAACTGGAAAGAAGTTGGGGGCAAAGACCTGGCCATTTCAATCATCAACCGAGCAGCAAGTTCTGGTTCACGAGCGACGTTTGATACGGTCATTATGAATGGCCAAGCGGCAATGCAGAGCCAAGAACAGGATTCTAACGGGATGGTCAAGTCGATTGTATCCCAAACGCCTGGAGCCATTTCTTATCTAGCTTTTGCCTATGTAGATGACTCCGTGAAAAGCATGAAACTGAATGGGTATGAACCTACGTCTGAAAATGTAACGACCAACAACTGGCCTTTGTGGTCTTATGAACATATGTACACACTTGGTCAGCCAAATGAGTTAGCTGCTGAATTCCTGAATTTCGTCCTCTCAGATGAAGCACAAAATGGAATTGTTAAGGGCATGGGCTATATCTCCATCAATGAAATGAAAGTCCAAAAGGATGCTTCAGGTACCGTTACAGCAGTAGAAGGAGGTCAATAATGAATCAAGAAGAACTATCTAAAAAATTACTCTCTCCTTCAAAGAACTCTCGCCTTGAGAAGTTTGGTAAAGGTTTGACCTTCACTTGCCTTTCTTTGATTGTTATCATTGTGGCGATGATTTTGATTTTTGTAGCCCAAAAAGGCTTATCGACCTTCTTTGTCAATGGGGTCAACATCTTTGATTTCCTCTTTGGACAAACTTGGAATCCTTCAGGGAAACAATTTGGTGCCCTTCCGATGATTTTGGGTTCCTTTATTGTGACGATTTTATCAGCCCTCATCGCAACACCCTTTGCTATTGGTGCGGCAGTCTTTATGACAGAAGTATCACCAAAGGGTGCAAAGATTTTACAACCAGCCATTGAACTCCTCGTCGGTATTCCTTCAGTCGTCTATGGCTTTATCGGTTTGCAAGTTGTGGTGCCTTTTGTTCGTAGCGTCTTTGGTGGAACTGGTTTTGGGATCTTGTCAGGGATTTTCGTTCTCTTTGTCATGATCCTACCAACTGTAACCTTTATGACAACAGACAGCTTGCGTGCTGTTCCTCGTCATTACCGTGAAGCCAGTTTAGCTATGGGAGCCACTCGTTGGCAAACCATCTGGCGTGTGACCTTGAAAGCAGCACGTTCAGGTATTTTCACTGCAGTGGTCTTTGGGATGGCGCGTGCCTTTGGTGAAGCCCTTGCTATTCAGATGGTGGTCGGAAACTCAGCAGTTATCCCAACCTCGCTAACAACACCAGCTGCGACTTTGACATCTGTATTGACTATGGGTATCGGAAATACCGTCATGGGAACGGTTGATAATAACGTTCTCTGGTCACTGGCCTTAGTCTTGCTCTTGATGAGTTTGGCCTTTAACAGTGTGATTAAATTGATAACGAAAGAAAGAGGAAAGAAAAACTATGCACGCTAAGAAATTAGATAAACTTGCAACAGCTGTCCTCTATACCATCGCGGGTATCATCGTGACCATCTTGGCATCCTTGATTCTCTATATCTTGGTGAGAGGGTTACCGCATATCTCTTGGTCCTTCTTGACAGGGAAATCCTCCTCTTATCAAGCAGGTGGGGGTATCGGGATTCAGCTCTATAATTCCTTCTTCCTTTTGGTTATTACTTTGATCATTTCTGTTCCCCTGTCTATGGGAGCTGGCGTTTTCCTCGCTGAGTATGCCAAAAAAGGACCTGTGACCAATTTTATTCGTACCTGTATTGAGATTTTGTCTTCTCTACCATCAGTCGTTGTGGGTCTCTTTGGTTACTTGATCTTTGTTGTCCAGTTTGAGTATGGATTTTCAATCATTTCAGGTGCCTTGGCCTTGACAGTCTTTAACCTTCCTCAGATGACTCGAAATGTTGAAGACAGTTTAAAACACGTTCACCATACGCAACGCGAGGCTGGTTTGGCTCTTGGTATCTCTCGTTGGGAGACTGTAGTTCATGTTGTCATTCCAGAAGCTCTTCCAGGTATCGTAACGGGTGTTGTTTTAGCATCTGGTCGTATCTTTGGTGAGGCCGCCGCTCTTATCTATACTGCAGGACAATCCGCTCCAGCCCTTGACTGGTCTAACTGGAATGTCCTCAGTGTTACCAGCCCTATCTCAATCTTCCGTCAAGCAGAAACCTTGGCTGTCCACATCTGGAAGGTCAACAGTGAAGGAACCATTCCTGATGCTACCATTGTATCAGCTGGTTCTGCCGCCGTGCTCCTCATCTTTATCTTGATTTTTAACTTTGGAGCTCGCAAACTCGGAAGCTATTTACACAAGAAATTAACCGCTGCCTAAAGGAGAAGCCATGTCAAAATATAACTGGGATGAAAAGCATATCATCACTTTCCCTGAAGAAAAAGTGGCCCTCTCTACTAAGGATTTACATGTTTACTATGGTAAAAATGAATCCATCAAGGGCATCGATATGCAATTTGAAAAAAATAAAATTACAGCCTTGATTGGTCCATCTGGATCAGGGAAATCTACCTATCTTCGCAGTCTCAATCGGATGAATGATACCATTGATATTGCCAAGGTCACAGGTCAAATCCTCTACCGAGGGATTGACGTCAACCGTCCAGAAATCAATGTCTATGAGATGCGCAAGCATATCGGAATGGTCTTTCAACGTCCAAATCCATTTGCCAAGTCTATTTACCGCAACATCACTTTTGCTCATGAACGTGCAGGTGTTAAGGATAAGAAAGTACTTGATGAAATTGTAGAAACCTCTCTAAGACAGGCTGCCCTTTGGGATCAGGTAAAAGATGACCTCCACAAATCAGCCTTGATGCTTTCTGGAGGTCAGCAACAACGTCTCTGTATCGCTCGCGCCATTTCTGTCAAGCCAGATATCCTCTTGATGGATGAGCCTGCGTCAGCTTTGGATCCGATTGCGACAGCCCAGCTGGAAGAAACCATGTTGGAATTGAAGAAGGACTTTACCATCATCATCGTTACCCACAGTATGCAACAGGCTGCGCGTGCAAGTGACTACACAGGATTTTTCTACCTGGGTGATTTGATTGAGTATGATAAGACATCCAATATTTTCCAAAATGCTAAGTTACAGTCAACCAATGACTATGTAACGGGACACTTTGGTTAGAAAGGAAACGGTATGTCAGAAGCGATTTTACAGGTGTCAGACCTGTCCGTTTATTACAATAAAAAGAAGGCCTTGAATAGTGTTTCCCTTTCTTTCCAACCTAAGGAAATAACAGCCTTGATTGGTCCTTCTGGATCAGGAAAGTCCACCCTGCTCAAAGCCATCAACCGCATGGGCGATCTAAATCCTGAGGTGACAACAACTGGATCAGTGGTCTATAATGGTCACAATATATACAGCCCCCGTACCGATACGGTTGAATTGCGTAAGGAAATTGGTATGGTCTTTCAACAGCCCAATCCCTTCCCTATGTCTATCTACGAAAATGTTGTCTATGGGCTGCGTATCAATGGGGTTAAGGACAAGCAAGTTCTAGATGAAGCAGTAGAAAAGGCCTTGCAACGTGCTTCTATCTGGGATGAAGTAAAGGATCGTTTGCATGATTCGGCCATTGGTCTCTCTGGTGGACAACAACAACGTGTTTGTGTTGCTCGTGTCTTAGCAACCAGTCCGAAAATTATCCTCTTAGATGAACCAACTTCAGCTTTGGATCCTATTTCTGCAGGTAAGATTGAGGAAACCTTGTATGGTCTGAAGGATAAATACACCATGCTCTTGGTAACGCGTTCGATGCAACAAGCCTCTCGTATCTCTGATAAAACAGGATTTTTCCTAGATGGGGATTTGATCGAGTTTAACGATACGAAGAAGATGTTCCTAGACCCACAAAACAAGGAAACAGAAGATTATATTACAGGAAAATTTGGATAAGGAGTTGAATGATGTTACGATCTCAATTTGAAGAAGATTTAGAGAAATTGCACAACCAGTTCTATGCTATGGGACAAGAAGTGCTCTCGCAGATCAATCGTACAGTGCGTGCCTTTGTTACGCATGACCGTGATTTGGCAAAAGAAGTCATCGAAGATGATGCAGAAGTAAATGAATATGAAGTGAAGTTGGAAAAGAAATCATTTGAAATGATTGCCCTCCAACAACCTGTTTCGCAAGACCTTCGTACCGTCTTGACCGTTCTCAAGGCAGTGTCAGACGTGGAACGCATGGGAGATCATGCAGTGTCTATCGCTGAGGCGACTATTCGTATGAAGGGGGAGCAACGTATCCCTTCTGTTGAAGAAGAAATCAAAAAGATGGGACGCGACGTGAAAAACTTCGTCGAAGCAGCTCTAGATCTCTATCTCAACGGTTCTGTGGATCAAGCCTACGAAGTAGCAGCGATGGACGAAAAAATCAACCATTACTTTGATAGTATCCGTGATTTGGCTACAGAAGAAATTAGGAAAAATCCTGAAGCTATCGTTACAGGCCGTGATTACTTCCAGGTCATTTCTTTCTTGGAACGTATCGGAGACTACGCAAAAAACATCTGTGAATGGGTTGTCTACTTTGAAACAGGTAAAATAGTTGAATTATAAAGTATTCAAATGATAAGATTATTGTGAAAGCTTACTTTTTAATAGTAAGCTTTCGTTGTATTGATGATTTTTTTATCAGAGGTGAGTAATGGACTACATACAGAATATAAGAAAAAAAGTTGGGAAAGATAAAATTATTTTAAATTTCACCTGTGGAATATTAAATCAATCAGAGAAAATTTTATTACAAAAACGAGCAGATAAAGGAACGTGGGGATTACCAGGTGGTGCTATTGAATTAGGCGAATCGGCTTTAGAAGCTTTAGTGCGAGAGTTTTATGAAGAAACGGGAATCGAAGTGAGAGCGGAAAAACTCTTAAATGTTTATACTAAATATTCAGATAGTTATCCGAATGGCGATGAGGCTCAAGTTCTTACAATTTTGTATTTAGTTTCATCTGAAAATTCTATTTCTACAAATTTTTTTTCAAGTGATGAAACTTTAGAATTAGGATTTTTTGATCATATGGACATACAAAACATTGCAATTGTAAATCAGCAACATCAAGATATGATAAATGATTTTTTTGAAAATAAGTTCCCAATAGATAGATAAACTAATCTCTGAATTTCTATTTTTTGTAACTATATTTTATGAAAATGCAAGAAAAACGTTGACAACTATTTTTAAAAGAGTTATAATTATTCAGAATTAACAGAAAGGTCGTTTATTTATGAAGTTTAAGAAATGGATATTAGTTGTGTGTAGCATGCTTGCCAGCATGGTTTTGGTAGCTTGTCAGTCAGGAACGGATAGTTCCCAATCTGCTGTGGACGCTATTAAACAAAAAGGAAAGCTAGTTGTTGCGACCAGCCCAGACTATGCACCGTTTGAATTCCAAGCCTTGGTAGATGGTAAAAACCAGGTAGTTGGAGCAGATATTGATATGGCTCAAGCGATTGCGGACGAGCTTGGGGTTAAACTTGAAATCTCAAGTATGAGTTTTGACAATGTCTTGACCAGCCTTCAAACTGGAAAGGCTGACTTAGCCATAGCAGGAATTAGTGCTACAGATGAGAGAAAGGAAGTCTTTGACTTTTCAATTCCTTACTATGAAAATAAGATGAGTTTCTTGGTTAGAAGAGCCGATTTAGACAAATACAAGGATCTTTCAAGCCTTGCAAGTGCCAATATCGCAGCTCAAAAAGGAACTGTGCCAGAAACCATGGTCAAGGAACAATTGCCAAATGCCCAGTTGACATCTTTGACCAATATGGGGGAAGCCGTCAATGAGTTGCAGGCTGGAAAAGTGGATGCTGTTCATATGGATGAACCAGTTGCTCTTAGCTACGCAGGTAAAAACTCAGATCTTGTCGTTGCATCTGTTAACTTGACGATGAAAGATGGCGAAGCCAATGCCGTTGCTATCAAGAAGAATCAGTCAGACTTGAAAGCTGTAGTCGATAAGGTTATCCAAAAACTGAAAGATGACGGAACTTATCAAACTTATCTTGAAAAGGCAGCGAAACTAACAGAAGTTGAACAATAAGAAAAAGCAGAGTTGGACTTTAATCCAATTCTGCTTTTATGTATTGTAATAGCTCTTCTAGATTTTCAAGAGTGACTTTGGCGAACTGATAAGGGCAGGCATCCAAATAAGCCTTCTCAAAAAAGTCTAGTTTGAGTGAGCTGTGTTTCAAACTGGCAATTTTAGGATAGTGTCTCAAATCAAGGAGAAGCCCATCGTGTAGAGGATAGTGGGGCAAGGGACAGGAGTTTTCTTCAAGCACTTCCTTAATCTGAGCCTGATAGTTCTCTTGAAGGGTCAGTCGAGCCAATCGATTTTTTTCAAATAACTGGCTATCAATGTAAAGAGAAAGAGCCTTTTGCATGATGAGATTGCTGTCATAGTCTAGGATATTTTTATAGGAAACAAAGGCCTCTTTTAGGGCATTTGGGAGAATGAGAGCGGTGATACGAAGGGCTGGAAAGAGGCTGGTTGAGAAGGATTTGATATAAATGACCCGATCCTCAGTATCCAGATAGTGGAAGGTTTGTCCCTTTTTAGAGTCTAAGTCACCTAGATAATCATCCTCTACGATGTAAACACCATACTGGTTTGCTAGATCCAAAATAGCCCTTTTTTCCTGATCAGAATAGGAATGGCCAAGAGGATAGTGGAAGCGAGGAATGGTATAGAAAAACTTGATTTTTCCAAATTTGAACTGTTCTTCTAGTTCGTCAAGATTAATCCCATCGATTCGGCGTTCAATGGTCCTGTAGGCCAATTCCTGAGCGACCAAGAGGCGATTCATTCGGTGGTAAGTCGGCTGTTCAACCAAAATCTCTTCTCCCTTACTTGGGAAGTTGATCTGAGAAAGGATAAAGAGAGCTTGCTGGGTACCCGAAGTCAGAACCAGTTGGTCGGGTTTGCAGTAGAGGGCTTGGTCAAAGAGGAGTTGATGGACAGATTGTCTGAGTTCCTCAAGGCCTTCTTGGTTATCATAGTAGTTGAAGAGGTAGTTTTCTCGACCTATCAGGGTTTCATTGACGCAGAGTCGGAAGTCGTCATAGGCACTAGCATGCTCGTCAGTGACTTCGATTTCCAAGTCTTGGTGCTGTCCTTGTTCCAGAACATAGTAGCCACTTTGGGGTTTGGCATAGAGGTATTGTTCATGGCGTAATTCCAGTAGGGCTCGTTGGATAGTGTCCTTGCTACAGTGGAAGTCTTGGCTCAATTGACGGATGGAGGGAAGCCGGCTACCTGTTGGGAATTTTCCTGATTCAATCCCTTTTTTGAGAAAGGAAACGACTGCTTGGTATTTACTTTCTTTCTTCATTCCAGACCTCCGTTGATTTTGTTACATTGTACCTTTTTTTTGCCTCCTTTGCAATGGGAAAAGCATTTCTCCCTTTCACAACTAGGAGCAAATGTGGTATACTTAGAAAGTATAGTGATTCATTGAACAGAAGATAAGAAAGAGAATGGATAGAAAAGTGCAGGAACCGGTTAAATTATTTCAATACAATACTCTAGGTGCCTTAATGGCAGGTCTCTATGGTGGAACTATGACAGTGGGAGAATTGCTGGAACATGGTGACCTCGGCTTGGGAACCCTTGATTCGATTGATGGGGAGTTGATTGTCCTTGATGGCAAGGCTTATCAAGCCAAGGGGTCTGGTCAAACGCCTGAAATCGTTGAAGTGGCAGCGGATGCTCTTATTCCCTATGCGGCAGTTGTTCCCCATCAGGCAGAAGTGATTTTCCGCCAGCGCTTTGAGATGACAGACAAGGAATTGGAAAAACGAATTGAGTCCTACTATGATGGGGAAAATCTTTTTCGCTCCATCAAGATTCATGGGGAATTTGCCCACATGCACGTACGGATGATTCCCAAATCCACACCTGATACCAAGTTTGCTGATGTAGCGACTCACCAACCTGAATATAGCCGTGAAAATGTATCGGGAACTATTGTTGGATTTTGGACACCGGAGATTTTCCATGGAGTGAGTGTTGCAGGCTACCATTTGCATTTTATCTCAGATGATTTAACCTTTGGTGGGCATGTGATGGACTTTGTTATCAAAGAAGGAATGATTGAGGTTGGGGCAGTCGACCAGTTGGACCAACGTTTTCCAGTCCAAGATCGCCAGTATTTATTTGCCAAATTTAACGTTGACGAGATGAAGAAAGATATTGATAAGTCAGAATAGGAGAAAAAGATGACAGTACATATTATCCTTACCATGATCGCTTTGGTTCTCATTCTAGTAAGTGGGACTTGGTATGCCAAAAAGCGGTTTAAAATCTCTCTTGCAGTGATGGGCTTGGGGGCAATCGCATTTTTTGTTTCTTCTCAAGTGTTAGAGAAGATGGTTCACCTTCTGATACTCCATCCGCAAAAAGATGGAACCATTCCGCTTATGCAGGAGCAGCCTTTCTTATACGTCCTTTATGGGATCGCTATGGCAGCCCTCTTTGAAGAGACGGCTCGTCTTATCTTTTTTAAATGGTTGGAGAAAAAGAGAAAGCTAGAAGATCGAGATGCTTTGGCTTATGGTTTGGGACATGGCGGCTTGGAGATGCTCTATCTCGGAATGGGAAGCTTGATCAGTCTTTTGATTCTCTTTTCACTCATCCAGTCTTCAAATACTGATGTAGCCAATCTCCTTCCAAAGACTACACTCGAAACGGTCCAGTCTCTTTCTGTATGGCAGGTTTATTTACTAGGAGTAGAACGTGTGCTTGCTCTGGTTCTGCAAATTGGTCTTTCTATCTGGGTCTATCAAAGTGTTCGTCAAAAGAAATGGATCTACCTCCTTGCTGCCTATGGATTACATGCCTTGTTTGACTTAGCTCCAGCTCTATCTCAAGTGGGCTGGATTGCAAATCCGCTTCTAGTTGAGTTCATTCTTTTCGTAGAACTTCTAGTCTTTATCTGGCTAACCAAATCTACATTTTGGAAAAAATCATAAAAAGAGGGGTGACCTCTTTTTTTATGTAAAGATAAAACAAGCTCTTTTTATGGTCGTCAAATGTCTCTAAAAATGGTATAATGGAATGAATTTTGAAAAAGGAAGAGTGACATGTCAGTAAAAGAAAAAATGCTTGAAATCTTAGAAGGAATTGATATTCGTTTTAAGGAACCTTTGAAGACCTATACCTATACCAAGGTTGGAGGTCGAGCGGATTATCTAGTTTTGCCACGCAATCGCTATGAGATGGCCCGTGTCGTCCAATTTGCCAATCAAGAGAATATTCCCTGGATGGTGCTTGGGAATGCCAGCAATATCATCGTTCGTGAAGGTGGAATCCGTGGTTTTGTCATCTTGTGCGATAAGCTTAATAACGTTTCGGTTGATGGCTATACCATCGAAGCAGAAGCGGGTGCTAATTTGATCGAGACAACACGTATTGCCCTTCGTCATAGTTTGACTGGTTTTGAGTTTGCTTGCGGTATTCCGGGAAGCATTGGAGGAGCTGTCTTTATGAATGCGGGTGCCTACGGAGGAGAGATTGCTCACATCTTGCAGTCTTGTCAAATTTTGACCAAGGAAGGGGAAATCGAGACCTTGTCAGTCAAGGACTTGGCTTTTGGTTACCGCCATTCAGCTATTCAGGATTCTGGGGCTATTGTCTTGTCAGCTAAATTTGCCCTAGCTCCAGGGAATCATCAGGTTATCGAGCAAGAGATGGATCGCTTGACGCACCTACGTGAACTCAAACAACCTTTAGAATACCCATCTTGCGGTTCAGTCTTTAAGCGTCCAGTCGGGCATTTTGCAGGTCAGTTGATTTCAGAGGCTGGTTTGAAGGGCTACCGTATCGGTGGTGTCGAAGTCTCAGAAAAACATGCAGGCTTTATGATTAATGTAGCCGATGGGACTGCAAGAGATTATGAAGACTTAATTGAGTCTGTCATTGAAAAAGTTAAAGAACATTCAGGTGTTACCTTAGAGCGAGAAGTTCGTATCTTGGGTGAACACGAATAACATTATTTTTACATAGCATTCAAAGATTGGGATTTTATCGCTAAATGAGGTTTAGGTCAATTTATTTCCTACGCTTGTGTCTAGCATTCTAACAAGGTCCCAATCTGTTAATTTACGAAGAAGAAGGAATTTAGAGGAATTGAAAAAACCAATTATTGAATTCAAAAACGTCTCTAAAGTTTTTGAAGATAGCAATACCAAGGTTCTCAAAGACATTAACTTTGAGTTGGAAGAAGGGAAGTTCTATACACTACTAGGTGCATCAGGTTCTGGGAAATCAACCATCCTGAACATCATTGCAGGTTTACTGGATGCGACGACAGGGGATATTTTACTGGATGGGGTACGGATCAACGACATTCCAATCAACAAGCGAGACGTCCATACGGTCTTCCAATCCTATGCCTTGTTTCCACATATGAATGTGTTTGAAAATGTTGCCTTTCCACTCCGCTTGCGTAAGATTGACAAGAAAGAAATCGAGCAACGTGTAGTGGAAGTTCTCAAGATGGTTCAGTTGGAAGGGTATGAAAAACGTTCCATCCGTAAACTCTCTGGAGGACAACGTCAGCGTGTGGCCATTGCTCGTGCCATTATCAACCAGCCCCGTCTGGTCTTGTTGGATGAGCCCTTGTCAGCGCTGGACTTGAAATTGCGAACAGACATGCAGTACGAACTGCGTGAACTGCAGCAACGATTGGGGATTACCTTTGTTTTTGTCACTCACGATCAGGAAGAAGCTCTCGCCATGAGTGACTGGATTTTCGTTATGAATGATGGCGAGATTGTTCAGTCTGGAACACCAGTGGACATCTACGATGAGCCAATCAACCACTTTGTTGCTACCTTTATCGGTGAGTCCAATATCTTGCCTGGAACCATGATTGAGGACTACTTGGTCGAGTTCAACGGCAAACGCTTTGAAGCAGTCGACGGGGGGATGAAACCAAATGAGCCAGTTGAGGTTGTCATTCGTCCAGAGGACTTGCGCATTACCCTTCCTGAAGAAGGCAAGCTCCAAGTTAAAGTTGATACCCAGCTTTTCCGTGGGGTTCATTACGAGATTATCGCCTATGACGAGCTTGGTAATGAATGGATGATTCACTCAACTCGTAAGGCCATTGTGGGTGAGGAAATCGGTCTGGACTTTGAACCAGAAGATATCCACATTATGCGTCTCAACGAAACCGAAGAAGAGTTCGATGCTCGTATCGAGGAGTACGTAGAAATCGAAGAGCAAGAAGCAGGTCTGATTAACGCGATCGAGGAGGAAAGAGATGAAGAAAACAACCTCTAAACTCTTTGTAGTGCCCTACATGCTTTGGATTGCCCTCTTTGTCCTCGCACCCTTGGTCTTGATTTTTGGACAATCCTTTTTCAACATCGAAGGACAATTCAGTTTAGAAAACTATAAATCCTACTTTGCGTCACAAAACTTGACCTACCTTAAAATGAGCTTCAACTCTGTGCTCTATGCTGGGATTGTAACCCTAGTGACACTTCTCATCAGCTATCCAACAGCCCTCTTTTTGACTCGTCTCAAGCACCGTCAACTCTGGCTCATGCTGATAATCCTGCCAACTTGGATCAATCTGCTCCTCAAGGCTTATGCATTTATCGGGATTTTTGGTCAAAATGGGTCTATTAACCAATTCTTGGAATTCATCGGAATCGGTTCGCAGCAGTTGCTCTTTACCGATTTCTCCTTTATCTTTGTCGCAAGCTACATCGAGCTTCCCTTTATGATTTTGCCGATTTTTTATGTTTTGGACGATATGGATAACAATCTCATCAATGCCAGCTACGACCTTGGTGCGACCAAGTGGGAAACCTTCCGCCATGTCATCTTCCCTCTGTCGATGAATGGTGTGCGAAGTGGGGTTCAGTCCGTCTTTATTCCTAGCTTGAGTCTCTTCATGCTGACACGTTTAATTGGTGGGAACCGCGTTATCACCCTCGGGACGGCCATTGAGCAAAACTTCCTGACAAATGACAACTACGGTATGGGTTCAACCATCGGTGTGATTCTTATCCTGACCATGTTTCTCACCATGTGGGTGACCAAGGAAAGGAGAGAACGATGAAAAAATTTGCCAATCTCTACCTAGCCTTTGTCTTTATCGTCCTTTACTTGCCAATTTTTTACTTGATTGGCTATGCCTTTAATGCAGGGGATGATATGAATAGCTTTACTGGTTTTAGTTTGAGCCATTTTCAAACCATGTTTGGTGATGGTCGTCTCATGTTGATCCTCACTCAAACCTTTTTCTTGGCCTTTCTATCAGCCTTAATTGCGACAGTTATCGGGACTTTCGGTGCCATCTATATCTATCAGTCTCGTAAGAAATACCAAGAAGCCTTTCTATCTCTTAATAATATTTTGATGGTTGCGCCTGACGTTATGATTGGTGCCAGCTTCTTGATTCTCTTTACCCAGCTTAAGTTTTCACTTGGATTTTTGACGGTTCTATCTAGTCACGTGGCCTTTTCCATCCCTATCGTAGTCTTGATGGTCTTGCCTCGTCTCAAGGAGATGAATGATGACATGATTCATGCGGCTTATGACCTTGGTGCCAGTCAGTTTCAGATGTTTAAGGAAATCATGCTTCCTTACCTGACACCGTCTATCATTGCAGGTTATTTCATGGCTTTTACCTACTCGCTGGATGACTTTGCCGTGACTTTCTTTGTAACGGGAAATGGCTTTTCAACCCTGTCAGTCGAGATTTACTCTCGCGCTCGTAAGGGGATTTCGTTAGAGATCAATGCCCTGTCTGCACTTGTCTTTCTCTTTAGTATTATCCTAGTTGTTGGCTATTACTTTATCTCACGTGAGAAGGAGGAGCAAGCATGAAAAAACTCTATTCATTTTTAGCAGGAATTGTAGCGATTATCCTTGTCTTGTGGGGAATTGCGACTCATCTAGATAGTAAAATCAACAGCCGAGACAGTCAGAAACTGGTTATCTACAACTGGGGAGACTACATTGATCCAGAACTTTTGGAGAAATTCACAGAAGAAACAGGGATCCAAGTCCAGTACGAGACCTTTGACTCCAACGAAGCCATGTATACCAAGATCAAGCAGGGTGGAACGACCTACGATATTGCCATCCCGAGTGAGTACATGATTAATAAGATGAAGGACGAAGACCTCTTAGTTCCGCTTGATTATTCAAAAATTGAAGGCATCGAGAATATCGGACCAGAGTTCCTCAACCAGTCTTTTGATCCGGGAAATAAATTCTCCATTCCTTATTTCTGGGGGACTTTGGGAATCGTCTACAATGAAAATATGGTAGAGGAGGCTCCTGAACATTGGGATGACCTCTGGAAACCAGAGTATAAGAACTCTATCATGCTCTTTGATGGAGCACGTGAGGTGCTGGGACTTGGGCTTAACTCGCTCGGTTACAGCCTCAACTCCAAGGATCCTCAACAGTTGGAAGAAACGGTAGACAAGCTCTACAAACTGACTCCAAATATCAAGGCCATTGTGGCGGATGAGATGAAGGGTTACATGATCCAGAACAACGCGGCCATCGGGGTGACCTTTTCAGGAGAAGCCAGCCAGATGTTGGAGAAAAATCCTAACCTCAAGTATGTCGTTCCGACAGAGGCCAGCAATCTCTGGTTTGATAACATGGTCATTCCAAAAACCGTGAAAAACCAAGAGGCAGCCTATGCCTTTATCAACTTTATGTTGAAACCCGAAAATGCTCTTAAAAATGCGGAGTATGTAGGCTACTCAACACCGAACCTACCAGCCAAGGAAATGCTCCCAGAGGAGACTCGTGAGGACAAATCCTTCTATCCAGACGCTGATACCATGAAACACCTAGAAGTTTATGAGAAATTTGACCATAAATGGACAGGCAAATACAGCGACCTCTTCCTCCAGTTTAAAATGTATCGGAAGTAGGAGTTAGCAGGCATGAAACGAATCAGTTAAGCTGGTTCGTTTTTTTAATAGAAGTCAACTTTTACAGCCTTATCTTTTTCTATTCGAGTTGCTTATTTCATTGCCTAGTAGTATACTAATCTTATCTTAATAGAAAGCGGTAACAAAGATGAAAATGTCTACTTTCTTCAAAAAAAGTTTCTGGCCAACCTTTTTAATTGTTCACCAAACAGCTATACTATTACATTTAAAGGATGGCTTGGATCGACAGTATCTTACAACAGATTCCATACATTGGGTGATAGGGACCTTTATATTTGCTAATATTCTAGTTGCTGTGTTTTCTAATATGAAAGTTGGGAATAAAGAATAATAAAGGAAATAAGCTGACAAATTTTTTTTGAAATTTACCTCAGTATAAAACATTTATGATTCATTGCCATTAACCTTGACGAACCTCTCCAAAAACGGTATAATACTAGAGTTGAGAATTGATTTTCTGTCATCTTAGTCCAGAGAAATGGCGGTGCTGCGAGCCATCTAAGCTAGGAAGTCATGCTACTCAATCAGACAATTGCATAAGAATAAGAGAATGACAAGTTCATTGAATGAAGGTGGTACCGCGGTTTTTCGCCCTTCGTGATGTGAGCTTGTCTTTTGATTTTTGGAGGTGTTTATGAAGACATTTCTCGTGAAACAAAAGTTTCGTCTTGGAGGCGAACGCTTCGATATCAAGGATGATAGAGGAGTAGTGAACTATCAGGTGGAGGGCTCTTTCTTCCAAATTCCTAAGACCTTTACCATCTATGACGCCTATGGTGAGCAAGTAAGTGAGATTAGTAAAGAATTTTTCACTTTGCTTCCTCGCTTTACTATCCAGTTACGAAACGGTTCCAATTTCGTCATTCGTAAGAAGTTGACCTTCTGGCGAGATAAGTATGAGTTTGATGATCTCGGGCTTCGTATCGAGGGCAATATCTGGGATTTGAATTTCAAATTGCTGGATGACCGCGACCAAGTGATTGCCGAAATTCGGAAAGAGATTTTCCATTTGACCTCAACTTACACCGTAACCGTCTATGAAGACTCTTATGCAGACCTGGTCATTTCCCTCTGTGTCGCGATTGACTATGTGGAAATGCTGGAAAGCCAATCAAATTAAACAAGTAAATAAGGAGATATTATGAAACAACTATCTAGTGCTCAAGTTCGCCAAATGTGGCTTGATTTCTGGGCAAGCAAAGGTCACTCTGTAGAACCATCAGTCAGCTTGGTTCCAGTAAACGACCCAACTCTTTTGTGGATCAACTCTGGGGTAGCAACCCTTAAGAAATACTTTGACGGGACTATCATCCCTGAAAACCCACGTATTACCAATGCGCAAAAAGCTATCCGTACCAACGATATTGAAAATGTCGGAAAAACGGCTCGCCACCATACTATGTTTGAAATGTTGGGGAACTTCTCTATCGGGGATTACTTCCGTGACGAAGCCATCACTTGGGCTTATGAGCTTTTGACCAGCCCAGAATGGTTTGATTTTCCTGCTGAAAAACTGTACATGACCTACTATCCAGACGATAAGGATTCTTATAACCGCTGGATTGAAGTAGGAGTGGACCCAAGCCACTTGATCCCAATTGAAGACAACTTCTGGGAAATCGGTGCTGGACCTTCTGGACCTGATACAGAAATCTTCTTTGACCGTGGAGAAGCATTTGACCCAGAAAATATTGGTCTTCGTCTGCTTGCAGAAGATATCGAAAACGACCGTTACATCGAAATCTGGAATATCGTTTTGTCACAATTTAACGCTGATCCTGCTGTTCCTCGTAGCGAATACAAAGAATTGCCACACAAGAACATTGATACGGGCGCTGGTTTGGAGCGTTTGGTGGCTGTTATCCAAGGGGCTAAGACAAACTTTGAAACGGACCTCTTCATGCCGATTATCCGTGAAGTTGAGAAATTGTCAGGTAAGGTCTACGACCAAGATGGCGATAACATGAGCTTCAAGGTCATCGCTGACCACATCCGTTCCCTTTCATTTGCCATCGGTGATGGTGCTCTTCCAGGAAATGAAGGCCGTGGTTATGTCCTTCGTCGTCTCCTCCGTCGTGCTTCTATGCACGGTCAAAAATTGGGTATCAACGAGCCTTTCCTTTACAAACTCGTTCCAACTGTTGGAAAAATCATGGAAAGCTACTACCCAGAAGTGCTTGAAAAACGTGACTTTATCGAGAAAATTGTCAAGAGCGAGGAAGAGTCATTTGCTCGTACCCTTCACTCAGGTCAACACTTTGCAGAAACTATTGTAGCTGATTTGAAAGCGAAAGGTCAAAACGTTATCGCTGGGCAAGATGTCTTCAAACTTTACGATACATATGGATTCCCAGTTGAATTGACAGAAGAAATCGCTGAAGAAGCAGGGATGACTGTAGACCGTGAAGGTTTTGAAGCAGCCATGAAAGAACAGCAAGAACGTGCGCGTGCGTCAGCTGTCAAAGGCGGCTCAATGGGAATGCAAAATGAAACCCTTCAAAACATTACAGTGGAAAGTGTCTTCAACTACAATGCCAGTCAATTGCCTTCTAAGTTGGTGGCTATCGTGGCTGACAATGCTGAAGTAGAAGCTGTATCTGAAGGAACTGCCTCTCTCATCTTTGCGGAAACACCATTCTACGCTGAAATGGGTGGACAAGTAGCTGACCACGGTCAAATCTTGGATGCTGCTGGAAACATCGTAGCTACAGTGACAGATGTTCAAAAAGCACCAAATGGCCAAGCTCTTCATACTGTTGAAGTCCATGCTCCACTTACTTTGAATGCAGAATACACTTTGGCAATTGATACGGACCGTCGTCTTCGTGTCATGAAGAACCACACAGCGACTCACTTGCTCCATGCCGCTCTTCACAATATCCTTGGTAGCCACGCAACTCAAGCAGGATCTCTTAATGAAGTAGAATTCCTTCGCTTTGACTTTACCCACTTCCAAGCAGTTACGGCTGAAGAATTGCGTGCCATTGAACAGCAAGTCAACGAGAAAATCTGGGAAGCAATTGCAGTTAAGACTGTTGAGACAGATATTGACACAGCTAAGGAAATGGGAGCTATGGCCCTCTTTGGTGAGAAATACGGTAAAGAAGTCCGTGTTGTGACTATCGGTGACTACTCTGTGGAACTCTGTGGTGGTACCCACGTTGGCAACACTTCTGAAATTGGCCTCTTCAAGATTGTCAAAGAAGAAGGGATTGGTTCAGGAACTCGTCGTATCTTGGCAGTGACTGGTAAAGAAGCCTTTGAAGCCTACCGTGAACAAGAAGACGCTCTTAAAGCTGTTGCATCAACTCTTAAAGCACCTCAACTCAAGGAAGTACCTCACAAGGTTGAAGGCCTTCAAGAGCAACTCCGTCAATTGCAAAAAGAAAATGCAGAATTGAAGGAAAAAGCAGCAGCTGCAGCGGCAGGTGATGTCTTTAAGGATGTGAAGGAAGTCAACGGACACCGTTACATTGCAAGCCAAGTTTCTGTATCAGATGCAAGTGCCCTTCGTACCTTTGCGGATAACTGGAAACAAAAAGACTACTCTGATGTGCTTGTTCTAGTTGCCGCTATTGGTGACAAAGTCAATGTCCTCGTAGCAAGCAAGACTAAAGATGTGCATGCAGGAAACCTTGTCAAAGAATTGGCTCCAATCGTTGATGGACGTGGTGGTGGTAAACCAGACATGGCCATGGCAGGAGGAAGCAACCAAGCGAAAATCCAAGAACTCTTGGATGCAGTAGCAGGTAAATTATAAGAAAACATTTAGGATCTATCCACTTGGGTAGATCTTTTTGCATACACAAAAAAGCCAAATCCGGTTGGATTTGACTTGTACCTGATAGGTTTATTTTTCTGCCCAGACACTGACTGAACCCGCTGCTACTGGAAATTCTCCATAACCTTCATCATTGATCGTAACTTGTGCTGGATGATTTTCAAGGAGGTCAACAAAGGTTTGGTCAGCCCATTCTTGCCCGACAAACATAACCTTGCTGTTTTCTTGATCATTTGAAATCAAGACTGCGATTGGGGATTGATGTTCAGCGCCTGAACGGACCCATCCGATGCAGTTGGCATCGTCAAAGTAGTCTGTTTGCTCTCCATAGGCCATGTCTTTTCGGATGGTTAGGAGACGATCAAGAACTTCTCTGAAATCTTGTTGAGCAAATTGCCCTGAAATGCCGTAATAGTCTCCATAAAAGACACATGGAAGACCTTGCTCACGAAGAAGGATGAGGGCGTAGGCTGCTGGTTTAAACCATTCTTCGACGGTTGATTCAAGTGCCTGACCTCGTTGTGTATCGTGGTTGTCGACAAAAGTCACAGCCTTGTCAGGTTTGAGTTCAACCAGGCTATCTGTGAAAATGCCACGAAGGTCATAGTTGGAACCTGCTCGGCTAGCATCAAAGAGATTTTGATGAAGACGAACATCCACAAGGTCAAAGCGCTCCTCAATTTTCTCAAGGTAGTCTAGATTGGCTTCTTTGTCTGGATTCCAGAATTCCCCAAAAACATAGAAATCCTCACCGTATTTCTCCTTCATATCACGGATGAAATTGCCCATAAAGAAGGAGTCGATGTGCTTAACGGCATCCAAGCGGAAACCTGCCACTCCAGTCGTTTCCATGAACCAGTCAGCCCAGTCATAGATATTTTGGATGACTTCAGGGTGCTTAAAATCTAGGTCGGCATACATGAGGTAGTCGTAGTTACCGTTTTCGTTATCGACCAATTCCTCGTTGGCCCAACCTTTATTGTCTCCCTGGATCAGGTAAATGCCAGACTTACGGCGCTTGGCATCGTAATCCGTACCTGTAAAGTGGTACCAGTGCCAGTGGAAGTCATTGTAGGTGTCTTGGCGACCATCGAAGGTGAAGTGAGTCCAGCCATTGATAGTAAAGGGCTCGCTTAGCTGAAGGGTACGATCCTCAGGATCCACTTCAATAACCTGAAAGGCTTCCATATGATCGGCAGCAGCCTTGTGATTGAGCACCACATCGGCCATAGGTTGAATTCCCTGTGCCTTTAGAGTTTGAATGGCTTGAAGATAGTCTTCTTTAAACCCATACTTGGTACGGACAGTCCCTTTTTGGTGAAATTCGCCTAGGTCAAAAAGATCGTAAACACCATAGCCGACATCTTTTTCATTGGTTGCCTTGAAGGCAGGTGGCATCCAGACATGGCTGATACCAAGGTTTGCTAGGTGCTCGGCATCATTTGTCAGTCGCGTCCAGTGTTGGCCGTCGTGAGGCAAATACCATTCAAAGTATTGCATAAGTGTCTGATTTTGCATTATTTTTCCTCTTGCTTATCAATGTTGTGTTTTATTCTACCATAAAGTTTAGAACTAGGCAAACGTTTGCGCAAGATTCTATACTCATTTCTGTTTTTGTCTATTTTTAGCGAATAGAATCTCTCTTTCCATTATAAGGGAAAGGATGTTTTGGTGGAAAAGTAAATGGCATATACTTATTTTAACAAAAATGACACTCAGTAAACTAAAGTACAACTGGTTAAACGGTTTCTTTTTTGAGAATTGTCACAAATTTTGCTATAATAGTAGCTATGAATAGAATTAGGGTCAGCAGACGAGTTGAAAAAAAGCTAGCTAAGGGTCTAGTTCTTTTGGAAGCAAGTGATTTAACAGATATTGAACTGACGGATCAGGCAGTAGAAGTTCTTAGTCAAGACGGGAAGTTTTTAGGGAGCGCCTATCTTTCTCAACAGAATAAGGGAATCGGTTGGTTGGTCAGCAAGGAAAAGGTTGGTTTCAATCAAGCCTTTTTTGAAATCCTGTTTCGTAAGGCTAAGGAAGCTAGAAAGCCTTATTATCAAGATGACTTGACAACTGCCTTTCGCCTTTTTAACCAAGAGGGGGATGGTTTTGGGGGTCTGACTATTGATCTCTATGGAGATTATGCTGTTTTTTCTTGGTACAACTCCTTTGTTTACCAAATTCGTGAGCTAATCGTAAAGGCTTTTAAGGAAGTTTTTCCTGAGGTCTTGGGGGCTTATGAGAAGATTCGTTTTAAAGGTCTAGACTACGAGTCTGCCTATGTTTATGGTGAGGAAGCACCAGACTACTTTACTGTTCTTGAGAATGGCGTGCTCTATCAAGTCTTTATGAATGATGGCTTGATGACAGGGATTTTCCTAGACCAGCATGAGGTTCGTGGGAGTCTGGTTGACGGTCTAGCCATGGGCAAATCTTTGCTCAATATGTTTTCCTATACGGCTGCCTTTTCAGTTGCTGCAGCTATGGGAGGCGCTAGTGAGACGACTTCTGTCGACTTGGCAAAACGATCGATAGAGCTGTCAGAAGCTCATTTTCAGGCAAATGGACTTAGCACAGACAATCACCGTTTTATCGTCATGGATGTTTTTGAGTACTTCAAGTATGCCAAGCGAAAAGGCTTGACCTATGATGTGATTGTGCTTGATCCGCCGAGCTTTGCCCGCAATAAAAAACAAACATTCTCTGTAGCTAAGGACTATCACAAGTTGATTTCCCAGAGTCTAGAGATTTTAAATCCGGGAGGCATTATCATTGCCAGTACCAATGCTGCCAATGTTTCCCGCCAGAAATTTACAGAACAAATTGATAAAGGTTTTGCAGGAAGAAGGTATCAGATCTTGAACCAATATGGTCTTCCAGCTGACTTTGCCCATAATAAAAAAGATGAAAGCAGTAATTACCTCAAGGTGATTAGTATGAAGGTTAGTAGATGAAATTAATCGTTTCAGTGATGCCAAGAAGTTTAGAAGAAGCGCAAGAACTGGATGCAACTAGGTATGAAGATGCCGATATCATTGAGTGGCGTGCGGACTTTCTTGCAAAGGACGCTATTTTACAGGTAGCACCCGCTATCTTTGAGAAATTTGCAGGACGCGAACTTGTCTTTACCCTTCGGACCCGCGCTGAGGGAGGAGAAATCGAACTTTCCTCAGAAGAGTATGTTCAAATCATCAAGGAAGTTACTCAGCTTTATCAGCCGGATTATGTAGATTTTGAGTATTTCAGCTACAAGGACGTTTTTGAGGAAATGTTGGATTTTCCAAATCTTGTTTTGAGTTACCATAATTTCCAGGAGACACCTGAAAATATGATGGAAATCCTGTCTGAGTTGACCAGTCTCTCTCCAAAAGTGGTCAAGGTATCAGTTATGGCCCATACGGAGCAGGATGTTTTAGACCTGATGAATTACACTCGAGGATTTAAAACACTCAATCCTGAACAAGAGTACGTGACCATTTCCATGGGGAAAATGGGCAAGGTATCCCGTATCACTTCAGATGTGACGGGTTCAAGTTGGTCATTTGCTAGTCTGGATGAAGCGAGTGCCCCAGGTCAGATTTCGCTATCAAACATGAAGAAAATCAGGGAGATTTTGGATGAAGCTTGATGGCTATACACGTTTAGCTGCAGTTGTTGCCAATCCTATCAAACACTCTATTTCACCCTTTATCCACAATAGGGCCTTTGAGGCGACAGCTATTAATGGCGCCTATGTAGCTTGGGAGATTGAAGCGGGTGATTTGGCAGAAACAGTCGCCAATATTCGCCGTTACCAGATGTTTGGCATCAACCTGTCTATGCCTTACAAGGAGCAAGTGATTCCTTATCTGGATGAGTTGAGTGATGAGGCTCGTTTGATTGGGGCGGTCAACACAGTTGTTAATCAAGATGGAACGTTAATTGGATATAATACAGATGGCAAGGGATTTTTTAAGAGCTTGCCTTCTTTTACAATTTCGGATAAGAAAATGACCATTCTGGGGGCAGGTGGTGCGGCCAAGTCCATTTTGGCGCAGGCTATTTTGAATGGCGTCAGTCAGATTTCAGTCTTTGTTCGTTCAGTTTCCATGGAAAAAACAAGACCTTATCTAGACAAGTTGCAGGAGCAAACAGGATTTAAAGTGGACTTGTATGCTTTAGAAGATCTTTCTGAACTGCAATCAAGGATTGCCGATTCGCACTTACTAGTCAATGCCACCAGTGTGGGCATGGATGGCCAGTCGTCACCAGTTTCAGAAAGCATCAATTTGCCGGAAACTCTCTTGGTTGCAGATATCATTTACCAACCCTTTGAAACTCCATTTTTGAAATGGGCTAAAAGTCAGGGGAATCCAGCAATTAATGGCCTAGGAATGTTGCTCTATCAAGCTGCTGAAGCTTTTCAACTGTGGACAGGTAAAGAAATGCCGACAGACGAGATTTGGCAGTCCTTAACAGAAAAATATAAATAGTGAAAAGGAGACCCTCCTATGAAAATCAGAATCGATATTCCGCATCATCCTTATGATATTCAGATTGAAAAAGGTTGTCTGGCTCAGGCTGGTCAATGGTTGCGAGAACTCTGGCAACCGCAAAAAGTGGTCATTGTAACCGACAACCATGTAGCTTCTCTCTATGCAGAGAAGGTTAAACTCAGCCTAGAAGATGCTGGTTTTCAGGTAGCTGTTTTTGACTTTTTAGAAGGTGAAGAAAGAAAGAATTTAACTACTGTTCAGAAAGTCTATGAGTTTCTAGTTAAGCAGGGGTTGACTCGTAGCGATGGGATTGTGGCCCTTGGTGGTGGTGTCGTTGGGGACCTGGCTGGCTTTGTAGCTTCTACCTATATGCGTGGGATTCACTTTGTTCAGATTCCGACTAGTTTGACAGCCCAGGTAGATTCTTCTATCGGTGGAAAGACGGGTGTCAATACTCCATTTGCTAAAAATATGGTGGGAACTTTTGCCCAACCAGATGGGGTTCTGATTGACCCGCTGGTCCTTGAAACACTCGGAAAAAGGGAGTTGATTGAAGGGATGGGTGAGGTTATCAAGTATGGCTTGATTGAGGATCCAGAACTTTGGGCTCTCTTGACGGAGCTGGATGGTTCTGTAGAGAGCATTCTGGAGCATGCAGAGACTTTGATTGAACATTCTTGTCAGGTTAAGCGGAAGATGGTGGTTGAAGATGAGTTGGATAACGGTGTTCGTCTTTACCTCAATTTTGGGCACACTATTGGTCATGCCATTGAAGCAACGGCCGGTTATGGCAAAGTCATGCATGGTGAGGCCGTGGCCATGGGGATGGTGCAGATTTCCAAGGTTGCTGAGGAAAAAGGTCTTATGCCAGAAGGAATAACCCAGTCCATCACAGCTATGTGTCAGAAATTTGGTTTGCCAGTTGACTATGAAAACTGGGATGTTGACAAGCTTTATCAGGCTTTGACTCATGACAAGAAAGCGCGTGGGAACACCTTGAAATTGGTCTTGGTGCCAGAGCTTGGTTCGGCGACTATTCATCCAGTTTCTCTGGAAGAGATGAAAGACTACTTGGTAAAATAAGGAGAGCCTATGAGATATTTAACTGCGGGAGAATCACACGGACCCCGTCTGACGGCTATTATTGAAGGAATTCCTGCTGGACTTCCTTTGACAGCAGAGGCCATCAATGAAGATTTGAAACGTCGTCAAGGTGGATATGGTCGTGGTGGTCGTATGAAAATTGAGAGTGATCAGGTTGTCTTTACATCGGGCGTTCGCCACGGGAAAACAACAGGGGCTCCCATTACCATGGATGTCGTCAATAAAGACCACCAAAAATGGCTGGATATCATGTCTGCTGAGGACATTGAAGACCGCCTTAAAAGCAAACGGAAAATCACTCATCCTCGGCCAGGTCATGCCGACTTGGTTGGTGGCATTAAGTACCGTTTTGACGATTTGCGAAATTCTTTGGAGCGTTCATCAGCTCGTGAAACAACCATGCGAGTAGCAGTTGGAGCAGTAGCCAAACGCCTCTTGGCTGAGCTAGATATGGAGATTGCCAACCATGTCGTGGTCTTTGGTGGCAAGGAAATAGATGTACCTGGAAATCTGACCGTGGCTGAAATCAAGCAACGAGCTGCCCAGTCTGAAGTTTCTATTGTCAACCAAGAGCGGGAACAGGAAATCAAGGACTATATTGACCAAATCAAACGTGACGGTGATACCATCGGTGGAGTTGTGGAGACAGTCGTCGGAGGCGTTCCAGTTGGTCTTGGTTCCTATGTTCAATGGGACCGAAAATTGGATGCGCGATTGGCCCAAGCAGTTGTTTCTATCAATGCCTTTAAAGGGGTGGAATTTGGTCTTGGATTTGAAGCTGGTTACCGTAAGGGCAGCCAAGTTATGGATGAAATTCTCTGGTCTAAAGAAGACGGTTATACTCGCCGTACTAACAATCTGGGCGGTTTTGAGGGTGGTATGACTAATGGGCAACCCATTGTTGTTCGTGGCGTCATGAAACCCATTCCTACTCTCTACAAACCACTTATGAGTGTGGATATCGAAACTCACGAACCTTACAAGGCAACCGTGGAGAGAAGTGATCCGACCGCTCTTCCAGCTGCAGGAGTGGTTATGGAAGCCGTTGTAGCAACGGTTCTGGCACAAGAAATCCTCGAAAAATTCTCATCAGATAATCTAGAGGAGTTAAAAGAGGCAGTTGCCAAGCACCGAGACTATACAAAGAACTATTAAGGAGTTCCTATGGCAAAAACAGTCTATATCGCAGGTCTTGGTTTGATTGGTGCCTCTATGGCCCTTGGTATCAAACGTGATCATCCAGATTATGAAATTTTAGGTTATAATCGCAGTCAAGCTTCGAGAGATATCGCCTTGAAAGAAGGCATGATTGACCGTGCAACGGATGATTTTGCCAGTTTTGCTCCTTTGGCAGATATCATTATCCTCAGTTTGCCAATCAAACAAACCATTGCTTTCATTAAGGAGTTGGCTAACTTGGATTTGAAAGAAGGCGTCATTATTTCAGATGCTGGTTCGACCAAGTCAGCCATTGTGGATGCAGCGGAGGAATATTTGACTGGCAAGTCTGTTCGATTTGTCGGGGCCCATCCCATGGCTGGTAGCCACAAGACAGGAGCTGCTTCTGCGGATGTTAATCTTTTTGAAAATGCCTATTATATCTTCACACCATCGAGCCTGACAAGTCCTGACACACTTGAGGAAATGAAGGATCTGCTTTCAGGCCTTCATGCTCGTTTTATCGAGATTGATGCCAAGGAGCATGATCGAGTGACTTCACAGATTAGTCATTTTCCACATATCTTGGCATCAGGTCTCATGGAGCAAACAGCTGTCTATGCTCAAGAACATGAGATGACAAGGCGCTTTGCGGCGGGTGGTTTTCGAGATATGACCCGGATTGCAGAGAGTGAACCAGGTATGTGGACTTCCATTCTCTTGTCCAATCGCGAGACCATCCTAGAGCGGATTGAGGATTTCAAGGACCGTTTAGATGAGATTGGTCAGGCTATTAGCAAGGGGGAAGAAGAGCAGATTTGGAACTTTTTCAACCAAGCGCGTGAGCAACGTCAGGCCATGGAAATTCATAAACGTGGTGGTGTGGATAGTTCTTATGACCTCTATGTCGATGTTCCCGATGAAGAAGATGTTATCTTGCGGATTCTGGAATTACTTCGTGGGACTTCTTTGGTTAATATCCACATCAACGAAGAAAACCGTGAAGATGTTCACGGGATTCTGCAGATTTCATTTAAAAATGCTCAGGATCTGGAACGAGCTGAGCGCTTAATTACAGAAAATACGGACTACACAGTCGTCATCAAATAAGGAGAAAATCATGTCAAATATTTACGATAGTGCAAATGAACTTAGTCGCGGGTTACGCGAATTATCAGAATACAAGGCAGTTAAGGCAGCCAAAGATGCCATCCAAGCTGATGAACAAGCTAGCAAGATTTTTGCAGACTACCTCGCTTTCCAGCAAGAAATTCAAGTCATGGCGCAAACGGGACAAATGCCAGACGCCTCTTTCCAAGAAAAGATGCAGTCTTTCAGCAAACAAATCCAAGAGAACGCTCTTTTGTCAGATTTCTTTGCCAAACAGCAACAATTGTCCATTTATCTTTCGGACATTGAAAAAATTGTCTTTGAACCTGTTTCAGAATTATTGAAATAGTATTTTATCTGTATAAAAGCCAGAAATTTCAGGAATTTCTGGCTTTTTTGTGATAAAATAAGAAAAAGTATTGCAAGTATGAGGTCAACTATGAAACTAAAAACAAACATTCGCCACTTACATGGCAGTATCCGGGTTCCAGGTGACAAGTCTATCAGCCACCGTTCGATTATTTTTGGAAGTTTGGCTGAGGGAGAAACTAAAGTTTATGATATTCTGCGTGGAGAGGATGTACTTTCAACCATGCAGGTTTTTCGTGACCTTGGTGTTGAAATTGAGGATAAAGATGGGGTTATTACCATTCAAGGTGTAGGCATGGATGGCTTAAAAGCTCCGCAAAACGCCTTGGATATGGGGAATTCTGGCACCTCGATTCGCCTGAT
This sequence comes from Streptococcus oralis subsp. oralis, assembly GCF_000960035.1. GTDB lineage: Bacteria > Bacillota > Bacilli > Lactobacillales > Streptococcaceae > Streptococcus > Streptococcus oralis_G. Next base: position 355,062 of record NZ_JYGR01000005.1, read on the forward strand.
TTCAGGTGTCCTGGCTGGTGCAGACTTCGAAGTAGAAATGTTTGGAGATGATAGTCTTTCTAAACGTCCTATGGACCGTGTGACGATTCCATTGAAAAAAATGGGTGTCAGCATTTCGGGGCAAACAGAGCGAGACCTGCCTCCTCTTTGCTTAAAAGGAACGAAAAATTTAAAACCGATTCACTATGAGTTGCCAATCGCCTCTGCGCAAGTCAAGTCTGCCTTGATATTTGCAGCCTTGCAGGCTCAGGGGGAGTCCGTTATTATCGAGAAAGAATGTACTCGCAACCACACCGAAGATATGCTTCAGCAATTTGGTGGTCATTTAAGTGTGGATGGCAAAAAAATCACAGTTCAAGGACCACAAAAACTGATCGGACAAAAGGTAGTTGTTCCAGGAGATATTTCCAGTGCAGCCTTTTGGTTGGTCGCTGGTTTGATTGTTCCAAACTCTCGTGTAGTACTGCAGAATGTGGGCATCAATGAAACGCGTACTGGTATTATTGATGTCATTCGTGCTATGGGTGGGAAATTGGAAATAACTGAAATCGATCCAGTCGCAAAATCTGCAACCCTAACTGTTGAGTCTTCTGACTTAAAAGGAACAGAAATTGGTGGAGCCTTGATTCCACGCTTGATTGATGAGTTGCCGATTATTGCCCTGCTTGCTACCCAAGCAGAAGGAGTGACGGTTATTAAGGATGCTGAGGAACTCAAGGTCAAGGAAACTGACCGCATTCAGGTGGTGGCTGGCGCCTTAAATAGCATGGGTGCGGATATCACTCCCACAGCAGATGGAATGGTTATCAAAGGGAAATCCTCCCTTCATGGTGCGAGAGTCAATACCTTTGGTGACCACCGTATCGGGATGATGACAGCCATTGCTGCCCTCTTGGTTTCAGATGGAGAAGTCGAGCTTGACCGTGCTGAAGCCATCAATACCAGCTATCCTAGCTTCTTTGATGATTTGGAGAGCTTGATTCATGGCTAAGGTATTACTCGGATTTATGGGGGCAGGCAAGTCGACAATCGCTAGAGGATTGAACCCAGACTACATTGATATGGACGCCTTAATCGAGGAACGTTTGGGCATGTCCATTGCGAATTTCTTTGCTGAAAAAGGAGAAGTGGCCTTTCGTCAAGTAGAGTCAGAAGTCCTAGCTGACTTACTAAAAACGGACCGAGTTGTGTCAACTGGCGGAGGAGTTATCATTTCTCAGAGAAATCGTGACTTGCTCAAAACCAATCCTAATAACATCTACCTAAAAGCAGATTTTGAAACCCTCTACCAACGTATCGCAGCTGATAAGGACAATCAACGCCCGCTCTTTCTTAACAAAAGCAAGGAAGAACTGGCAGCTATTTTCCAAGAAAGACAAGCTTGGTATGAGGAAGTAGCCAGTCGGGTTTTGGATGTGACCAAGTTAAGCCCAGAGGAAATTATAGAGGAACTGAGATGAAAATTGCCTATCTAGGTCCCAAGGGATCTTTTTCGCATCATGTTGTGCAGACAGCTTTTCCCAAAGAGGAATTGCAGGCTTTTGCCAATATCACAGATGTCATCAAGGCCTATGAACAGGGCTTGGTGGACTATTCTGTGGTACCAGTTGAAAACTCCATTGAAGGTAGTGTTCATGAAAGCTTGGATTACCTTTTTCACCAGGCTCGCATCCAAGCAGTTGCAGAAATCGTCCAGCCTATTCACCAGCAGTTGATGGTGATTCCAGGTCAGTCAAAAATTGAGAAAATTTTTTCCCATCCTCAGGCTTTAGCTCAAGGAAAGAAATTCATCGACAAACACTACCCAGAGGCTAAAATTGAGATAACAGCCAGTACCGCCTATGCAGCTCGCTTTATTTCGGAACATCCAGATCAGCCTTATGCAGCCATTGCTCCTAAAAGTTCAGCTGAAGAATATGGCTTGGAATTAATTGCAGAGGATATTCAGGAAATGGAAGCCAATTTCACACGTTTTTGGGTGTTAGGTGCAGAGATTCCGAAGGTTCCTTTGAACTCACAAGCTGAAAAAATGAGTTTGGCCTTGACCTTACCAGACAACTTACCTGGTGCTCTTTACAAGGCACTTTCGACTTTTGCTTGGAGAGGGATTGACTTAACAAAGATTGAAAGTCGCCCCCTTAAAACAGCCTTGGGAGAATACTTTTTCATTATCGATGTAGACTATAGTGACAAAGAACTGGTTCATTTTGCAAGACAAGAACTAGAAGCTATTGGAATCCAGCACAAGATCCTGGGAACCTACCCGATTTTTACCATAACTGATATAGAAAAGGAGAGTCAATGAGCAAAGAAAATCCTTTAAGTCATCACGAGCAGTTACGTTATGACTATCTCTTCAAAAATATCCATTACCTCAACGACCGTGAACGGAGGGAATTTGATTATCTGCAACAGAAAATGGCAGGTCCCAAGTCTGAAGTTCACCATTTCCACCAAGAAGAAAAAGAAGAAACTTGGGGTAGAGATATTGATCTTCCGACCTACGGCAGTAGAAGCCGGTCTAAGAAACGTGAAAAGGTAGCTCCTCAACCTAAAGTCAAAAAGAAAAAGAGAAGAATTCGCTTCAAACGAATACTGACTTGGTTCCTGCTGTTGATTACTTGTGTGCTTGCAGGGATGATTTTTATGTTTCTTAGAGGGTTCCAGTCAGCAGCCAATCCAACAAATAAGCCAGCTGACGCCAAGGCAGCTCAAGTAGAGGTCTTTAACGGTCAGGATACCAAAGATGGTGTGAATATTTTAGTCATGGGGACAGATGGCCGTATCGGTCAAAATAGTTCGGAGACTCGTACTGACACCATCATGGTGCTGAATGTCAGTGGATCGGATAAGAAGATTAAACTAGTCAGCTTTATGCGTGACAACTTAGTTTATATCGACGGGTACAGTAAGATTGTAAATGGCCAGAAACAGATGGATAACAAACTAAATGTTGCCTATGAACTTGGGGAACAAGAAGGGCAAAAAGGGGCTGAAATGGTTCGCAAGGTTCTAAAAGACAACTTTGATTTGGATATTAAGTACTATGCTCTGGTCGACTTCCAGGCCTTTGCAACAGCTATTGATACCCTCTTCCCTGACGGAGTAACGATTGATGCCCAATTCTCAACATTGAATGGTCAACCTTTAACAGAAGCCACAGTTGGAGATGACCTTCATGCAACAGAGACAGAGTCCCCAACTCAAACCATCAAAGTTGGAAAACAGCAGATGAATGGCTCCACCTTGCTGAACTACGCTCGCTTCCGTGATGATGATGAGGGAGACTATGGCCGTACCAAACGTCAGCAACAAGTCATGTCAGCAGTTCTTGAGCAAATCAAAGATCCAACCAAGCTCTTTACGGGATCAGAGGCACTTGGAAAAGTCTTTGCGATGACTTCGACCAATTTACCGTATAGCTTCTTGTTGACCAATGGTTTATCTGTCATTGAAGGCGCTCAGAATGGTATCGAAAGATTAACTGTTCCCGAACTTGGTGACTGGGTAGATGCTTATGATATCTATGGTGGACAAGGACTTCTAGTTGATCAAAATAAATACCAGACCAAACTCGCCCAAATGGGAATGAGATAGAATACTATAAAAAAATCAAAGTTTGAATCACTAGTGAAAAAGTGGTTTAGGCTTTGATTTTTCTTAGTATCTGATGGATTTTTAGGGCTTTTTTATGGTATAATAAAACGATATAACTCGTTATTGGACAGAAGAGGAGAGACATGAGTGATTTGAAAGCGATTCAGGCTCGTAGTCTGGAAATGGCTGAATATTTCGTCGCATTTTGTAAAGAACATGATTTATTGTGCTATCTCTGTGGTGGAGGAGCCATTGGCGCCCTTCGTAATAAGGGCTTCATTCCTTGGGATGATGATTTGGACTTTTTCATGCCACGTAAGGACTATGAAAAATTAGCAGAGCTGTGGCCACGTTATGCAGACGAGCGTTATTTCTTGTCAAAGAGTAACAAAGATTTTGTAGACCGTAACCTTTTTATTACCATTCGTGATAAGGAAACCACTTGTATCAAGCCTTATCAGAAGGATTTGGATTTGCCACACGGTTTGGCCTTGGATGTTTTACCTTTGGATTATTATCCTAAAAATCCAGCTGAGCGTAAGAAACAAGTTCGTTGGGCCCTGATTTACTCACTCTTTTGTGCGCAAACTATCCCAGAAAAGCATGGTGCAGTCATGAAATGGGGAAGTCGTATCTTACTCGGCCTGACTCCAAAATCTCTACGTTATCGCATTTGGAAAAAAGCTGAAAAAGAAATGACCAAGTATGGTCTGGCTGAGAGCGATGGAATTACGGAATTATGCTCAGGTCCTGGCTACATGCGAAACAAATACCCAATCGCATCTTTTGAAGACAATCTTTTCTTGCCATTTGAAGGAACTGAGATGCCCATCCCAGTCGGTTATGATGCCTATCTCAGCACTGCTTTTGGGGATTATATGACACCGCCACCAGCGGACAAGCAAGTACCGCATCATGACGCCATTATAGCAGACATGGACAAGAGCTACACAGAGTACAAGGGAGAATACGGAGCATGATGGGAGAAAAAATAAGCGTTATCGTTCCAGTTTACAATGTAGAAGCCTATCTGGAGAAGTGTGTCGAATCCATTTTAAAACAGACCTATACCAACTTGGAAATTCTTCTTGTCAATGACGGCTCAACGGATACTAGTGGAGAACTGTGTGATCAATTAGCTCAAAGAGATCAACGGATTCGTGTCATTCACAAGGAAAACGGTGGCTTGTCTGACGCTCGAAATCGAGGGATTGATGAGGCGAGTTCTGATTTGATTGGTTTTATCGATAGTGATGACTATATTGACGAAGATATGTATGAGACCCTTTACCGTCAAATGCTAGAATCCAATGCTGATCTTTCTATGTGTGGACATTATGATGTCTATCACCAAATTCCAGAAAAGCAAGTTGCAGCGATTCAGACCTGGGAATTAAGTCCCCAAGAAGCCATTAAAATGGTTATGGAAGCTAAAATTCTCTCTGTCACAGCTGTCAACAAACTTTATAAAAAAGAACTCTTTGAACACCTACGATTTGAAATTGGCAAAATAGCAGAAGATGCCTTTATCATGATTGCCTTGATTCATCACTGTCGCAAGGTTGTCGCAACAAATGAGAAGAAATACTACTATGTTCACCGTGAAAATAGTATCACGACTCAAAAATTCTCCTTGAAATTCTTAAATGTTATTGAGGCTTATGAGCAAAACGCCGATATTATCAGAGAGAATTATCCTGAACTGGCAGATGTTGCAACCATGCGTTTAAACTGGGCTTACTTCTATGTATTGGATAGGCTCTTGGTTGATGCAGATTTCAAGGATAGGGTCTTAGAAGACCGTTTGATTGCCTATCTGAAGAAAAACACAAAGAACATTTTTTCAGATAGCCGTTTTACAAGAGCAAGAAAAGTGAGCTTTTTAGCTTTGTGCCTGAGTCGAAAATTGTATACGAAAATCTTGCTTGCACAAACTAAGAGTTAGGAGAAACAATGATTTCATTTATTGAAAAAAACTATTTTAAAATCAATCTGCTGTTTTTATCAGTTATATCTTTTTACTGTATGGCAGGCTTGATTGTCCCACTTCAGTCGATTTCGGCCAATAAATTTGTCACTCTTGGCATGACCCTCATGGGCGTTTTGTTGGGACTTTATAATTTCTTTATCAAAAAAGCCTATCTGACTGTCAGAAAAATTGAGTATTTGATTCTCTTTTTTCTAATGAATATCCTGACTGCGGTCTTAGTTGTAAAATATGGATTTTCAACAAACATAAAGAACTTAGTTGTCTTTTTCATCTATTTCTTTGCAATCTATCCAGTCTTTCAATCTTTTACTGTGAAAAAAGCACGTGCCCTCTTTGAAGTCTTCTTCTCAGTTATCACTGTTGCAAATACTATAGGTGTACTTGTATCAATTTGGCAATTCTTCATGTTGCAGGGTTACCGCGTATTTGATTACAAGGGGTTATTGATCCGCCAAGGATTTGTAGAATCTCGTCTATTTGGTATTCTAGCCAGTCCCAACTATCTCTCTATTATTTCTCTGATGGTGGTTATTTACTTGTGGATGCGCTTGTCAATCTACAAGCCAGTCCTTAAAACTCTGGCTATTTCATCGATTCTGCTTAATTTTGCTTACATTGTACTGTCTGGTTCCAGAACAACCTACATCTGTTTGCTAGTAGTTGCCCTCTTATATGCTTTGATGACGGCTAACTGGACTAAAAAAAGCAAGTCACTTCTTACTGTTCTAGTAATAGTAGGATTGGTATTTGTTGGCTATAATGGTATCAAATATAGTAGTGACATTTACTTAAAAACTCACTCAGCTCAAATCCAAAAGAACCGAGAAAACGGACAAAATGGAGACAACAATCTTTCTCTTGAGAGAACTGACACCAGTGAGGAGAATATCTCCAATAACCGTTTTGCCATTTGGCAGTCAACAGCTTCCTTTATCCCTAGACGTCCTCTGTTTGGATATTCAGGTGGAAATTGGTATGAGTTAGGTAAAGAATATGATGCTTCAGCCTATATCATCAAACAACATTATCTTACTCACAACGGCTACCTTGAGTTGTTATTCTATGATGGTATCACAGGTTTTATCCCTATGGCTATCTTTATGCTTTCCTTCATCATTTCAAGTCTTAAGAAATATAAAAAAGACCTTCAAGAAGGTCGCCACAATCATGAATTAATCACCATTCTGTTGATGACTGTTGTTATTCTCATTTCTAACTTGTTCTTGAGTTCAACCTTCTATGGAATTTCTCTACAGGGTTGTATCTTGTTTGTGATTTCAGGTTACTATTTTTCTGTTCTCTATAAAAAAAGAGATGGCTACAGAAAGCTAGACGAAGCAGAAATCAAAGAAGTTGAACTAGGTGTCATGGATTATATCCACAATCTCTGTCAAAAAGAGAATATCAACTATTCATTGGCTTATGGAACCTTGCTGGGAGCAGTGAGACACAAGGGTTACATTCCTTGGGATGACGATATTGATATCTCTTTGAAACGCGATGAATACGACAAATTGTATCAAGCTATTTTGCAAGATAATGACCCTGTCTACAAAGTGGTTTCCTGGGAAAATGACGCTCGCTACCCTTACCCATTTTATCGAGTCTATGATGCGCGAACAGTCTATGATAACAACTATATCGACAATGATATTGATTTAGGAATTTGTGTGGACGTTTTCCCATTTGACTATTATGCTGATGTTAACAAAGACATGGTAAAACTGGATACTTACCGTCGTTTATCAGTCTATACCCTTTATGGCATCCATAATAAGAATGCGAAATTCAAGAATATCGTCCGATATATACTTGTCCTTGTATTTCGTCTGACTCGTGTCAAAACTTGGAACCAAAAGATGAACATCCTATCTATGCAAGAAAAAGATGGAGACTTCATTGACTACCTCATGGAGAACAAAAGAGTTTCTACGAAGTTTGACAAGTCCTTCTTGGATACAACGATTGACAGTCCATTTGAAGATAGAGTTTACAAAATTCCTGCGGCCTATCAGCAAATCCTTTCTGCCATCTACGGGGATGATTTTATGGAAATTCCTCCTCTAGAAAAACGAGTGAAGCATGATGACTTCCTTGCATACATAAAGGAGGGATAGGACGTGTTACAATGGTTAAAAAGAAGTTTAGCCAGTCTCTTAGGAGATAAGAAAGACCTGGTTAAAAACCTACCTATTATCAAAAGTTTAAATCAAAAAGCCAATATCGATTTGGATTCCAAGAGAAGTAATCTGCTCAAAGAAAATTTTGAAGATATTCTAAAGGCCATCTATCAATCGAATCTGAAATTCTATGATATCTGGTTAGATTTTGGAACTTTACTTGGTTTCTACAGAGAAAATGATCTGATTCCGCATGATTTAGATATGGACTTTGGGATTATTATCCCAGACTATGAAGCCTTTTTAAAGGATGAGAAAGTTCTTTTTGAGAAAGGATTTGTCAGAACAAAAGAGTTCTATTACAATGATAAACTTGTAGAATTATCCTATAGTTACAAGGGGCTCAATGTTGATTTTATTGTCTATGATAAAAAGGGAGATACGATTTCCTCAGATACAATTTTCTTCATGACAAATGCCTTGGGAAATCCTACAAGATATGAAGTCTACCACTATGAATTGCCCTTTGCAGCACTTACTGAATGTAGTTTTAAAGAGATTCTAGTAAAAGTTCCAGAAAATACAAGAGAATACATCAGTCACTTGTATGGGGAGGATTTTGAAATCCCTAACACCCATTACAACTGGAAAGAAAATCCAATTTACAAACAAAGAGATGCTAAATTGGCTAAAGTACTTTTGAAAAAGTAAACTTAGAAATACAAGAAAAGAGGGGATGGTGAAGTTCTTCCTTGTTAACTCTAGTCCCTATTCTAGTGTGACAATCAGACTTCTCGTTCCCTCTTTTTGTCTTATATTGACGGAAAGAAGCTAGAAAAGTTACTACCAGGATGAATCTTTCATCCTAGTTTCCGCTACAAAAGAAAGAAGTGGTTTAGATGAAAAAGAAACAGATAAAAGAAACACTTGTATTTACTTCCCTATTCTTGTTGCTCGTATCTGGACTATTTATACCAGCAGTTCAGGCAGATACTTCAAGCAACCGAATCCATTTTATCAATACCAAAGGAGTATCAGGAAGTGATGCCATCATTCTTGAGAGTAATGGTCATTATGCCTTGATTGACATGGGTGAAGACTATGATTTTCCAGATGGCAGTAATCCGCGTTATCCAAGTCGTGTAGGAATTAGTATAAACAATGAGTATGTATTAGAAGACAGACTGTTCAGACATATGCAACAGCTCGGTATTAAGAAGCTTGACTTTATTCTAGGAACCCATGTCCATAGTGACCATATTGGATCTGCGGATGAAGTTCTTAAACGTTATCCTGTAGACAGATTTTATCTAAAGAGATACTCAGATGAGCGCATCACATCAAAATGGCGATTGTGGGACAATCTTTTTAATTATGACAATGCTGTCAAGACAGCTCTAGAGCGTGGCGTAACTCTTGTGCAAGACATTACTGAGAAGGACAGTCACTTCACTTTAGGTGACATGGATATTCAGCTTTATAACTATAAAAACGAATATGACAGTGACGGTAAACTCAAGAGAGTCTATGATGATAATTCCAATTCCCTTGTGGCTGTAGTAACTGTAGCGGGTAAAAAGATTTATCTGGGTGGTGACTTGGATAATGCTGAGGGGGCAGAGGATAAGTTAGGTCCGGAGATTGGAAAAGTCGATATGATGAAATGGAACCATCATTATGATGCCCAAATTTCAAACACGATTCCTTTCTTAGACTCTCTATCTCCTAGTATGGTAGTTCATACATCTGCAGCAGATGCTAATCTTGCTACAACAAGAGACTATCTTAAGAAACATGGTATCGAAGTTGTTCACGCTTATAGCCAAACGAAAGATGCAACTGTGTTTGACATCAGTCAACGTGGATTCGCCAACATATCAAATGATTTTCCTGATATTCCTTCGGCAAGAAAGGTTTGGTATAAAGAAGATGGTTACTGGAAATATCGTTTATCAGATAATCAGATGGCTATCGGTTGGCAACGAATTGATGGATTTTACTATTTCTTTAATGGTCAAGGACAAATGCAGGCAGGTAAATGGCTTCATTTGAACGACTCTCGTGAAAAAACTGATGGTAACTGGTATTATTTGAACAACAATGGACAAATGCAAGATACTGGTTGGTTTAATCAAGATGGTACTTGGTATTATATCACATCAAGTGGAGCAAGAAGTTACAGTCAGTTAGTTGAAATTGATGGTCAGAAATATCTATTTAACAAAGAAGGTAAGATGCTGACAGGTCCTCAGGTCTATAATGGTAAGAAACTATTCTTTGCTAGTAGTGGTGCCCTACAGTCGGAAAGAAAAGCATCATCTTGGCAAAAGATTGCCTCAAATTGGTACTATTATGATGAGGATAGTATTCTAACTGTTGGTAAAAAAGACATCAAGGGTACAACTTATTACTTTGACAAAGAAGGTATTATGCAAACTGGCTGGGTCTTTGTTGATGGTCACTGGAACTATTTTGCGAACTCTGGCGCCATGCAAACTGGCTGGGTTAAGGACAAAGAAATTTGGTTCTATCTTGATAAAGACGGCAATATGCTAACTGGAAATCAAGAAATCAATGGCTCTCGTTACTATTTCAAGGCAAGTGGTGCCATGCAAACTGGTTGGCAATGGCAGGACAAGGGTTGGCAGTATTATACTAGCTCTGGTGCCATGAAGACGGGCTGGTTAAAATCGGGCGAATCTTGGTATTATCTGGATCCAGAAATTGGTATCATGGCAGTCGGATTGCAAGAAATTAATGGAAAGAACTATTTCTTCAAGTCTTCAGGAATCATGCAAGTTGGTTGGCAGTGGGTAAATGATAGTTGGCATTATTATGCCATTTCAGGTGCCATGCAAACAGGCTGGCTTAAAGATGGGGACACTTGGTATTATCTAGATGCTAAGGAAGGAACCATGTTGGTCGGTCTGCATGCAGTAAATGGTGAACAGTACTACTTTAGCACTTCCGGTGCTATGCAGACAGGTTGGAAGTGGATTGATGGTCAGTATCGATACTTCCAAGCAAGTGGTGCCATGAAGATGGGTTGGATCAAAGATCAAGGCAAGTGGTATTATCTTGAAAAAGAAAGTGGAACCATGTTGGTCGGTCTTCATACGGTGAATGCTCAGACCTATTATTTTGGTCCAAACGGAGCTATGCAAACGGGTTGGAAACAGCTTGATGGCAATTGGTACTATTTCCAAGCTGATGGTTCTTTGTTGAAGAACGCAACAACACCTGATGGTTACAAGGTAAACGAAGAAGGTATCTGGAAACAGGCTGTTGCTTCTGTAAATAGCGAGGCAGTCAAGCCAGAACAGAAACAAGAAACAAATTCTAATCTTGTTGAACAAGAAAAACAAGATTCAAATCCAGAAGCCAATGCTTCTGATAAGAAAGAATAAATAAGAAAACACCCTGCTGATAGATTTTTATCTATCAGTAGGGTGTTCTTTTAATTTCTTTTAAGCTTAGCAAGTACTAAGTCCAGAGCATAGTGGAGTGTTTTATCTTTGGCGATAAAGAGTGTCAAGAGATAATAGATACCACAAGCCGCAACAGTCGAGAGAACCATGAGAATCATGTTGAAGTTGACTGTGTAAGAGTTGATTTGGAAAAGGAATTTAAAGGCAAAATAAATCGGTATGAATCCAAGGGATACAATAGTATAGCGTGTTAGAGTAGCAAAGATTTCTTTCAAATCAATCAGTTGGTGTTTCTGGATAAAGCGAATTTCCAAGAGAACGACGATAGTCTCCGCGAGAATGGTCGTAGCGATATAGTACTCTGGTGCGAAAATATTATTGAAATACAAGAGGCAGTTGAAGAGGATATTGGCTCCGCCACCAAGGAAGTAAAAGGCAGTCAAGCGATTTTCGTGGTCATTGATAAAGATAATTTGTTTACCAAGGATCAACTCGATAGCCCAGATGATGGTACGAAAGGCGAAGACACTAGTCACAATACCCGCTTCGAGGTATTTTTCAGAAGAGTAGATAACTGCCGCGTAGTTCCCTAATACCATAATCCCAATACTAGTTGGAACGATGAGGAAGTAAAAGAGGGCAGCCCCTTGATTCAGAAGACTCTTATAAGAGGTGTAGTCTTTCTTACCGAGATAGTAGCCGAGACGTGGGATACTTACATTGAGAGCCCCACTTAAGACACTGGCTATCAGCATGACAATGCTGGAAGCAATAGTGTAGTAAGAAATGTAGTTTTCATCGGGTCCCTTGGTGATAAACATTCTATCAAGCAAGGTATAGAGCATGTTGGCGTTCGCTAAGAGAAGCATAGTCAAGAGCGGTTTAGATGCTTTGATTAATTCCACAAGACCAATCTTGACAAAGGAAACTTCTCTCTTGATCCAAAGAAAACTGAGCAGGTAGTTTAGGATGGTGGTTGCACTCATGACGATGGCATAAGGAACGATATCATCTGCAGTTTTAACAAAGGTAAAGATAGCAACCAGCATGGCAATTCGAATGATCAAGGTCTTGTAGAGGATGAAGGCATAGTTTTCATAAGCCTCGTTCATCCATTCGATATTGAGGAATTGGAAGAGTGCCTGAGCTCCTAGGATGTAGTAAAGGACTTTCAGGTTCACAATGCTGGTGTCGAAGAAGATAAAGAGGAAGTAGATACCAGTCGTCAGTAGAGAAGTGAAAACCGAAATATAAAACAACTTAGAAAAGACATAGTTGATTTTATTCTTGTCGTCCTTAACCTTACTGATAGCACGAATCCCGTAGTTGTATATTCCAAAGGCTGCTAGTGGAATGACAAAGCTGGCCCAGGTATTGGCGGTATTGAAGTAACCGTAGTTGGATTTGCTGAGAATCCGCGTCAGATAAGGGTTAGTTATCAGAGGAAAAACGATATTGAGAATATTGACCAGCAAGCTGGCCAATGCATTGACTTTTATATTTTTCATTGAACTTTCTTTCTTAAATCTAAAATCATATCTAGTATTATATCACATTCTCGCTTCATTCTTTTGATAAAATCGTAAAAATCTAGTATAATAGATAGACTGAAAGTATGAGGTTACTAGATATGAAGATGAAACAAATTAGTGATACAACACTGAAAATCACGATGACTTTAGATGATTTGATGGATCGGGGAATGGAGATTGCAGACTTTCTCGTTCCTCAGGAAAAAACTGAAGAGTTTTTCTATGCCATTTTAGATGAATTAGAGATGCCAGACAATTTCTTGGATAGTGGCATGTTGAGTTTTCGTGTAACGCCAAAACCAGATAAGGTGGATGTCTTTGTGACCAAGTCTAAGATTGACCAAAATTTGGATTTTGAAGATTTGGCGGATCTACCAGACATGGAAGAATTGGCCCAAATGTCGCCAGATGAATTTCTCAAGACACTAGAAAAGAGTATCGCAGAGAAAACCAAGGATGATATAGAGGCTATTCAATCCCTAGAGCAAGTCGAGGCTAAGGAAGAAGAGCTGGAGCAAACAGAAAAGGAAACTGAGAGTAAGAAAGAACCTTATATCTACTATATCCTGCGCTTTTCAAGCCTTGGTGACTTAGTTGCTTTTGCAAAGACGGTTAACTACCAGATGGAAACATCTGAACTCTATAAGATGAATGGGCACTACTATTTGACAATCTTAGTTGATGTGGAAAACCATCCTAGTCCATATCCAGCCTGGCTCTTGGCTCGTATGCGTGAATTTGCTGACGACAGTGATATCAGTCGTTCGGTATTACAAGAGTATGGTCACATCTTAATCAATCACGACGCGGTGTTCGGTCTTCAAAAAATTAATTCATAGTTTTTAGAATTCAATTTTTACTTATCAGAAAAGGCGAATCAGATGATTCGTTTTTTCTTTTCTATCTATAAATAGTGGTTTTCTTGGATAGGAATTTTCACAAAATTCTGTTATAATGGCTATATCAGAAAATTTCTAGGAGACAAACATGACAGTTAAAATTGCTTTACTTGGATTTGGTACCGTTGCAAGTGGCGTACCTTTCCTCCTAAAGGAAAACGGAGAAAAAATTATCCAGTCAGCTCATTCAGAGATTGAAGTAGCCAAGGTATTGGTCAAGGATGAAGATGAAAAGAATCGCTTGCTTGCAGCAGGGAATGACTTTAACTTTGTAACCAATGTAGAGGATATTTTATCAGATCAAGACATTACGATTGTAGTAGAATTGATGGGGCGTATTGAGCCTGCTAAGACCTTTATCACTCGTGCCTTGGAAGCTGGGAAACACGTTGTTACTGCTAACAAGGACCTTTTGGCTGTCCATGGCGCAGAATTGTTAGAAATCGCTAAAGAGCATAAGGTAGCACTTTATTACGAAGCAGCAGTTGCTGGTGGGATTCCAATTCTTCGTACCTTGGCAAATTCGCTGGCTTCTGACAAAATCACTCGTGTCCTTGGTGTAGTTAACGGAACTTCTAACTTTATGATGACCAAGATGGTGGAAGAAGGCTGGTCTTACGATGATGCTCTTGCGGAAGCACAACGTCTAGGATTTGCAGAAAGCGATCCGACAAATGATGTGGATGGGATTGATGCAGCCTACAAGATGGTCATTTTGAGCCAATTTGCCTTTGGGATGAAGATTGCCTTTGACGATGTAGCCCACAAGGGGATCCGCAATATCACACCAGAAGATGTAGCTGTGGCTCAAGAGCTTGGTTATGTAGTGAAATTGGTTGGTTCTATCGAGGAAACTCCTTCAGGTATTGCGGCAGAAGTGACCCCAACCTTCCTTCCTAAAGCACATCCACTTGCTAGTGTGAATGGTGTAATGAACGCAGTCTTTGTGGAGTCTATCGGCATCGGTGAATCTATGTACTACGGACCAGGTGCTGGTCAAAAACCAACTGCAACAAGTGTTGTAGCAGATATTGTTCGTATCGTTCGTCGCTTGAATGATGGTACCATTGGTAAAGACTTCAACGAATATAGCCGTGACTTGGTCTTGGCAAATCCAGAAGATGTCAAAGCAAACTATTACTTCTCAATCTTGGCTCCAGACTCAAAAGGTCAAGTCTTGAAACTTGCTGAAATCTTTAATGCTCAAGATATTTCCTTCAAGCAAATCCTCCAAGATGGCAAAGAGGGTGACAAGGCGCGTGTAGTGATTATCACTCATAAGATTAATAAAGCGCAGCTTGAGAATGTTTCAGCTGAGTTGGCCAAAGCTTCAGAATTTGACCTCTTGAATACCTTCAAGGTGTTAGGAGAATAGGATGAAGATTATTGTACCTGCAACCAGTGCCAATATTGGGCCAGGTTTTGATTCGGTCGGTGTAGCTGTAACCAAGTATCTTCAAATTGAGGTCTGTGAAGAACGGGATGAGTGGTTGATTGAACACCAGATTGGTAAATGGATTCCCCATGACGAGCGTAATCTCTTGCTCAAGATTGCCTTGCAAATTGCGCCAAACTTGCAACCGAGACGCTTGAAAATGACCAGTGATGTTCCCTTGGCGCGTGGCTTGGGTTCTTCAAGCTCGGTTATTGTTGCTGGTATTGAACTAGCTAACCAATTGGGCAATCTCAACTTATCGAACCACGACAAATTGCAGTTGGCGACTAAGATTGAAGGACATCCTGACAATGTGGCTCCAGCTATCTATGGAAATCTTGTTGTTGCGAGTTCCGTTGAAGGACACGTTTCGGCGATTGTGGCAGATTTCCCAGAGTGTGATTTTTTAGCTTATATTCCCAACTATGAATTGCGCACTCGAGACAGCCGTGGTGTCCTTCCTAAGAAATTGTCCTACAAGGAAGCTGTTGCGGCCAGTTCTATCGCCAATGTGGCCGTTGCAGCCTTGTTAGCAGGAGATATGGTGACAGCTGGACAAGCAATCGAGGGGGACCTCTTCCACGAGCGTTATCGCCAGGACTTGGTGAGAGAATTTGCGACGATTAAGCAAGTAGCCAAAGAGAATGGTGCCTATGCGACCTATCTCTCTGGAGCAGGGCCGACAGTTATGGTTCTGGCTTCTCACGACAAGATGCCAGCGATTAAGGCAGAATTGCAAAAGCAGTCTTTCAAAGGCAAACTGCATGATTTGAAAGTTGATACCCAAGGTGTCCGTGTCGAAACAAAGTAAAGAAATAGAAGATAGGATGGGGAAACTCTCGACCAGAGGGCTTCCTATCCTTTTTTTGAAAAGAAGTTTATACTCAATGAAAATCAAAGAGCAAACTAGAAAGCTAGCCGCAGGTTGCTCAAAATAGTGTTTTGAGGTTGTCGATAGAACTGACGAAGTTAGCTCAAAATACTGTTTTGAGGTTGCAGATGTAAGCTGACGTGCTTTGAAGAGATTTTCGAAGAGTATTGGTTAAAAACTTGATAAAGGAGAAATAAAGATGGCAGAAATTTATCTAGCAGGTGGTTGTTTTTGGGGTCTAGAAGAGTATTTTTCACGTATTTCTGGAGTGCAGGCAACCAGTGTTGGCTACGCAAATGGTCAAGTCGAAACAACCAATTACCAGTTGCTCAAGGAAACAGACCATGCAGAGACTGTTCAAGTGATTTATGATGAGAAAGTAGTGTCACTTAGAGAAATTTTACTTTATTATTTCCGTGTCATCGATCCCTTATCTATCAACCAACAAGGGAATGACCGTGGTCGCCAATATCGTACGGGAATCTATTATCAGAATGAAGCAGACTTGCCGGCTATCTACACAGTGGTTCAGGAGCAAGAACGCATGCTGGGTCGAAAGATTGCAGTAGAGGTGGAGAAACTTCGCCACTACATTTTAGCAGAAGACTACCATCAAGACTATCTCAAGAAAAATCCTTCAGGTTATTGTCATATCGATGTGACGGATGCTGATAAGCCATTGATTGACGCCTCTAACTATGAAAAGCCTAGTCAAGAGGTGTTAAAGGAAAGCTTAACTGAAGAGTCTTATCGTGTTACGCAAGAAGCTGCTACAGAGGCTCCATTTAGTAATTCTTATGACCAAACTTTTGAAGAGGGGATTTATGTAGACATCACGACAGGGGAGCCACTCTTTTTTGCTAAGGATAAGTTTGCCTCAGGTTGTGGTTGGCCAAGTTTTAGTCGTCCGATTTCTAAGGAGTTGATTCACTATTACAAGGACCTGAGCCATGGAATGGAGCGAATCGAGGTTCGTTCTCGCTCAGGAAATGCTCACTTGGGTCATGTTTTCACAGATGGACCTCGGGAGTTAGGTGGTCTGCGTTACTGTATTAATTCTGCATCCTTGCGCTTTGTAGCCAAGGATGAGATGGAAAAAGCAGGATATGGCTATCTATTACCTTACTTAAACAAATAAAACTGAGAGGGTGGGGCTTCCCACTTTCTTCATTTCTAGAATATGAATAGAAGGGATTTATGAAACACTTACTATCTTACTTCAAATCCTATATCAAGGAATCAATTTTAGCACCCTTGTTCAAGTTACTTGAAGCTGTGTTTGAACTCTTGGTTCCCATGGTGATTGCTGGGATTGTTGACCAATCCTTGCCTCAGAGAGATCAAGGCCATCTCTGGATGCAGATTGGCCTACTCCTTATCTTTGCAGTGATTGGTGTTTTAGTGGCCTTGATTGCTCAATTTTATTCAGCAAAGGCAGCGGTTGGGTTTGCCAAAGAACTGACAGACGACCTTTATCGTCATATTCTTTCCTTACCCAAGGACAGCAGAGATCGTTTGACAACTTCTAGCTTGGTGACTCGCTTGACTTCGGATACTTACCAGATTCAGACTGGTATCAATCAATTCCTGCGCCTCTTTTTGCGAGCGCCTATTATTGTTTTTGGGGCTATCTTTATGGCCTATCGCATCTCAGCTGAGCTGACTTTTTGGTTTTTAGTTATGGTTGTCATTTTGACGATTGTCATTGTCGGGTTATCTAGACTTGTCAATCCTCTCTACAGCAGTCTCAGAAAAAAAACGGACCAACTGGTTCAGGAAACGCGTCAGCAATTACAAGGCATGCGAGTTATTCGTGCCTTTGGGCAAGAAAAACGAGAATTACAGATTTTTCAAACCCTTAACCAAGTTTATGCTAGATTGCAAGAAAAGACGGGTTTCTGGTCTAGTTTGTTAACACCTCTGACCTATCTGATTGTTAATGGAACTCTTCTCGTCATCATCTGGCAGGGCTATATTTCAATTCAAGGAGGTTTACTCAGTCAAGGTGCCCTCATTGCCCTCATCAACTATCTCTTGCAGATTTTGGTGGAATTGGTTAAGCTCGCCATGCTGATCAATTCCCTCAACCAATCCTATATCTCAGCCAAGCGAATTGAGGAAGTTTTTACCGAAGCTCCAGAAGATATTTTTTCAGAATTAGAACAAAAACAAGCTACCGGTGATCGGGTTTTACAAGTCAAAGAATTAACCTTTACCTATCCTGATGCGGCCCAGCCTTCTCTAAGAAACATTTCCTTTGATATGAATCAAGGGCAGATCCTTGGTATCATCGGGGGAACTGGTTCAGGTAAATCAAGCTTGGTGCAAGTCTTACTTGGTCTTTATCCAGCAGACAAGGGGAGTATTGACCTTTATCGAAATGGACGTAGTCCTCGTAATTTGGAGCAGTGGCGGTCTTGGATTGCCTATGTGCCTCAAAAAGTCGAACTCTTTAAAGGCACTATTCGTTCCAACTTGACTCTAGGTTTCAATCAAGAAGTATCTGACCAGCAATTATGGCAGGCCTTGGAGATTGCGCAAGCTAAGGATTTTGTCAGTGAAAAGGAAGGACTCTTGGATGCCCTGGTTGAGGCAGGAGGTCGAAATTTCTCAGGTGGACAAAAACAAAGGCTGTCTATCGCACGTGCAGTCTTGCGCCAAGCTCCATTTCTCATCTTAGATGATGCGACCTCGGCCCTCGACACCATTACCGAGTCCAAGCTCTTGAAAGCTATTAGAGAAAATCTGCCAAATACGAGCTTAATCTTGATTTCTCAACGGACTTCGACACTTCAGATGGCTGACCAGATTCTCCTCTTGGAAAAAGGTGAGCTCCTAGCTGTTGGTAAGCACGAGGAATTGATGAAGACTAGCCAAGTCTATCGTGAAATCAATGCATCCCAACATGGAAAGGAGGACTAGCATGAAACGACAAACCGCCAACCAGACGCTCAAACGTTTGGCCATAGATTTAGCAAGCCATCCCTTCCTCCTTTTCCTAGTCTTTCTAGGAACTATTGCCCAAGTTGCTTTATCGATCTACCTACCTATCTTGATTGGGCAGGTCATTGACCAGGTCCTAGTAGCTGATTCTTCACCAGTTTTTTGGCAGATTTTCATTCAGATGATCTTGGTAGTCATAGGAAATACTCTGGTACAATGGGCCAATCCTCTTCTTTATAATCGTCTAATCTTCTCTTATACCAGAGACTTGCGGGAGCGAATCATTCATATGCTCCATCGGTTACCGATTGCTTTTGTGGATCGGCAAGGCAGTGGAGAGATGGTTAGTCGTGTGACCACAGACATAGAACAGCTGGCAGCCGGCTTGACCATGATTTTCAATCAATTTTTCATTGGCGTTTTGATGATTTTGGTTAGTATTCTAGCCATGCTTCAAATCCACCTCTTTATGACCCTCTTGGTCTTGCTGTTGACGCCACTGTCCATGGTGATTTCACGCTTTATTGCCAAGAAATCTTATCATCTCTTTCAGAAGCAAACAGAGACAAGGGGGATTCAGACTCAGTTGATTGAAGAATCGTTGAGCCAGCAAACTATTATCCAGTCTTTCAATGCTCAGACAGAATTTATCCAAAGACTGCACGAGGCGAATGCCAACTACGCAGACTATTCTCAGTCAGCTATCTTTTATTCTTCAACGGTCAATCCTTCAACTCGATTTGTAAATTCGCTCATTTATGCCCTTCTAGCTGGAGTAGGGGCCTATCGTATCATGATGGGATCCACCTTGACTATTGGGCGTTTAGTGACTTTTTTGAACTATGTCCAACAGTACACCAAGCCCTTTAACGATATTTCTTCAGTACTAGCCGAGTTGCAAAGTGCTCTTGCTTGCGCAGAGCGCGTCTATGCTGTCTTAGAAAGTCCAGAGGTGGCTGAAACAGGTAAGGAAGTCTTGACCAGTGACCAAGTCAAGGGAGCCATTTCCTTTAAGCATGTTTCTTTTGGATACAATCCTGAAAGGATCTTGATTAAGGATTTGTCTATCGATATCCCAGCTGGTATCAAGGTAGCCATCGTTGGTCCGACAGGTGCTGGTAAGTCAACTCTCATCAATCTCCTCATGCGTTTTTATCCTATTAACTCGGGAGATATCTTGCTAGATGGGCAATCCATTTATGATTATACCCGAGCTTCATTGAGACAGCAGTTTGGCATGGTGCTCCAAGAAACCTGGCTCAAGCAAGGGACCATTCATGACAATATTGCCTTTGGAAATCCTGATGCCAGTAGGGAGCAGGTGATTGCTGCCGCAAAAGCAGCCAATGCAGACTTTTTCATCCAACAATTGCCTCAGGGATACGATAGCAAGTTGGAAAATGCAGGAGAATCTCTCTCTGTTGGGCAAGCCCAGCTCTTGACCATCGCCCGAGTCTTTCTAGCTATCCCAAAGATTCTTATCTTAGACGAAGCGACTTCTTCCATCGATACACGGACAGAGGTGCTAGTACAGGATGCCTTTGCCAAACTCATGAAGGGGCGCACAAGCTTTATCATTGCTCACCGTTTGTCAACCATTCAGGATGCGGATTTGATTCTAGTTTTGGTAGATGGTGATATTGTTGAGTATGGCAATCATCATGATCTCATGGCTAGAAAGGGCAAGTATTACCAAATGCAAAAAGCTTCAGCTTTTAGCTCGGAATAATCCTTTCTATTTTGAAATCTTATGAACGAAAAAAGTTGCCTTCGGGTGACTTTTTTGTTACAATAGCTAGAAAAATTATTCACTGTAAATTGTCTTATAGAAAAGGAGCCTAGAATGAAAGTCTATCAGCATGTAAATATCGTGACTTGTGACAAAGATTTCCATGTTTATTTGGATGGTATCTTAGCCGTTAAGGACTCTCAAATCGTCTATGTCGACCAAGAGGAGCCAGAGATTTTAGAGCAAGCTGAGCAGATTATAGACTATCAGGGAGCCTGGATTATGCCTGGTTTGGTTAATTGCCATACCCATTCTGCTATGACAGGTTTGCGAGGGATCCGGGATGATAGTAATCTCCACGAATGGCTCAATGACTATATCTGGCCAGCAGAAGCAGGATTTACTCCCGATATGACTACCAAGGCAGTCAAAGAAGCTCTGACAGAGATGCTCCAGTCAGGAACAACAACCTTCAACGATATGTATAATCCCAATGGTGTGGATATTGAGCAAATTTATCAGGCAGTTAAGGCATCTAAGATGCGTTGTTATTTCTCACCGACCCTCTTTTCTTCAGAGGCAGAAACAACTGCTGAGACTATAAGCAGAACACGAGCCATCATAGAGGAAATCTTAGGATATGAAAATCCAAATTTCAAGGCTATGGTAGCTCCTCATTCTCCCTATAGCTGTAGTAAAGATTTACTAGAAGAAAGTTTAGAAATGGCAAAAGAGCTGGCCATTCCTATCCATATCCATATGGCGGAGACCCAGGAGGAATCAGGAATTATCCTGAAACGATACGGCAAACGCCCCCTCGCATTTCTAGAAGAACTAGGTTACTTAGATCATCCGTCTGTCTTTGCTCATGGGGTCGAATTAAATGAGAGAGAAATTGAACGCTTGGCGACTTCTCATGTGGCTATTGCCCACAATCCTATTAGTAACCTCAAACTGGCCTCAGGAATCGCTCCCATCATCCAACTGCAAAAAGCAGGAGTAGCAGTGGGGATTGCGACAGACTCGGTTGCTTCCAATAATAATCTAGATATGTTTGAGGAAGGACGGACAGCGGCCCTTCTTCAAAAGATGAAAAGTGGAGATGCCAGCCAATTTCCTATCGAAACAGCCCTTAAGGCACTGACGATCGAAGGAGCTAAGGTTCTAGGAATGGAAAAGCAGATAGGAAGCCTAGAAGTTGGCAAGCAAGCGGATTTTCTGGTCATTCAAGCACAAGGAAAAATCCATCTTCAACCTCAGAAAAATATGCTCTCTCATCTGGTTTATGCTGTCAAATCCAGTGATGTTGATGATGTTTATATCGCTGGAGAACAGGTGGTTAAGCAAGGCAAAGTTTTGACAGTAGAGATTTAAAAAAATTTAAAAAAAGTTTGCAAAAATCTTGCATTCTTTTTTTGTCTATGCTATACTTATATACGGTTTGAAAAAACTGCCTAAGACAGTAGGGGAGCTCGACTCATAAAGATCCTACCGAGGACAAAACGTATCATGTAAAAAGAAGCGTATTGTACTTTCGTGTCTAGGTTTGGGCGCGTTTTTCTTTTGGAAAAATTCCCCAAGCAAAATAATTACGGAGGTGAACACACTAATGAGTGAAGCAATTATTGCTAAAAAAGCGGAACTAGTTGACGTAGTAGCTGAAAAAATGAAAGCTGCTGCATCTATCGTCGTTGTAGACGCTCGTGGTTTGACAGTTGAGCAAGATACAGTTCTTCGTCGTGAGCTTCGTGGAAGCGAAGTTGAGTATAAAGTCATTAAAAACTCAATCTTGCGTCGTGCAGCTGAAAAAGCTGGTCTTGAAGATCTTGCATCAGTATTTGTTGGACCATCTGCAGTAGCATTTTCTAACGAAGATGTTATCGCACCAGCGAAAATCTTGAACGATTTTGCTAAAAACGCTGAAGCACTTGAAATCAAAGGTGGTGCAATCGAAGGCGCTGTCGCATCAAAAGAAGAGATTCTTGCACTTGCAACTCTTCCAAACCGCGAAGGACTTCTTTCTATGCTCCTTTCTGTACTTCAAGCGCCAGTGCGCAACGTTGCTCTTGCAGTCAAAGCGGTTGCAGACAACAAAGAAGACGCAGCTTAATCTTAAGCTACGCAGCGTAGCTTAGCTACGAAAAAACTATTATAAAATTAAAAACTTATTTGGAGGAAATAACAATGGCATTGAACATTGAAAACATTATTGCTGAAATTAAAGAAGCTTCAATCCTTGAATTGAACGACCTTGTAAAAGCTATCGAAGAAGAATTTGGTGTAACTGCAGCTGCTCCTGTAGCTGTTGCTGCAGCTGGTGCTGCTGACGCTGGTGCTGCTAAAGACTCATTTGACGTTGAGTTGACAGCTGCTGGTGACAAAAAAGTTGGCGTTATCAAAGTTGTACGTGAAATCACTGGTCTTGGACTTAAAGAAGCTAAAGAACTTGTTGATGGTGCACCAGGTGTCATCAAAGAAGGCGTTCCAACTGCAGAAGCTGAAGAAATCAAAGCTAAATTGGAAGAAGCTGGAGCTTCAGTTACTCTTAAATAAGAGGCATATACCAATTAGAATTCGGAATACTATAGTATCAGCCTTTTAGAATCGTGAACACATTTTAGAAACTGATAAATTAATTTAGTTTCCTACCAAAAACCCTACCAAAAATTAATTTGGCAGGGTTTTTCTTTTTAATAAAATTATTTTGGAGAACAGTTGAATATTGTTCTCCTTTTTTTATTTTCTGGAGGAAAAATGACAAAAGAATTACAATCATCACGCTATATTGTCATTTCATTTTTAGTACGTGAAATGGGAATAGATATTGTTGAGGCCATATCTCTTATGGCTGAATTAGAAAAAAGTGGCTTGGTTCGCTTGGAATCAAGTGGAGATTTAATACTCAAAGAGCTTGGAGGAGCGCTATGAAACGAATTACCGCAAATCAATACCAAACTTCAGAACGGTATTATAAATTACCTAAAATTCTTTTTGAGGATGAGAAATATATGGATATGAAACTAGAAGTAAAGGTGGCTTATTCTATTTTAAAAGATCGTTTAGAATTATCTCTCAGTCGTGGTTGGATAGATGATGAAGGAGCAGTATATTTAGTATTTTCTAATTCTAAACTGATGAGGCTGTTAGGTTGTTCGAAGTCAAAATTACTGTCCATCAAAAAAATTCTTAAAGAATATGACTTAATTGATGAAGTCCAACAGTCTTCAAGTGAGAAAGGAAGACTAGCTAATAAGATTTATTTAGGGGAATTATCTTCTACCCCAGTAGGTAATTCAAACAGGCCTAGTGTTAAAAAAACACTAGGGCAGGTTGAAAATGATACGGCCCCCGTCTCATATTCAGCCCCTAGTGAGACTGAAGTTAGTGAGACTAAATATAGTGAGACTGATTCTTTATTTATTGAGGATGAGGAGAATAGGAATACTCAACCTATTTTGAAAAGAAAAGTAGAAAAGGTCACAAAATATGATCGAGATTATATTTGGGGATTGGTACAAGATCAATTTAGACGAGAAGGTTTTTCTGAAACAGCCAGTGAAATTGCTATGACTGATTTTGAGAGAATCTATCAGTATGCTCTTGACAATGTTCGCTTTGTTAGACGAGCGGAAGTACTTGCTGAATTTGTGTTTAATGGCTTGTATTCTGTTTGGAATAACCGTGTTAGAAAAGGAGGTGGTTAAATGTCGCCAATCGAGTGGATATTGGTTATGCTTATTGTCATTTCAAGTGGAGTGACAGTTTTGACAATGGTAGTCGATAAGAAAGGGGTGATAAAGAAATGAGATTTATTGATTTATTTTCAGGTATCGGGGGTTTTCGACTAGGAATGGAAAGTGTTGGACACGAGTGTATTGGATTTTGTGAGATTGATAAATTTGCTAGAGAATCTTATAAATCCATTTTTCAAACGGAAGGAGAAATTGAATTTCATGACATACGAAATGTTTCAGATGATGAATTTAAAAAACTTAGAGGGAAAGTCGATATCATCTGTGGGGGATTCCCTTGTCAAGCATTTTCAATCGCAGGAAGACGATTGGGATTTGAAGATACTAGAGGAACTTTGTTCTTTGAAATTGCTCGGGCGGCCAAACAAATCCAACCACGTTTTCTTTTTCTTGAAAATGTTAAAGGCCTACTCAATCACGATAAGGGACGGACGTTCACCACAATCCTTACCACACTTGATGAGTTGGGGTTTGATGTTGAGTGGCAGGTGCTTAACAGTAAGGATTTTGGCGTTCCCCAAAACAGAGAGAGGGTGTTTATTATCGGACATTCTAGAAAGAAAGGTACCAGACTCTTATTTCCTTTCAGACGAGAAGGTCAAGCAACTAACTCTGAGATTTTAAAAACATTAGGAAATTTGAATCCATCAAAAAGTGGAATGAGCGGTAAAGTTTATTATTCAGAAGGTCTTGCGCCAACCTTAGTTCGTGGGAAAGGAGAAGGATTTAAGATTGCGATTCCTTGTATGACACCAGACAGATTAGACAAGAGACAAAATGGTAGACGCTTTAAGGAAAATCAAGAGCCGATGTTTACTTTAAATACTCAGGATCGTCATGGCATTGTCGTTGTTGGAGATTTACCCACTAGCTTTAAGGAGACCGGTCGCGTCTATGGAAGTGAGGGCTTATCTCCAACACTGACTACGATGCAAGGAGGAGATAAAATTCCCAAAATACTGATTCCAGAACCAATCCAATTTTTAAAAGTCAGGGAAGCAACTAAAAAAGGATACGCTCAAGCAGAGATTGGAGATTCAATCAATTTGGAAAGACCAAGTTCTCAGTATCGGCGTGGTAGAGTTGGAAAAGGTATAGCGAATACGTTAACAACTAGTGGTCAAATGGGAGTAGTAGTGGGTAGCTATGAAGGAGAAGATAAACAAGTTTATCATGTAGCTGGTGTCTTGATAGATGGACAATTTTACCGTCTGAGGATACGACGAATCACTCCTAAAGAGTGTTTTCGCTTGCAGGGCTTTCCTGATTGGGCTTTTGAAGCTGCGAGAAAAGTCTCTAGTAATAGTCAGCTCTATAAACAAGCTGGTAATAGTGTAACCGTTCCTGTGATTGCCGCGATCGCAAAGAAATTAAAAGAAATAGAGGAAAAAGATGAAAGCATTAAATAAAGAATCAATACTAGATTGTGATGAATTAGAAACAGAATTACATGATGCAGAAATCAAACAGCTGGATGAACAATTATTTTTGATGCCCAATTATCCATGTGAGTTTGAAGTAACATTTTTAGATGATTACCATAAAAAACATAACTACCCACTATTTTACGAGTCCTATCTTCAAAACGTTATGGAATTCCTTGAAAGTCAAGACATAAAGAATGGGGTTGATGCCTTTGTAGATGATCATCAAAATCTTGTTTTTGTTTTATATGGACAAGGCTATCGAGCCGAGGGAGAAGAGGGAATACTTACAACCCAAGTAACTGTAAAAGCTTATGATGAAGACAAGAAATCGATTAACTTCTCAAATTCATTAGATTCCTTAATCGTCTCAGAATATCAAATGGAACCGAATCTTTGGGAGGTCTCCCATGATTGATCTCTATCTAAGTAAAAATAGCCAAAGAAATCAACTTCTTTTGGATTTCTTTCAAAAGTATGGCATCGAGGTGTCTTGTCATTCGATTTCTGAAATGACAAAGGATAAATTAATTGAGATGATGAGCTATTCTTCAGATTGTTTTGAGTTTCTATCTCCCAATTTATTACGATTTAAGAACCGTGACAATCTAAGATTAACGGATTTCATTGAAATGATATTAAAAAATCCTGAACTATGCATCAGGCTTCCTCTTGCGGTTTCAAATAAGCGGGTTTATCCAAATCTGAATTTGGAAGAGGCTAGAGCTCTATTGCCAAGAGATACGAAACAATTGATTTACATGGCACAAACACATTATTTATCTAGTTAAAGGAGAAGCAATATGGCTGAACGATTTTGGGAGAACTTGTCCATTATTTTGGCTGAAAGAAATATTAGCTGGATTGAGTTAACCAGAAAAATGTTTGCGGGAGAGTTTCACTATCCAAGTGAATTGAATCGTTTGTATCAAAAAATACGCCACTACAAGATGGAACAACGAATGCCTCAAAGTCCATGGGTAGAAAGGATTGTGCAGGTATTAGATTTAGATTATGAAGATTTATTTCGGAGGTAACTATGAAAAGAATAATTCCAGTTTATATATTCCAACAAGTAAATGTCTTATTGGTATCCCTATACTTACTGAAATTGCTTTGTATTGGTGAGTTAACCATACTACAGATTCTCTATTGTGCGTCGCTCATTTCTTTTTTATGGATGTATGGCCAACGAAAACAAGTGGTCAAGGTCAATATGAAAACTAGGATGAAATGGCTTGGTATTGGATTCGTTAGCCTACTGATTATAAGTCTATGTTTTAGTCTGATTCATGCTCAAGGAACCACGAATCAAGCAAACTTAATTGGCCTTCAACATCAGGTTCCTTGGTTTTCATTTTTATTGTTCTTAATCAATGCGAGTATGGTTGAAGAATTTCTGTATCGAGAAATTTTATGGAATCTGGTCATAAAATTAGATATTCGAGTTGCTTTGACAAGTGTTTTATTTGCCTTAGTACATCATCCAGGAACCATTCTAGCTTGGTGTTTATATGTTTCACTTGGGATCTTTTTAGGGATGGTGCGCTATAAATCTGACTTATGGGGAAGTATGGGTCTACATTTGGTGTGGAACCTACTAGTTTATAGTTTGCTGCTTTTTTAGACCAAATTAGCTTGTTTTAGGGAAATGAAATGCTAACGTTATGTAATAATGTTAGTCTTTTATTTCAAACTCTTTGATTAATATGAATTTAGCTCGACAGAAAAATAAGAAATGTGATAAAAATTTCAACTACTCTTATCTATAATAAAGCTACCTGTTCTTTGAAAATTGAATCCACTCCGTCTTGATTAGCGTGCCTGTGTAAGTAGGGACTGAGAGTATTTCCCTGTGAAGGGCAACTGGCACAAGACGTGTGTGAGAATTTTCTAACAGACACGGAGTTTATCGTTACCAGACTTAAACGATGCGACAAACTAGATAAAGGAGTTAATCATGAAGGTAGTAAACTTGTATGATTTGAAACAAATGGGAAATAAAGGTGGTTGTACCATCCAATTGATTCATCACTTTCCTTTTGGTATGGGATTAGGACATCTCAAAAAAGACTACATTGAATTTAAACGTGTTGGTATCTTTGATGGGAAAGCAGTAGAAGTTACTCTTCGAGAACCTTATTCGAGAGATCTACTGCAGGTTGTCAAGTCGATTAAACAACGTCAGAAATTGATAGCTTATCGTTATAAAGAAGGAAAGCTGCTATTTGTGAAGAAGGAGGCATCAGATGTCCTCTGAACAGCAGGAACGAATGGCAGTTCAATATGCTGAGCGTAGTGTTTTATTTACTGTCAAAAGTCTCTTAAAGATTCTAGAATGGTCTAGACGTCAGGCTTTGGCACAGGATTCCGCCTATAAGATAGGGGTGCAGAAATTAGAAGAATTGCTACAATCTCCTTATTCGATTGATACGATTAATCTGAAAAAAGATTTTTTAGACAAACCAATTGATATAGAGAAATTTAAAGCTTTTTTAGAAAAAGAAGAGATTCCTTTGGCCATCGCTTGGCAAGGGGATTCTCTACATTTCTACACGAAAGACCGTTCGATTCTAGACAATCATTTAGACCATTTGTTAGAAAAAATGGTTAATGATCCAGAGAAATTAGCTGATTTTACCATGGATAAGTCATTAGACGATGCAATTGATGAGGCTAAATCCCAAATTACCTTTAGACAAGAAGGAGCCGTCAAACAGAAAGAGATGGTGAGATGATGTACAGTGGAAAGAAATTCCTACTATTCTCACTGTTAGGTATCTTACTAGGCTATCTTTTTCATCGTTTGACGCTTTTGTATGATTCCTATACTGGAAATACATTAGATAAATGGACTCATCTTCTGATGGAAGGTCAAGATGAAGTTCTTCAGTCGCCATGGAATGTTTCCTTTACTGGAAAATCCAGTGCTTTTTTTCTACTAGGCTTTGTGATGATGTTGCTGGTTTATCTCTATTTAGAGACTGGTAAAAAACAATACCGAGAAGGGGTAGAATACGGGAGCGCCCGTTTTGGAACTCTAAAAGAAAAGAAGCTCTTTTACGGTAAGGAATTTTCTCATGATACGATCTTAGCACAAGATGTTCGTTTGTCATTATTAGATAAAAAACCACCCCAATATGATAGAAATAAGAATATTGCGGTGATAGGAGGTTCAGGAAGTGGGAAGACATTTCGTTTTGTGAAACCCAATCTAATTCAGATGAATAGTTCTAATATTGTGGTGGATCCTAAAGATCACTTGGCCGAGAAAACAGGCAAACTCTTTTTAGAACATGGTTACCAAGTAAAGGTGTTAGATTTAGTCAATATGAAGAACTCAGATGGCTTCAATCCTTTTCGCTATATAGAGACAGAAAATGATTTGAATCGCATGCTGACGGTTTATTTTAATAACACCAAAGGCTCTGGCTCCCGAAGTGACCCATTTTGGGATGAAGCTTCTATGACTTTGGTACGAGCTTTAGCCTCTTACTTGGTCGATTTCTATAATCCACCTAAAACAAGAGAACAGCTCATAGAAGAAAGTCGTTTAAGTCAAAAGGAATATCAAAACTTGTTGAAACGTCAAAAAAAAGAAGTGGAAGAGCGAAAAAAAAGAGGGCGTTATCCAAGTTTTGCTGAAATCTCAAAACTCATTAAACACTTATCCAAGGGTGAAAACCAAGAAAAAAGTGTCTTAGAAATTCTATTTGAAAATTATGCTAAAAAGTATGGAACTGAAAATTTCACCATGCGAAATTGGGCAGATTTTCAAAATTATAAGGATAAGACTCTGGATTCTGTTATAGCTGTAACCACTGCTAAATTTGCCCTCTTCAATATTCAAAGTGTCATGGATTTGACCAAAAGAGATACCCTTGATATGAAGACATGGGGCAAGGAAAAATCAATGGTTTACCTAGTTATCCCAGATAACGATAGTACCTTTCGCTTTCTTTCAGCCCTCTTTTTTTCAACCGTATTTCAAACCCTAACAAGACAAGCAGATATTGATTTTAAGGGTCAATTGCCTCTTCATGTGAGAGTTTACTTAGATGAGTTCGCAAATATCGGAGAAATCCCAGATTTTGCTGAACAAACCTCAACAGTCCGTTCTCGAAATATGAGTCTCGTTCCTATTCTACAAAATATTGCCCAACTTCAAGGGCTTTATAAAGAAAAAGAAGCTTGGAAAACCATTCTTGGGAACTGTGATAGCTTAGTCTACTTAGGTGGGAATGATGAAGATACCTTTAAATTTATGAGTGGCTTACTCGGTAAACAAACCATTGATGTTCGAAATACTAGTCGTTCCTTTGGTCAGACAGGTTCAGGATCCCTTTCTCATCAAAAGATTGCTCGTGATTTAATGACACCTGATGAAGTCGGAAATATGAAACGGCATGAATGCTTGGTCCGAATTGCCAATATGCCTGTCTTTAAAAGCAAAAAATACAATTCAACCAAGCATCCAAACTGGAAGTACCTAGCTAATCAAGAAACTGATGAACGGTGGTGGAACTATCAGATCAATCCTTTGAATCAAAGTCAAGAAAATCATCTTGAAGGCCTTAGAATTCGTGATTTAACTTTTGAATCTAGTTTAAAATAAAAATAGAAAAGAGGAAATAGATGATTACGCATTTTAAAGGTTTTGTTTATGGAGTAGACGCAAGTGCTATGTTTGCACAAGCTATGTCTTTGTTACAGAAGGGATTGATTGCGGTTGGTGCCTTTCTCGTTGTTGTGGGGATTGTCAACCTTGCAACTAACATTAAAGATGGTGGACCAGGTGTTCGGAATGCCATTCTTGAAATTGTCGGTGGTGTTATGGTCGGGGCTGCTGGAGCCTTTGTAACCCAGATTTCAATTTAGGAGGATAAACAATGACATGAATCTTAGTTTAGTCTCACCCTTTGTTTACCTTGCATCTGAAAAAATATCAGCTGAAAATTTATTTGAAGGATTTAATGTAGATTTACAATCTACGGTAGATCTGATTAAATCTCTATCTAGCTACAATCCAACCGTTTGGACTTATATGTCTAGTATTACTAAAAGTGTCATGCAGCCTCTTGGAGTTGCGATTTTATCAGTTGTTCTCATCTTAGAATTTTCGAAGATGGCAAAGAAAATTGCTAACTCTGGTGGAGCGATGACCTTTGAAGCATTAGCGCCGATGTTGATTAGTTATATTATGGTCGCAGTGGTAATTACCAACACTACCGTCATTGTAGAAGCCATCATCGGGATTGCGAGTCACGCCATTGAACAAGTGGCCTCGATTGTGGCTCACGGTGGGGCAAAGTATGATACCATCTCTGGATTAAAAGGGTCAGGATTTATTGGCCGGATGATTGTGGGATTTTTCGCCCTCCTCATTTGGCTTGTTCGGATAGTAAGTGCAGCCATGGTCAATCTTTTGGTATCTATTCGATTTATTCAACTCTACCTTATGATTCCATTTGCCCCTCTTACGATTCCAACATTTTTAAGTGATGAATGGAAGTCTATTGGTATTGGCTATTTAAAAAATATTATGGTCTATGCGGTACAAGGGGTTCTTATTTTTCTGATTGTTTCTCTTGTTCCTTTGTTTGAATCTGCTGGGAAAATAGCTGTTTCAAATGGTGCAGGAGTCTTGCAATCACTTGCGATTATGTTTGGTAGTTTGGTACAAGCTATCTTACTGATTATTGCCCTCGTTGGTTCTCAACGTACGGCTCGCTCCATCTTAGGTATGTAATTAGATAAAGGCTAGGAAGTGAATGCTTCTTAGCCTTTTTAGAAAGGAAAGTCATGAATACACGTGTCTTTAAAGACATCTCAAAATACCAACACAGGGCTTGGTTAGGTTTCACCACAAGACAAATCATCTTTGTTTTACCAGCCTTTATTGTCACAATTATTGTTTTGGGCTTGAATCTCTTTTTCTGGCAATTTGGAGATTGGTTTGTTTACGGTTTTGTGTTTGCTTTTACCATCCCCCTCATGCTTTTTGGAGTCTATAAACCCAATGATTTATATTTTGAACATTATTTGAAATACCGTCTTCATTTTGAATTAACGGTTCCCCTACGCACAATTACAGGAAAGAAAGGATCTGAACATGAAAAGAAAATCAAATACATTAAAGAAACAAAAAACTTCAATGACTAATCAGAAAGAAGTAGTTAAAGGGAAAAAAGAGGAAGTGTTACCATCAACGGCTAATACCCTTTCCTATCAAGCCCTGTATCAAAATGGTCTGATGCAGGTAAAAGAAGATTATTTCTCACAAAGCTATTTACTTGGTGATGTCAATTACCAGACCGTTGGTTTAGAAGATAAGGGGGCAATCATTGAGAAGTATTCTGATTTGATTAACTCCCTAGATGACCAAACCAACTTCCAATTGACTATCTTTAATAAAAGATTGAATTTAGAAAAATTCAGACAAAGTGTTTTGTATGAAGTAAAAGAAGATGGATATGATAGCTATCGTAAAGAATTGAATCGGATGATGAATCAGAATTTAGACAGTGGTGAAAATAACTTTTCAGCTGTGAAACTGATTAGTTTTGGTAGAAAGGATTCTAATCCAAAACAAGCCTATCGTTCCTTGTCTCAAATTGGCGAATATTTCAAGAGTGGTTTCTCAGAAATTGATGCTCGCTTTGAATCCTTGGCTGGAGAAGACCGTGTCAACTTGTTGGCCGATATGCTTAGAGGAGAACACCATCTTCCTTTTTCTTACTGTGATTTAACGAGATCTGGTCAGACAACTCGTCACTTCATAGCGCCTAATCTCTTAGATTTCAAAAACAAGAATTACCTACAAATCAATGACCGCTTATTGCAGATTGTCTATGTGAGAGACTACGGCATGGAATTAGGTGATCAGTTTATCCGAGACCTCATGCAAGGAGATTTGGAATTGATAGTGAGCCTTCATGCTCAAAGTTCGACCAAGGCAGATGCCATGAAGAAACTACGAACAAAGAAGACCTTGATGGAATCCCAAAAGATTGGGGAACAACAAAAACTTGCCCGTACAGGTATCTATTTAGAAAAAGTAGGCCATGTATTAGAAAGCAATATCGATGAAGCTGAAGAACTCTTAAAAACCATGACAGAGACAGGAGATAAACTATTTCAAACAGTCTTTTTGATTGGTGTTTTTGGTCAGGATGAAGAAGAACTTAAACAAGCTCTAGACACGATTCAACAAGTGGCCGGCTCAAATGACCTAATGATTGATAAACTTCCATATATGCAAGAAGCAGCCTTTAATAGTTTGCTGCCATTTGGTTGTGATTTTTTAGAGGGCGTATCACGGAGTTTATTAACGTCCAATATAGCAGTGAACTCTCCATGGACTTCAGTTGACTTACAAGACCGTAGTGGGAAATATTATGGTATCAATCAAATCTCAAGCAATATTATTACCATTGATCGAAGCCTATTAAATACACCGTCTGGTCTGATTTTAGGAACATCAGGAGCTGGGAAAGGGATGGCAACCAAGCATGAAATTATCACGACCAAAATCAAGGAATCTGGTGAAAATACTGAAATTATCATCGTGGATCCAGAAGCAGAATACAGTATCATTGGACGAGCTTTTGGTGGAGAAATGATTGATATTGCGCCCGACTCCCAAACTTATCTCAATGTCCTTGACTTGTCTGAGGAAAATATGGATGAAGATCCTGTAAAGGTAAAATCAGAATTTCTTTTATCCTTTATCGGCAAGTTATTGGATAGAAAAATGGATGGAAGAGAAAAATCGATTATCGACCGAGTTACGAGACTCACCTATCAGTCATTTAAAGAGCCTTCTTTGGAAGAATGGGTCTTTGTCTTGAGCCAACAACCAGAAGAAGAAGCGCAGAATTTGGCACTTGATATGGAACTGTATGTCGAAGGTTCTCTTGATATTTTTTCTCATAAGACCAATATTCAGACAGGATCTAATTTCTTAATCTATAATGTTAAAAAGTTAGGAGATGAGCTGAAACAAATTGCCCTTATGGTTGTTTTTGATCAGATATGGAATCGTGTCGTTCGGAATCAAAAATTAGGGAAGAAGACCTGGATTTATTTTGATGAAATGCAGCTTCTCTTACTAGATAAATATGCCAGTGATTTCTTCTTTAAATTGTGGAGTCGTGTCAGAAAATATGGAGCCAGTCCGACTGGAATAACTCAAAATGTTGAAACCTTATTGTTAGATCCAAATGGTAGACGGATTATTGCAAATAGTGAATTTATGATTCTTCTCAAGCAAGCAAAAAATGACAGAGAAGAACTGGTTCAACTCTTAGGCTTGTCAAAAGAACTCGAAAAATACTTAGTCAATCCAGAAAAAGGGGCAGGACTAATAAAAGCTGGTTCCGTTGTCGTTCCCTTTAAAAATAAGATTCCTCAAGGTACACAATTGTTTGATATCATGAGTACAGATCCTGATAAAATGGCTTCTAATTAAGGGGAAGGTAAATGAAGGATAAAAGAGAAATCATACGTGCCCGAAAGGCATTTAGAAGAAGTCTAAAAGATGAGAAGAAATTCTTGAAAAAAGGAAAGAAGGAGGTAAGGAAACAGAAAAAAGATTCCGCTGTACTGGATGAAAAAGCATGGAAAAAAGAGATAAAAGAAAAGCTAGAGGAGATGAGAGAAGCTTCAAAGGCTAGAGTAAAACAAGCAAATGAAGACTACAATCATATTCTTCAAAATAGTCCTCCATCTCTTTTGAATCGGAAAGAATTAAGAGACAGACGGTTGCCTCATGCTAAGAAACGATTGAAAATAGCCAAGAAGCAATTTAAGGAAGCAAAGGTAGAAGCAAAAGAAGAAAGAAAAGAGGGTCGTAAAGAAAGAAAAACCAATCAAAAATTTCTCTACGGTCAGGAATCGAAAGCAAAATCCAATTTTTTCTTTCAAGGGAAGAGTATAGAAGAATTAAAAGCTAAGAAAGAAGTCAAGGCTGCAAAAGAGAATCTAAAATCTACTAAACAAGCCTATAAGTCCAAAAAAGTCAGTAGGAAAGCCAAAACTTTTCTTTATGTTCTTGGACGTGAAGGTGGAGAGTTAGCTTCAGAAAATGAAGATTTAGAAGGCTATCGCACAATTCAAGAGACCATTAGAAAAGGGAAACGCTACAGTCGGCTTTCTTATAATCTTGGAAAAGCTAGTGTCAAAACAGGACAAGCAACAGGTCGTTTTACCAAGAAAAGACTGACCAACACAAAAGAGCGATACCATCATTTTAAGGATGGAAAAGGATGGAAACTAGCGAAAGAGAATCCAAGTTCCTTTAAAAATCGGTTTCGAAAATTAAAGAAACAAGGTCTTACAAGTGTCCGAAATATCTATCAAAAAATAAAAGCAGCCTTTTCCTTCTTTACATTTGCGGCTGGAAATCCTGCAACATGGATAGTTGGAGGATTAGTCTTTCTTCTCTTATTTATGATGAGCTTCTTTTTAGGATTTTCATCTGCTAGTTTGATTCAACAAGATGAATTTGAATTAACAAAAGCTTATACCCACCTAACTTGGGAAGATGCAGAACATACTCGCACAAATGACAAAGGAATTACTTATTACACAAAAGTTGATGATGTGATGGGATATATGAACTTTAAATTCCATGACTATGAGTTACACAAACCAGTTCACTTATTTAGTTCAGAAACTTACAAGGATTATCTATCTACTTTGTGGCATGATTTAAACGATGGGGAAGATTTGAAATCCATGCAAGACCTCTATGAAACTCCTAAGTATAAACTCTCGAAAGACGATCAAGAGGAAATGAAAGAACTAAAAGAAGAAGGGGTCTATGCTTCCATGCAGGAATTGGACAATCCGTTTGAAGGGAAAAGTAACGAAGATAGTTTAACCATGACTTATCGTTATGGATACTATGATTTAGATGGGAAACCTACTCTTCAGGAGTACATTCTACTAGAAGCAAAGGCTCACCAAACGATTGTCGCACCAATGGATGGAGTTGTATCTCTAGATGGTGACAATATTATTCTCACTAACGGAAAAGGAGAGAATGAGAGTCGATTGACCTTGTATTCTATTCATAATGGCCGTGCGATTGAGGGGACAAGAGTCCTAACGGGTGATATTATTGGTGAGACGCCAGACGATACAGGCTTGAAAGTTTCCTATCAAAAGTATAAGAACAAGAAAGAAAAATTGGTGTATGTCAATCCGCAATTTTATTTTCCAAAAGTCATTCAACTTCAGACCACTATCTTACCAGCCATTGGTCAGTTTGGTGGGGATGAGTTTGAACGAGCAAAACATATTTATGAGTTTTTGAAATCTCAAGGTGCAAGTCCCCAAGCCATTGCGGCTATTTTAGGAAATTGGTCGGTAGAGTCTTCTATCAATCCTAAACGAGCTGAGGGAGATTATTTATCTCCTCCAGTTGGAGCTACCGATTCCTCATGGGATGATGAAAGCTGGTTAGCGATTGGAGGACCAGCCATTTATAGTGGTGCTTATCCTAATATTCTTCATAGAGGTTTAGGTTTAGGGCAATGGACGGATACTGCAGATGGTTCAACACGTCATACAGCTTTATTGAATTATGCACATAGCAAAAATAAGAAGTGGTATGATTTAGACCTCCAACTTGATTTTATGCTTCATGGGGATAGTCCTTACTATCAAAGTTGGTTAAAGGATTTCTTTAAAAATACGGGCAGTGCAGCCAATCTCGCCCAACTCTTCCTCACCTATTGGGAGGGAAATTCTGGTGACAAACTACTGGAAAGACAAACCAGAGCAACGGAATGGTATTACCAAATTGAAAAAGGCTTCAGCCAAACAAATGGAGGACAGGCAAAAAGTGACCCGCAATCCCTTGAAGGGGTTCGTGGGGACTTGTATGATCATTCTGTTCCTGGTGGTGGAGATGGTATGGCCTATGCCTATGGACAATGTACATGGGGTGTTGCAGCTCGTATGAACCAGTTAGGATTAAAGCTAAAAGGTAGAAACGGAGAGAAGATTTCAATCATTAATACCATGGGAAATGGTCAGGACTGGGTTGCGACAGCTTCAAGTCTTGGTGGGGAAACTGGCTCTACACCAAGAGCAGGTGCCATTGTTTCTTTTGTGGGAGGTACACATGGCACACCAGCCATCTACGGTCATGTGGCTTTTGTCGAGAAAGTATATGATGATGGTTCTTTCCTTGTGTCTGAGACAAACTATGGTGGCAACCCTAACTATACCTTTAGAAAAATCTCGCAAGCAGATAGTGCAATCAGTTTTGCCTATACTACGAAATAGAAGAGTTTAGACTTGAAATTTCAGCTATTTTCAGGTAAAATAAATAGTGTAGATGAGTGGTCGGCTCATGGTCAATCTGATAGTAATCTTGGACATAAGGGCCAAGCGGTGGCGGACACCAGAACGAAATCCGATAGCAATCTTGGACGTAAGGGCCAAGCGGTGGCAGACACCAGAATAAACCGACTGACTAGGTGGCTTACAGACTCTGTAAACCATCTTTTTTGTGAGGAAAATATGGCAGATTCTAGAGATTATCGTAATCCAAATTACACCGAAAAAATAAAACTTCAGCGTTTTTTTACTCAGTTACAAATTGCGGCTTCTTTTTTTAAAGAGCACTTCGTTGGCAAAATCATGTATTATGAAACTGAAATAGAAAGTGTTGAACTTCATTTTTCACCTACTAATTTCATGCACCTATGTGGTGTTGATTACCGAAAAGGTGCAGGCAGTTTCTTTGACGATTGTTTAAATAGACATGTCATAATTGATGAGTTGAAAATAAAAAAAGATGGAACCACGATGCAAAAGTTACAAGTTTTAGGATCCATTGAGGAGTTATTGGGAAAGCATGTTCATCTAACTGGTTCAGGACGTTATTTGTATTTGGAGTTTGATTATGCTCTACGTACAAGAAAACAGATACTAGCATTAACATTGAAAGAGACATCTAGGAAAATTGTTCCTCAATCTTTAATAGATTTGAAGAGAAAGACAGTATTTCCAAAAGGTCAAAAAGTAATTTCCATTTATTCAAAACATTTACAAACGTCGGAACTTTTTTATTATTTAAAAGATTAGTTTACATATCTTTTGTGGCATAAAATATATTTTTATCATTTTCAGGAGAACGCAGTTTTGGCTCGTTCTCTTTTTTTGTTGTGATACTTCTTTCAAGGAATATTTGGTAGGATTGGAGTGAAAAAAGATTAACTAGGAAAGAAGGAAGTATATGGAAGCCATTTATCAACGTGATTCGGATCAAGATGGATTAACTGATGCTCAAGAATTGGCGCTAGGAACCAATCCTCTTAGCGCAGATTCTGATGGTGATGGACGTTCAGATTTAGTGGAAGTAGAAGAAGGAACCAATCCCTTAGAAAAGGATTTACAAGACATAGACCAAACAAGTATAACTGAACCGTCTTCAGTATTTATGGAAATGAAACAAAAGATTTCAGATATGATGGAGAGTCACTACAAGGAATTTATACAGGCTCTTATTAGTATTGAAACAGGGATTGAAAACGAACAAGACCTTGAAGACTTATATACTTACTACATGAGAACAGATGCCGTTTCTCTTTTGTCTAGTGATTTAGAAACCAGTCCTCAAAAGGTTGAAATGGAGATAGAGTTGTAGGGGAATCATGTGATTCTCCTATTTTCGTATAGATGAAAGGAGCGAGTATGGAAGTAATGAAATTATTGGCTATGTTTCGTGGAACAATTCCAAAAGATAGGGAGAAAATGGACCTATTTCTTCGCTATCAGGCGCAACATTTTGATGAGAAATGGCAGGACTTGGTAGAGAGTTTTTTGGCTGAAGAGGTCAAGATAGAAGAGATACCTCATGTCTATTCTTTTGATCAAGATATTGTTTCTTTCCTAGAGGCTAGTTCTGAAAATAATGACCAAGATTTAGAAAGTTACACAAGAAATTTTGGACAAGCGGGTCTAGATAAATTATCTCAATTAAGTAGTTGGGAGAAATACTTGGTGCTAGAAGTCGCAACCTATAACCTTTCCACTCGATTTTATATCCAATCTGAAAAAGAGAAGTTAGAACCATTAAGTGAGCTTGTATGTCTTCAGAATCAGGATGTCAATTTAGTCAATGTCTATCGGGTTGCGAATAATCTATCTGACCGCATTAGTAGAGATATAGAGGAGTTTCTTCTAATGGTTGATTCCAAAGAGGTTAAAAAAGAAGTTCTTGAGATTCATTTTGAAGGAAAAGAGGGAGATGTTCTAGCCTATTTGGGTTCTGAATTAATGGCTACTTTAGATAGTGTTACGGAACTTGTCCATCATGAAGAAAACTACCAACAACTCCCACTGACACAAAAGCTGAAGATTATTACTCACTTTGATGATGTAAAAGCTAAAATCGAAAAGTCTAAGCGAGTAGCGGAAGTGGTCTTACCTTTAGATAATATTGAGCAGGTAGAAGAAAATGTGGAAGTTCATTCCCTATCTAAAGTAGATAAAATTGTAGAAGAAGCTTTGAGGGAATATCCAATCGGTTCACAAGTAAGTTATAGAGGACAAGTATTTCAGTTGGTTTCGATTGAAAATGCACAGTTAAATGACTTAGTTCGCCTAGAGCTATTCAATGATTCCAACCAGTTATTTGAAGAGAATCCTATCTTATACTTGAATAGTTTGGAAGAGATTGAACAAGTATTGTCTCTCGTAGAACTTGAAAAAGAAGATTCAGAGATTGAGATGGATTCATCAAGTGAAAGTCAGGAAATAGATTTATTTTCCTACCTGGAAGAAGAAATTGAAAAGAAAAAAGATAAGGATAAGGAAACAGAAACGCTTATTGTAGGCATAGAAGAGACGGATGTCCCTGTTCAAGATTTTGTTTTTCCAGATGATTTAGAGGACTTTTACCCTAAGACAAATCGAGAAAAAATTGAAACGAATATCGTCGCAATTGAACTTGTTAAAAGATTAGAAAAAGAGGGACGACAAGCGAATCCAGAAGAACAAGAGCTACTAGCCAAGTATGTCGGCTGGGGCGGTCTTGCCAATGAATTTTTCGATGAACTCAATCCAAAGTATGAAACAGAACGTTTAACTCTTAAGAGTTTAGTAAGTAAATCAGAATACTCCACTATGAAACAAAGTTCTCTCACAGCCTATTATACAGACCCTATGATTATTCGCCAGATTTGGCAAAAATTATTGGATGATGGTTTTGAAGGAGGAAGGATTTTAGATCCTTCTATGGGGACTGGGAACTTCTTTGCGGCTATGCCTAGAAGTATACGAGAGAGGTCAGAACTCTATGGAGTTGAATTAGACAGCGTGACAGGCGCAATCGTAAAACAACTCCACCCCAATACCCATATTGAAGTGCGAGGATTTGAAGAAGTTCCCTATCAAAATAATAGTTTTGATTTAGTCTTAACGAATGTTCCTTTTGGAAATTTTCGAATTGCTGATAAAAACTATGATAAACCTTATATGATTCATGACTACTTTGTCAAACACTCACTTGATTTAGTAAGAGATGGAGGACAAGTGTCGATTATCTCATCTATCGGGACAATGGATAAGAGGACAGATAATGTCTTACAAGAGATTAAAGCCAACACTCATTTTTTAGGGGGAGTTCGTTTGCCGGACACGGCTTTTAAAAAGATTGCAGGTACCCGAGTGACTACAGATCTCCTCTTCTTTCAAAAGGATCAAGCAAAGAATCTTAATGAGGAGGAACTTGTCTTTAGTGGCTCTATTCCCTTTGAGGAGGATAAGCGTGTCTGGATCAATCCTTATTTTGATGGGAAATACAATACGCAAGTTTTGGGTGAATATGAGGTACGTAATTTTAATGGAGGAACCCTTAATGTTAAGGGGGTATCAGAAACATTAGCTACTGACATAATGGAAGCATTAGAGAATGTGGAAGCACCTAAACCAATTGACAATTCTTTGAAAGCACCTGTTTTTATCCAAGAAGAAGTGGATAATTCTGTCCCAAGTCGTATACGTGAGGACTTAGCGCTGTATTCTTTTGGATATGAGGGAAATCAAATTTATTACCGAGATACGCATGGTATTCGAAAAAGCTCAAAAGTAGACGAAATTAGTTATTATGTAGACGAGAAGGGAGAGTTTAAAGCTTGGGACAGTTCTTTGTCTGAACATAAAATAGACCGATTCGTGCAACTTCATTTGACTGATGAGGAAGCACTAGATGTTTACAAGTCAGAAGAAGCGAGTAAAAGAGGGAAATATAAGGGCTTGTTCAAAAAAACTGTATTTTATGAAAGCCCCTTATCAGATAAGGACATTAGTCGCATTAGGGGAATGGTTGATTTGAGAGAAACCTATCAATCCTTAATTGAAATTCAACGTCATCCAGATTATAGTCGAACAGATTTTCAGGTATTACTTAGTAAACTCAATCGTGAATATGACCGTTTTGTAAGTCAATTTGGATACTTGAATGCGTCCGTTAATCGGAACTTATTTGATAGTGACGATAAGTATTCCTTACTAGCTAGTTTAGAAGATGAATACATTGATTCTAAA
The DNA here is from genome assembly GCF_000960035.1 of Streptococcus oralis subsp. oralis. Classification (GTDB taxonomy): domain Bacteria; phylum Bacillota; class Bacilli; order Lactobacillales; family Streptococcaceae; genus Streptococcus; species Streptococcus oralis_G. The sequence goes on from NZ_JYGR01000005.1 coordinate 396,346, forward strand.
AGTCAGAAAGTAAAATATAAAAAATCTTTAGCCTTTGAGAAAGCATTGGTTAGGCCGGAGAGAGTGATTGCAAGAGTTTCAACGGCTTTAGATGCCTTAAACTCCAGTTTATCGGATGGTAGAGGTGTTGATTTAGACTATATGGTATCAATTTATCCTGAACATAGCCAAGCTGCTATTTTAGATGAGTTAGGAGACCAGATTTTAATGGATCCAGAAAGCTATTTAAGAGGAGAAAGAAAATATCTTTCTAAGAACCAGTTTTTATCAGGAGATATTCTCAACAAGATAGAAGTAGTTCAACTATTAGTGGAGGAAAACAATCAAGATTGTGACTGGTCCCATGCTTTAGATTTGTTAGAATCTGTTCGCCCTCCACGGATTCATCTGGCAGATATTGAGTTTAAAATAGGTTCACGTTGGATTCCTCAATCCGTTTATGGTAAATTTGCCTTTGAATGTTTTACCAATCGTGAATTTGAATTGTCTTCGCCAGATGTTGAACAAGTCATTGAAGTGAATCCTGTCGATGGCCAGGTTCATTTAAGGACATCATTTGCTTATCGCTATTCAAGTGCCAAAGATAGTAGTCTTGGAGTCAGTGGGTCACGTTATGATACAGGAAGAAAGATTTTTGAGAATTTACTAAACTCAAACCAACCGACGATTACTATGACTGTTACGGAAGGAGAAAAGAAAAAGACTATCACAGATTTGGAAAAAACCTCTGTTCTAAGAGCGAAAGAGCAGCATTTACAAGAGCTCTTTCAAGAGTTTGTCTCACGGTATCCAGAAGTCCAACAAGTCATTGAGGAAAGCTATAATCGTCTTTATAATCGAACGGTTAGTCGAGAGTATGACGGTAGCCATCTAGTCATTGATGGCTTGGCACAAAACATCAGTCTTCGTCCTCACCAAGAGAATGCCATTCAAAGAATCGTAGAAGAAAAAAGAGCTTTATTAGCTCATGAGGTAGGTTCAGGAAAGACCTTGACCATGCTTGGTGCTGGGTTTAAATTAAAGGAGTTGGGGATGGTTCATAAGCCCTTGTATGTGGTGCCCTCTAGTTTGTCTGCTCAATTTGGCCAAGAAATCATGAAATTTTTCCCTACTAAAAAGGTCTTTGTGACCACTAAGAAAGATTTTGTGAAGGCGAGAAGAAAACAATTTGTGTCACGTATTATTACAGGAGATTACGATGCCATTGTCATTGGGGATTCTCAATTTGAAAAAATCCCTGTCAGTAAGGAAAGACAGATGAATTATATAGAGGATAAACTCAATGAACTACGAGAGATTAAAACACATTCTGAAAATAAGTATACCGTTAAAGAAGCAGAGCAATCAATAAGTGGTCTAGAAAGACAATTGGAAGAATTGCAACGCTTTAATCGTGATAGTTTTATTGATTTTGAGAACCTAGGAATTGATTTTCTCTTTGTGGATGAAGCACATCACTTTAAAAATATACGTCCGATTACTGGACTTGGAAATGTAGCAGGGATTACCAATACAACGTCTAAGAAGAATGTGGATATGGAAATGAAGGTTCGACAGATTCAGGAAGAACATGATTTTAAGAATATTGTTTTTGCGACAGGAACACCCGTTTCAAATTCTATTAGTGAGTTATATACTATGATGAACTATATTCAACCAGATATCTTAAAACGCTATCAAGTTGATTATTTTGACTCTTGGGTAGGTGCTTTTGGAGAAATTCAAAACTCTATGGAATTAGCTCCTACAGGGGATAAGTACCAACCTAAGAAACGATTTAAAAAGTTTGTCAATCTACCTGAGTTGATGAAAATCTATAAAGAAACAGCCGACATTCAAACACAAGATATGTTGGATTTACCTGTACCAGAAGCTCATATTATTCCTATTGAGAGTGAGTTAACTGAAAACCAGAAACTCTATTTAGAAGAATTAGTTATGAGATCAGATATGGTCAAATTTGGAACAGTTGATCCAAGCCAGGATAACATGTTAAAAATTACAGGTGAGGCACGGAAACTAGCTATTGATATGCGTTTATTGGACTCTAGTTATAGTCTAGCAGACAATCATAAACTGCTTCAGGTAGTGGATAATGTTGAAAGAATTTATCGTGAGGGAATGGAAAATAAGGCTTCTCAGATGATTTTTTCAGATATTGGCACACCTAAGAAAAAGGATAATGGCTTTGATGTTTATTCTGAAATAAAGGCTTTATTAGTGGATAGAGGAATCCCTAGTAAGGAAATTGCCTTTGTACATGATGCCAATAGTGATGAAAAGAAGAATAGCTTGTCTCGAAAGGTCAATGCAGGAGAGGTGCGGATTCTCCTTGCCTCAACTGAAAAAGGAGGAACAGGTTTAAATGTTCAGAGCAAGATGAAAGCAGTTCATCACCTGGATGTTCCGTGGAGACCAAGTGACATCCAGCAACGCAATGGACGTATAATCCGACAGGGAAATGAAAACAAGGAAGTAGATATTTACCACTATATTACCAAAGGTTCGTTTGATAATTATCTATGGGCAACTCAGGAGAACAAACTCCGCTATATTAAGCAGATTATGACTTCTAAGGAGCCGATTCGTGCTGCAGAAGACATTGATGAGCAGACTATGACGGCTTCTGATTTTAAGGCACTAGCAACAGGTAATCCTTATCTCAAATATAAGATGGAACTAGAGAATGATCTAACTCTATTAGAAAATCAAAGACGCGCCTTTCAACGCAGCAAGGATCACTATCGTCATACAGTCTCCTACTGTGAAGAAAATATGCCCATTCTTGAGAAACGATTAAGCAAATATGAAGGAGACATTCAACAGTCTGAAATGTCGAAAGACCAGGCGTTTTCTATGACGGTAGGTAAGCAAGCTTTTGATCAACGATCTGAAGCAGGGGAATCCCTACACCGTCTTATCCGTCATAATCAAGCTGACAGCAAAGAATTCCGTACCCTAGCAAGCTATCGAGGATTTGACATTAAAATGCTTAGTCTTCCAACAAATCAACCTCTTCCTGAAAGCTTCTCTGTTAAGATTGTAGGAGAAAATCAATATTCCGTCAGTTTAGATTTGTATTCTCCTTTGGGCACAATTCAAAGACTTCAGCATACGATTGATCACATTAAAGAGGACCAAGTGAAAACTCAGAACTTATTGGATGAATTAAAGGATAAATGGACTACTGCTAAGGTAGAAATTGAGAAAAATTTTCCAAAGGAAGAGGATTATCAAACTAAAAAGGCCGAATACGATGTACTCGCGCCATTGATTGAAACAGAAACGGATTTAGATATTATTGATCAGGCCTTAAGACAATTCCACGAAAAAGGAAAAGAAAAGCAGGAGCAACTTTCTTTTGAATTGGATTAAAAAATAGATACAAATAGCGGACAAGAAAAGAAAAGCGCGGTAAAATAAAGATAGAAAGAAACGAGGTAACGATTATGATGGAAGATACCTATTATCAATTAGAAGAGGCTTTGGTACAGGGATTTCAAACACCTGAAGAATACCAAGCCTACAAGGAGCTAAAGGAACATTATGAGGAAGTGACAGGCGATTACAGCTTTTCCAAACGAGAACTCACTAGTCAATTGGAAATCGCTCTTCAGAATCATCGAGGTGTGGACTTTGAAGAACATGAAAAAGAGGAGTATCTGGAATTGGTTCAAAAACTAGAAGAGTTTGATTCCTCTCTTGCCACCCATTATCGTCAGTTGATTGATTAGAAAGGAGAAAGTCATGAATGATTTACTCCTTATCCCAGTAATTTTTTTAGCAGTAGGAGGAATTCTCATTCTTTTATGGAGACTCTTTCTTATTGCCAGTGGACTTTTCCTTATTGGTTTAATCAGTTTTCTTATTTTCGTAGAGGTCTATGGAATTTATTTGTTCTTTACTGAACCGACTTTATACTTTGATGATATCAGACAACATGGGTTAACTAGTTTTACGGCTGTGTACCTTTTCATCAATCTGATGTTGGTTCTAGGACTCAGTTGGCGTTTCATAAACTCCAAAACTAAGGAAAGTATGTAACCTTGTTAGATGGTTAAAAAACTTTATCTGAATCTAAATTCGGATAAGGTTTTTTATTAGCCTTAATTCTTTCATATACTTCATAGCTAAATTGGAGCAGTAATTTATGAAAATCATTATCCTCACTGTTATTACTTGTATTTATGGCTTGTTTATGTCGTTCAATATGAGAAAGAGCTCTTCTCATATTTTCTTCTTTTAATTTATTCATATTTATATTATAAACTGAAGACAGCTAATTTTGATATTTTTCTCTGAACTGTACGATTTTGCGCCTGAAATGTAGGGATCACCTTTCGTTGTGGTGTGATAAAACTTACAAGTTCTTTTTGTTATTCTTGACCTAGTTTTTATAGAAAGAAGGTCTAAGATGTTAAATAAAGTCAAAACTAAAGCCTTAATTAGTGTTGGAGCAGTGGCTGCAACTAGTTTTGTTCTCATGATGGGATATACTGCTGGTCAACATTCTACTGCTAAACAAAGTCGCAAAGAAATCGAATTGGCTGCAGCTAAACTTGTAGAGGACAAACAAGCAGAAGATAAAGCAAGTATTTTGTCATCGGATACTGTAAAAGAATTTTTGACGCAGTACTATACGAAAGAAAAGCTCGGAGAAAATAATACACGTATTCAACCTTATATGACTGAATCGGCTTATTCTCAAGAATTGACAAGTCAAAATGATGCCATGAACCAAGTATATAAGGATTATATTTTGGATTATCATTTTGAAAAAGCTGATATCTTTGTCAATCAGACTATGAATCAAGCCATTGCCATGGTCTCTTATAATGTAACCTATGTATCTGATTTAAAGAATGCCAACCAATCAAAGACCAATCAGACAGAAACCAGAACGGTTAAGTTGTCTTATTCGAAACTACCAGGTAAGTTATTGGTCAATCAAGTACAGGTTTGGAAATCTGGGTTGGATGATTTAGATAAGGCCACTCCTAAAACTTTAGAAGAATCATCATCAATACCATCACTGCCAAATACTACGACAAAATGATGATATTGCATGGAAATAGAAGAATGTAAGCAAATTTCAATTCTTGATGTAGCAAGTCGTTTAGGTATCTCCTTTAAACAAGTTTCTAGCAGTGTCTATGAACATCCTGAACATGATTCATTTCGGATTTTTTCAACTACCAATACTTTTAAATGGTTTTCAAGAGATATTCAAGGTGATGTCATTGATTTTGTTCGACTTGTTAAGGGAATTTCTTTTAAAGAAGCTCTAGCTGTTCTTTCTGAAGAACCTTTTCAAAAAGAAGCTGTTCAAGAAAAAAGAGAGAGACCATTTTATTATCCTTTAAAGAGAGTAGAAGATTCTAACTGTAGTCTGGCAAGATATTACTTAACAGAATGTAGAGGAATTTCAGAAGAAATCGTACAAAGGATGATTCAACAAGGTTTGATAGCACAAGCCAGCTGGAAAACAAATGAAACAGTTGAACCTGTTGTTGTTTTTAAAAGCTTTGATCATCGTCACAAGCTACAGGCAGCAAGTCTACAAGTGATTTATAAGAATCACTCTCTTCCTAGAGAGAGGCTGAAAACAATTCTAAAAGGAAGCCATGGACATGTTGGGATATCCTTTGATATTGGTCAACCAAATAGACTGGTCTTTTGTGAATCGTTCATCGACTTGATGAGCTATTACGAACTTCATCAACAAAGCCTATCAGATGTTCGTTTGGTATCTATGGAGGGATTAAAAAGGTCTGTTGTCGCTTATCAAACTTTACGACTGATAGCTGAAGAAAATCAGAAGTTGGAATTTTTAGATACAGTAACACCTTCAAAGTTATTGCCTTTGATCAATACAATTCGTAATACCACTACTTATTTTGATAATCATCCTGATTTATTGACACTTGCGGTAGATTGTGATGATGCAGGAAAAGATTTTTCTGATAAGTTATCTCAATCAGGATTTCCTGTTTTACTGGATTTACCTAATAATGAATCTGGGAAAGAAAAAGTAGACTGGAATGATGTCCTTAGAGAAAAGAAATCAGATTTACAATTGATGATCGAGACTGCAAAAGAGACATTGGGGAATCAACCAGTAAGACAAATCTCTCAATGTTTAGAATTGTGATAACAAAATCAAGATGTTTTAGCTAATATTAAAATGAAGGAGGATCGTATATGACCATTATTGAACGCCTAGAAGAAAAGGTCACTAGGCAAGAAAACAAGGTAGCAAGAGAGACAGAAAAACTCGCTGCTTACAAAGAGCAACTGGAGACAGCGATGTTTGCGACGTTCAAAAGGCGTCAAAGCATTAGTCACATGAGTTTTGAAGAAGCTCTTGACCATGCCTTCGGTAGAGAAAGACAATTCGATGATTCTGAATTTAGAAAGGATGAAATGAGTGAATGACAAAAGATTGGAATTTTAATCAACCATTAGAAAGTAAATCAGAAAATCAAGAAGATCCAGATAAAATTGCGGCCTTATTTGGAAATCATCAAGGAGGTAATGATGTAAATTATGAAGCAGCTTTTCAAAAGCGCAAACAAGCACCTGTGACGGAATCAAATTCTAGTTCTAAACCCAAAGTTACAGAGGTTAGAACAGGAAAAGAGACAGATATCACTACAAGTTATCAGCAACATCTTAAAAGACTTATTGCAGATAACAATAGCGATATTCAAAGTAGTCAAAAGAAAATTGAAGAGCTACATACGTTGATCGACACAAAGAATAAAGACAATAAGAAATTGCAGTCCATTTATGATGCGATTTCGGAATTACACTAAGCAGTCCTGATAGGCTGCTTTTTTTGAGAGGTTATAGATGTTTACAAAACTTTTTAAGAAAAACCAAGACAATAGTGATGTATTTAAGAAGCTAATTCATAGACTATCTGATATGTCTGTCCAAGATCTTGAAAAAATAGACCGACTGCTAGATATCATTTTCACTCCAGATCAAGAATCAGAACAACTAAAAACAGAAGCAACTTATAGAGAAGAAACTTTGGACGACACATTAAAGGAAGCTAAGAATCAACTTTATAAGGAACAATTGGAAAAGAATCTAGAGAGATTTAGGAAAGATGGAATGAAATAAATAGTTTTATAAAATTTCCAAAATATCATTGGAAACAACAAAAAAATTGACAATATTATTTTGTTAGATTATAATAAAATTACATACCGATAGTATGATAGAAAGGGGATATGATGGCAAGGAATAGAAACTCACATGAGACTAGAAAAAAAATATTAGAAGTTTCGAAAGACTTATTTTTAGAAAAAGGATTTGATAATACCTCAATACAAGATATAATCGATGGGTTAGGTGGGTTGACGAAAGGTGTTATTTATCATCATTTTGAGTCTAAAGATGAAATATTGCAATCAATCATTAGCGAAAATAATCAAGAAATTTTAAATTACAATTGGAGAGGAGATACTGCATTAGAAAAAATACAAAATTCTTTGATGGATGCGTTCTCTAATTTAGAACAACAAAGATTAGTATACTCTGTCTCAATTATGCTAAGAAGTCCACGTTTGTTAGGAGAGCAGTATTTAAGTTTATTTTCTGATTTTTTACCAGAAATTAGGAAAAGAGTTTATGAAGGTGTTAAAGATGAATCAATAAAAACAGAATATCCGGAAGAACTAGCAGATTTAATCGTTTTGACCCTAGATGTCTGGATTGGATTCCAAATTTCTGTTTTTTCAGTAGAAGAATTAAAACGTAAAATGAATTTCATTAAACTTACTTTTGAAGGACTAGGGGTGCAGTTGATTTCTGATGAAATGATGGAGGTGATTTTCAATTTATTTGATCACTTAAAAAGTGCAAAATAGTCTTATGATATGATTCTTAATAATGCCTTTATATTGAAACATTGTGGGTTTAGTTAATTATTGTGAATATTTTACGTATTTTATATTTTAAAAAATAGCATACTCTATGTATGTTATTAAAATATGGTTTTACATACTCTTAGTATGTTTGTTTTTTAATATTATTCATACCGAAAGTATGTCTGGAATTTTGTTTGTTAAAAAATTTATTTTAAATATGTGCTGAGAATAGTTTTAATAATCTAGCCTATATTTACTTTTTGGAGGAAAAATCTATGTTGTCGCTTATTAAAATTGAATTAAATAAGGTTTCGAAATCTAAATTATTTTGTGCTTGGTTAGGTACTATATTTATAGTATTAGGTGTTACAGGAATCATAATCATGGGGTTAGGTACTGATAATAAACTAGGAGAATTCGTTGGACAGAATGCCAATAATATTAGAATTACTGATAAATGGGAAGGTTGGGCAATTGCAACATCATTGTTTGCATCATTATTTACCAAAGCAGCATTTTTGATTTTTGAATCTTATTTATTGTCTACGATTATTATTGATGAATTTAAACGAAGAACAATTTTTCAGTTGTTTTCCTACCCTGTTTCTAAAATAAAATTATTATGGGGGAAAGTGCTTGCAGTAATTCTAATATCATTTATTGTTCATTTTACTGCACATTTAGTTATTCAATTATTAATTAAATTAGTAGCAATTTTAACTGAATCAAATTATATACCAGTAGCTAATCAAATGATTAACTTAGCTGGAATTACGTTTGGAACAGTATTAATCGGAATACTACCTTTTGTTTTAGGTATGATTAGGCATTCAATAGCTATAACAATGCTTTCAGGACTTGGTTTAGCAGCATTACTCTCTAATATAAGTCCAGGCAGTTTAACTAATAATTTTGTTGATAACTTATTCTTCTTAATATTTGCTAGTTTCATAAGTTTAATGATTGTTTTATTTTCAATTTATAATATTTCAAGAAAAGATATTAATATCAAGTAGTATATCTGAGTTTAATGGAAGGAAAAGGATTATAATGACGAATATAAATTATAAATTAACAAAAGTTCAAGAAAATTTATTAAATATTGAGAACTTAAGAGAAGTTAAAGAAATCAACAATATCTGCGCATCATTGGAAATTCCAGCAAAATATACAACTGATGAAATATTATTCTCTTTAAATATTATGTTGAGAAAAATTGATCATTTAAGAATTGAGGTATTATCAAATAAAGAGCAATACATCAGAAGTTATCAAGAATTTAATAATATATTAATTAAAAAATTTGAAAGTGTAAGTGAATTGGACAGCTTTATCGAAGTATGGAAGAAGGACTCCATATTTGATTTCAAGAAACCACTTCATGAATTTCTTATAGCAGAAATAAATGGTGTAAAAAAGCAGTTATTGATAAAATTTCATCATTTAATTTCTGATATTCAATTCATTACCCAATTTTCAAACACTTTTGTAGGATTATTGTTAAACGATATAAATATTGAAGAGGTGTCAGGAAGTTATTCCCAAAAAACTATTCTAAATCAAGAAGAAACAATAGAATTTTGGGAAAAAGAGTTAGAAAGTTTTGAAGGGGAAAATCTTTATAAGGAAAATTCGAAAAATTTAGGAACTGAAGTAATAAAAGAGATTATTCCTCAAGAATTAATACGTAAATTTGAAGAATCTAAAATTTCAAAGGATACTACTCTTTTTGACTTTATTTTAGCTGGAGTAATCTTTTCTAAAAAAGTTAAGACGTTTACATCTGGAGCTAGTGTTGGGCTAGCAGTAACGCAGAATGATGGTTGGAATTCAAATACTAGCTTATTACCCATTATTCCTAAAATAGATTTAGAAACTTCAATTAAAAAATATATTTTGGATGTATCTGAAAAAAAAGCAATTATAAAAAAATTTTGTGATTATACCATATCAGAAATGATAGAAAATAATGGAATTGAATCATTTGAATCATTGACCGATATATCGTGCATGGAGATGAATTATGAATTAAAGCACAGATATCTAAAGTTAGGATTTAAGTTTAAAGTGATTGGTAGTGGTAGTAGGACAAATCCATTAACAATTATGATTAATTCTATGAATGAAAAACCGTTTATTTTATACGAGTATCAAACGTTTTCAATAAAATTACCAGAACTTCAAAGATTACATTTGTTTATTATGTATATTTTAGAGCAGTTTATTGATAACATTGATAAAAAACTTGCTTCTGTACCCTTACTAAAAAAACAAGAAGAAGTTTATTTTGAAAAACGTGTTAAAGACTTTAATAAGAGTGAAACAATTACGGGGCTATTCAAAAAACAAGTAGAGAAGTTTCCTAATAAGATAGCTGTAAGATACAATAAGGAAGGTGTAACATTTAAGGAATTAGATAAAAAATGTTCTGAATTAGCTAATTTACTAATCAATAAAGGGGTATGTTCTGGACAAGTTATCGCATCAACTTTAGTAGGAATTGATGCAATTGTAGCAATTTTTGCAATCCTTAAGGTTGGAGGCATTTATCTGCCCGTAGATAAAGAAAATCCTTTTGAGAGAATAAAATATATCTTAAGTGATAGTTTGTGTAAATTACTAATCACTAGTGATGAAGAATTATCAAATTCTCTTAAAATAAACACTATCATATATGATAGCCTATTAGTAGAAAAAAATACTAATCTAAATTCTTTTCCCAACATAACTTCGGATAATCTTGCATATATTATCTATACTTCAGGTTCTACAGGAGTACCGAAAGGTGTGATGATAAAACATAGTTCAGTAATAAATATGTGTGAGGCATTGATAAATGATATCGGAATTGAAGAAAATGATATAATTCAACAATTTGCAAGTCATTCTTTTGATGCTTCTATACTAGAAATTTTTGGAGCTCTTTTAAATGGTTGTACTCTAGTAATGGTTAATCATGAAGAAAAACAAAATCCAAATTTACTGCAAGATATGTGGGATACTGAAAAAGTAACATTTGCAATTATTCCGCCAGTATACATGCAAAATCTTGATACAAAACGTGAAACTACATTAAAATATTTAATGACTGCTGGTGAGGAAGCTAATTGGAATTTTATATTAGAATGGAAAGACAAAGTAAAATATTTTAATGCCTATGGACCAACTGAAGCGACAGTTTGGACTTCCACATGGGAATATAGAAGTTTTGATACTAATTTATCTGTTCCGATAGGTCGTCCTATACAGAATGTAAGTTGTCATGTTTTTCAAGGAATTCAAGAATGTGGGCTTGAAATTCCTGGTGAACTGTATATTTCAGGAGATAGCCTTAGTGTAGGATATATTAACAATGATTCTAAAAATGAAAAAAGTTTTTTGTTACATCCTAGAACCAAGGAAAAAATGTATAGAACAGGTGACATAGTTTATTGGAATTCAGAAAAAGAATTAGTATTTTGTGGGAGAAAAGATAATCAGGTGAAAGTAAGAGGTCACCGTATAGATTTGTCTGAATTGAACTCAATAATCTTAAAACAAAATGAAGTAAAAGAAGTTTATTCATGTATAACGAATCTCAATTCTGAGAATTCAGAAAAAGAAGTTGTTGTGTATGTAGTTTTGCAAAATTCCATAGATAAAAATACGTTTCGTAAAAAAATTATAGATCAATTGCCAACCTATATGCAACCTCATCATATTATTGAAATAGCTAAGTTACCGATGACCTTGAATGGAAAAGTTGACAAAAAATCTTTACCTAGTATTATAAGAGAAAGTAAAGTAAGTTTACTGGATACGATTGATAATTCTACAAAAAAAGATATCATTGAAGTCTTCGAGGAAATACTAAAAATTACGATTGAGAATGAAAATATTGATTTTTATTCTTTAGGAGGGGATTCAATTAAGGCAATCAGAATCGTCTCGAAGCTGAAAAATCGTGGCTATAAACTTAGAACTAACGATATAGTCGATTCTAAAAGTATTGATGAAATCATATTGAGATTAGGAAATACCAATGAAGAGAAGTTAATCAGTCAGCCATTTGAAAGCGATATAATCTTAAGCCCAATTCAAAAAGAATTTTTCCGAAAGGATTTCTTTGTCAAGGAACATTTTAATCAATGTGAAACATTGTATATAAATAGTTCGTTAAATGATTTAGAAATTAAGTCTATATTTAAAGAGTTGACCGAAAATCACATACTATTTAAGGTCAATTTTGATCAAAATAATCAACCGTTTATAAATAGAGGTAGAGAATTATTTTTATTTGAATCTCATGATTTTAAAGATTTGAATTCCGACGAATTTAATATAAAATTCAAATTAATTTGTGAAAAAAATCAAAATAAATTTGATTTAGAAAATAGTCCACTTATTAACATTGTGTTGTTTAAGTCTTCTATAGGGAGTTATATTTTTATAACTATTCATCATCTAATAATTGATGGTGTTTCTTGGAGATTATTAAACGATGAACTCAATACCATATTCACAAAAAGAATAGAGAACAGAGAGATTGATCTCCCTAGAGAGAATATTACCTTTTTTGAGTGGGCTAGAAAATTAGATAAATACCAAACTAGGATACTGAAGGAGGAAAAATCATACTGGGATAAAATTAATAATGATTTAGAAAAAATAAATTCTTCAAAAACTAAATTATCAATTAATAATATAAACTCCAAGAAAATTACTATTGACATGGATGATAGTCTATTTCTTACGGGAAATTCTAAGCATGCATATAGAATAAATGATATTTTTTTGGCAGCACTTATAAAAGCAGTCAATAGTGACACTTTAGCGCTTATGTTAGAGAGTCATGGTAGAGAATCAATAGAACAAAATATTGAAAATGATTCCATGATAGGTTGGTTTACAAGTATCTATCCTGTTATTTTTGAGAATAAAAAAGATTTTGATGACTTACTAGCAAGTGTTTCTTGTATAACTAAGAGAATTCCGAATAGAGGTTTAAATTATTTAGCTTATAAAGATCAAAAAATATCTAACTATGAGAAAGTATTTGAACCATTGATAGTTTTTTATTATTTAGGTGATTTTCAGGAAAATTTAGAACACATAAAATTGGTTCATTTAGATATGGGGGATAGGAATTCAAAATCAAATCATTTATGGTTCCCATTAACTATAACTGGACAAAGTATTAATAATAATCTATTTTTTGAATTTAAATTTGAACAAAGTTATTTTTCAATTTCTGAAATAGAAAAAATTGCTGAGAGATTCAAGAATAACATACATACAATTATTGAAAAGATAAATAGTCAAGACTGTATGGCAAAATACGGTGATTGTTCTTGGAGTAAGGAAGAGTTACAATCTACAATTGAGACAACAAAAATTAATGGGTTAGAAATAGAAAAAATATATCCCTTATCATATATGCAGGAAAATTTTCTTTTTAATAAAATGCTAGATAAACAGGATAAATATATTGTTCAAGTAGTGATGAATGTTTATAAAGAATTAAAAGAAGAAAAAATTTACTCTGTTATGGAGAAAATGGCAAGTCGTTTCGAAATTTTAAGAACTGCAATTTTTTATAAACAACAAAAAGTTGCAAGAAATGTGCAGTTTGTTGAACGAAATATACCTGTAACTTTTGAAGATTTTGATGGATTTGATTCTCAAACGATTGATAAACAAATTAAAAAATATATTGCTAAAGAGAAGAAAAGTTCTTGGGACTTCGAGAACGATCCACTATTTAGAGTACATGTTATAAATATTGGAGAGAATCAATCAAAACTTATTTGGTCATTTCATCATATCATAATGGATGGATGGTGTTTAGATATTATTAATAATTTATTTATTCAATTATATGAAGAAATTGACTACCAAGAAAATCAAAAAATATCAGAGTATAGTGATTTTGTTGAGTTACTCGATAGCAACAATGAAATTAAAACAAAATATTTTTGGGAAAATTATCTTGAAAATTTTGAAGGACTTCCAATATTACTCCCAGAGAAAGATAACTCGTATAAAAAAATCAAGAAAAGTGATTTGGACGAAGTTGGAATTAAACTAACTTTAGAATTAACCGAATTAATACAAAATCTTGGAAAAAAAATAAAAGTAGGCGTAGGTACTATTTTAGAGTCTGCTTGGGGGATTGTGCTACAGGCTTATTCAGCTTCCAATGACGTTGTATTTGGGAAAATTATATCTGGTCGTGATGTTCAACTTCCTGGAATTGATAATATGGTAGGACTATTTATTAATACTATACCAATCAGAATAAAAACTGATCCAAACTTAAGCGTATCCCAATTACTTAAATATCAACAAAGAAAAAATTATTTGGTAAACGGAAATGAAATGATTTCACTTTCAGAAATTAATAATCTAATTGATCAAAAAATTAGTTCTTTGTTTAGTTTTGATGTCTTCAATGATAGTCACCCTGAATGGATGAAACATGAAAAAACATTTGAACAGACTGACTATACATTAAATTTGTCAATTATTCAAGAAGAAAAACTATATATAAAAATGATGTATGATTCTAACAAATATTATGAATCTACTATCATTGATATGCTTAAGAGATTTAAGTTTATACTTGAACAATTTGTGGAAAATGAAAATCAACCTTTGAGAGATATTAAATTTTCTTGGAAAGAAGAAGAAAAGATAATAGAGGAATACTCACAAAATATACAGCCTTCAATTAAAGTAGAAAAAAATATCGTTTCACAGTTTAAAGATATTGCAAATAAATTTATGAATAAAGTTGCTTTAAATTTTTCTGGTGAAACTATGACTTATGAAGAATTAGATAATAAGTCGACAGCATTGGCTCTACAGTTAAGAAAAAGCGGTATTAATCAAGGAGATTATGTCCTTTCTCTACAAGAAAAAGGTATGGAACCAATAATTTCATTTTTAGCCATATTAAAAATTAATGCTGTATATGTACCATTAGACATTAGTGTTCCTAAGGAGAGATTTACTTACATTCTTGAGGATTCAAAAGCTCAATATATACTAATAAATAATACGTTAAATGATGAACGTAAAAGAATTATAAAGGATAAATCGATTAATGTAATTTCTGTTGATAAGAATTTGTTATTAGAAAATAAATTTGAATATATTGAATATGATTATCCTTGCGAAAATCTGGCATATATAATATATACATCAGGTACAACAGGGAAACCAAAAGGAACCCTTATTTCTCACAATGGAGCTGTTAATATGGCATTGGGAATGAATTTGGAGTTTGAATTTAAGAATTCCTCTGAAGTATTGCTCCAATTTGCTAGCTTAGCTTTTGATGCCTCGATATTAGAGATACTAACCTCACTATTGAATGGACACACGCTAGTGATTGTTCCTGAAGAAAAGAGATTGAATCCAGATTCAGTTACTCAAATAATGAATGAATTTAAAGTAACCTGGGCGGTTTTACCTCCTGTCTTTGTAAATGAATTAAATCCTGAAAAACTAGTTACTTTAAAATCACTTAAGACAGCAGGGGAAGAAGCAACATGGGAGATAGTAGATAAATGGAAGAATCACCTATCTTATGCGAACGGTTATGGTCCAACGGAAGCAACTGTTTGGTCGACAACCTGGTTTGAAAATCGTGAAAAACTACATAAAAAAATTCCGATTGGACGACCAGCACCAAATGTTAGATGCATAATATTCCAGAAAGAAAAAGTTTGTGGGTTCGGTATGGTAGGTGAATTATGCATTTCTGGACCTGGAGTTGCTATTGGATATCTTAATAATGAAACTTTAACTAATGAGAAATTCTTTTTGTTTGAAGGTGAAAAATTTTATAGAACTGGTGATTATGCAAGGTGGCATTATGACGGAAATATTGAATTTCTAGGCAGAATGGATAAACAGATTAAAATAAGAGGAAATCGTGTAGAACTATCTGAAATAGAAGACAATATTAAGAATATAGCATCTATTATAGATTGTGTAGTACTCGCCAAGGGAGAAGGAGCAAATAAAGAATTAATTGCTTACCTTATTACAGCAGATTCTTTTGACACAATAACCTTAAGGAATAGACTTTCATCTGTAATCCCGTCTTATATGATTCCTTCAAAGTTTATTAAAATTAAAAAAATACCTTTGACTGCCAATGGAAAGATTGACACTCCAAGATTATTAAGTTTGACTGATGTTAAAAATGAAACTGAAAATAATGAACTTTCTAAATTAATTACTTCTTCAACCTTCAGAGAAGTACAAGCAGTCTTTTCTGAAATTTTAGGAATAAATAACGTGAAAATTTCAGATGATTTCTTTGTTCTAGGAGGACACTCAATAAAAGCTGCAAGACTAATAAATCGTTTAAATAGCAATTTTTCTCTACAGATTAAATTAGAACAATTCTTTGAATCTCCAACGATATCATTTATTTTAAGTCAAATTGAACAGTCAAATAGTCAAAAAAAACCTAAAAAAACAATAAATCTTGATAAATCAGAAAATCTTAATATCGTTCAAAATAATTCAGTAGTTTCTACTACTTCAAATAACTACAGTATTTTTCAAGCTACAGATACACAAAAAAGAATATACGCTTTACAAATGGTTCATAAAAGTTCAACAAGTTACAACATGCCTTTACTATTAAAAAGTAATGAAAGACTTGATCTGAATAAACTGAATAATACATATAAACAAATTTTAGATAAATTTGAAATTTTAAAATCTAATTTTCATATGCATGATGATAAATTAATGCTGGAAGTCAAAAATCATATTTCTAGTGAAATAAAAATGATTTCATGTGAAGAACAAGAAATCGAAAATGTATTTAGTAGTTTAGTAAAACCATTTGATTTGGAAAATGATTCATTAATAAGAATGAATATTCTGAGAACAACTAAAAACGATTATGTCTTTATTGATATTCATCATTCAATAAATGATGGATATTCTACATCGTTATTCACGTCAGAACTTATGAAGAAGTATAGAGGAGAACAAACATTACCAGTATTGATGCCTTCTGCAGAATTAAATGATTTATTAAACAATGAAAATCTGGACTCTTCAGATAACTATTGGAAAGAAACTTTTAGTCAGAAGCCTACTTTGTTAGATTTGCCGCTAGATTTTCCAAGAGTTTCTAGAGGAAATGAAAGTGGTGATGAAATTTTAATAGAAATAGACAAAAATTTAAAAAAGAATATTGACAATTTTTGTTCTAGCAATAGTATAACTCTATATATGTTCTTTGCTTCATTAACAATGTATTATTTAAGTATACTCACTAATCAAAGAGATATTATTATTGGAACAGCAATAAATTCAAGGTTATTTGAAAAATCAGAAAACACATTTGGTATGTATACTAACACTCTACCTCTAAGGGGAACGATTAATCAAGATGATGATTTTGCTACTATTATACAAAAAACAAAAAAAGTAGTATTGAAACTATTTGAAAACCAACTATATCCTTTAGATAGAATCATAAAACTTCATAATAGTAACACTGATTATACAAGAAATCCATTATTTGACGTATTTTTAGCATTTAATAAGGTAAAAACACTAGAAGATGGTTTTTTGAAACAAATCCCTATAAAATCCAAAACATCACCATTTGATATCACAATAGATATCTTAGAAATAGATAGTACATTAACAATTAGATGGGAATTCAAAAAAGCTATTTTTAGGAAAGAGACTATAGAAAGGTTATCTAATGAATATTTAACATTATTAATGGGAAGTATAAACACTCCAATTGTTAAATCTGAGAAAACAGAACAGATAAAAGCAGTTATAGAAGGTGTATTAAATAATAAAGTCATTTTTTCTGAGAGTTTCTTGGAGCAAGGAGGAGATTCTATTAAAGCAATTAGGATTTCTTCAAAATTAGCTGAAAAATCGATCATTCTAGATTCTGATAAAATATTGGGCTGTAATAATTTATATGAATTATTACAAGATTCTCAATCAATAGAAAACTCAAAAGATAATAGTGATTTAATTTACATTTTAAAAAGTGAGTTAAATGAAAAAGATTTAGACTTAGAAAAAGATTTTCTGTCTCAAGGGGGAGATTCAATAAAAGCTATACGAATAGCATCTAAATTTAAAGAAATTGGATTTAAAGTTGAACCTGAGGAAATACTTCAATCAATTTCTTTAAAAAAGTTATTTCATACTAAAAATGAAATAGGCATTATTGAAAATACTTCAGATGATAATATTCTCATTTCACCTATTATTGAAGAGTTTTTCTCTCAAAACTTAAAGAATCCCAATTTCTTCAATCAATCAGTACTTTTAGAACTGAAATTTGAAGACAAATATGAAGATATAATCAAAATATTTGACAGATTAACTGAAGAACATTCGATTTTTAAAGAAAACTTTAGTGATTCTAAAATAAGTAATAACAGATTTATAGAAGTAAAACGTCCATCTTATAAAATTGATTTTATAGAATGTACTGATAAGGAATTCATAAAAAATTGTAAATCATATTGTAATAATGCTCAAAACAAATTCGATATATCTTCAACTCCTCTGCTAAGTTTAGTGTATTTTAAAACTGAAAAACGAGTTTTACTATTCATTTGTGCACACCATTTAGTTATTGATGGCGTGTCATGGAGAATATTATTAGATGATTTTATTTATTTGCAAAATCAGCTTAATCAGAATAAAGAATTGACTCTACCATATAAAACAATGGACTATAAAAGCTGGTTAAATGAACTACAAAAACACGGTGATTCAGAAGAGGTAACAGGGGAACTTTCTTATTGGAATAATGTAGTTTCTAAGATATCAGAAGGAAAAATTCAGCTAGAAGAGCCCAGAGATAAGCAATTTGAGGGGAATCCGTTCAAAAAAATTAAAATATCTATATCAGAAGATGAGACTAAATCTCTTCAAAAACTTTGCAATCCCAGAGATGACATACAGATAAATGATCTATTATTAACCGCCCTCGCATTTGCAATGAATAGTATAACTAATCAAAAATTACTATCATTAAATTTAGAAGGACATGGGAGAGAATCTATTAATAATATTTCTAAAGTAGATAGAACAATAGGTTGGTTTACTACAAATTATCCACTAATTTTAGATTGCTCTGATAAAGATATTTGGGATTTATTGAATAAAACTAAGGCAGCAATTAGAAGAATACCAAAAAAAGGATTTAATTTTGGAATTCTTAAATATTGTAAGAGAATATTGAATTCAAATGAAATGTCAGAATGTTCATTTAACTTTATGGGGAACATAGACAACAATTCTAGTTCTTTAGTAATGTCAGATTATGATTTTGGAAATTCAATGGATGAAAATAATACTCTTTGGTCTCCCCTTAACTTCAATGGTATTATTCAAAATAAATGTTTAAAATTCATAATTGACTTTAATTCAAATAAATTTAAGAAATCAGATATTGAAGAATTAGGTAAGAAATTTAAAGAAGCTATACTATCATTTATCAACAATAATGATAGAGGAGAACTTTTACCACTGACTCCTTCTCAAGAGGGGATACTATTTCAAAAGTTAACCAATGACAATCCCAATCTCTATTCCACTCAGACTTTATTTGAAATATTAGGAAATAATTTGGATCTTGAGTCTTTAAAACTGGCACTTAGTAAGCTTTCAACCAAACATCCAGCATTATCTATGAGAATCGTTGAGAGTGGTTCGGGATCATATTTACAGAAAGTTGATGAAATCAAGGATATATCCGTAACGGAATTTGATTATTCTAATAGCACCATAGATTTAAATGAAATTCTTATAAAGGTGAAGTCTATAGAAATGAATAAAGATTTCTATTTAGAGAAAGGTAATTTATTCAGAGCAATAATTATAAAAGCTAACGACCAAAAAACATACTTATTGCTGAGTTTCCACCATATAGTTTTTGATGGCTGGTCTTTGGCAAATTTATTGAAGACACTGTCGATTACTTACAAATACTATGTTGATAATGAATATGTAAAATTAGATAGATATTTATCTAAAAAAGATAATTATCAAAAATATTTAAAATTTATTGGAGGAATAGAAGATAATAATGGAAAAGAATACTGGGTGAACTTACTTGGAGATTATGATGGTGAATCTGATTTTAAAAATTTGGAGACAAATGTACATAATAGATCATTAAGCGGTAATTTGCGTCACAACGTTCCTAAATATGTCTACGATAAACTCACGCATTTGAGTAGTAAACTATCAGTGACAAGAAATACTATTTTAGAAGTTGTCTGGGGTTTGTTAATTCAAAGGTTTAACTATACTAGTGACTCTGTTTTCGGAAAGGTTGTTTCTGGTAGAAATTTTGAAATAGAAAATATTGGTTCAATTGTTGGAATGTTGATTAATACTATACCAACAAGAATTTCTGTGGAGAATAATGAAACTATTAAAGAGCTTATTTTGAAAAATAAACAACAGCTTATTCAGGGACAACATTATCAATACGTAAGCCCATCGGAAATACAAAAGTTGTTAGGTAGAAGAACACCATTATTCTCAACAGTATACTCTTATTCAAATTTTGTTTCAGATAATCAATTATTTGAATTTGTCAATGGTATAACCTTACAGGTGTGTGAGGGCGTTGAGAATCCCAGTTACGATATATCTTGTATGATTCACGATACTGGAGACTATATGTCTTTTCAATTGTCATTTAATATTGAAAAATTCTCAGATGATACTATTAATAATCTCCTCCAAACAATGGAAAATATTTTAGAGTATATTTGTTTTTATCCTGAACATAAAGTAAAAGATATTCAAGTACTAAATCAGGAGCAATTAAGAAAGTTATACCTAAAAAATCAAGAAAACCAAAAAGAAATATGCCTTGCTAATATTCCTGAAGCTATTAGTCAAAATGCAATACATAATCCAGAAAAAACTGCTATTTTCTATTTAGATGAAAAAATTTCATTTAAGGAATTGGAATCTAAAAGTAATGCCTTAGCAAATATTTTACTACAAAATGGAATTAAAACTGAGGACAGAGTAGGTATTTATTTATCGAAATCACCAATGGTAATAATAAGTATGCTTGCAGTTATGAAAGCAGGAGCTTGCTGTGTAACTATGGATAAAAGTTTACCTTTTGAAAGAGTTTCCTTTCAATTAGAAGATGCAGGAGTTAAAATACTATTTTCAGACGATGAGAAAAGTGGTAATTTACAGAATATAAAAATAATTCAACCAGATCAATGTAATTTAAAAATGAATTCAGAGAAACCTAGAGTTGTTTTGGACAAAAATAATGTGGCTTATATACTATATACATCAGGATCGACAGGAACTCCTAAAGGTTCTCTAATAGAATATCAAGGATTAATGAATTTATTTGATTATATTGGAGAAAAATTTCAACTAAAAAATAATGCTAGAATTTTACAATTTGCTAGTCTTTCATTTGATGCATCGGTTCTTGAAATATTTGGTGCTTTAGTAAATAATTCTCAATTAGTTATTGTTCCTGATAATATTCGCAATTCACCCGAAGATATAAAGAATCTTATTAATGAAATGCAAGTGACTTTTGCTTTAATACCTCCAGTATTGATGCCTTTCTTCAAACCAGATGAATTAAAAACATTAAAATATATTATGAATGCTGGAGATGAAGCAAGTCCTGAAATAGCTAAAATTTGGAGTCAAAAAATGTGTTACATTAATGGTTACGGTCCAAGTGAAGCTTCAATTTGGACCACAGATTGGACAATTTATAAACTTCAGGACGAATTGAAGAAATGTCCAATTGGTAAACCGATACAAAATGTCAATGTACATATCATGAATAATGGTATTTTGGTCGGAGATTACATGCCAGGTGAATTATGTATATCCGGTATAAGTCTTTCTCGAGGTTATCTAAATAGAGACGAATTAAATAAGCAAGTTTTTTTTGAAGATAGGTTAATTTCTAAATCCAGAATATATAGAACTGGAGACTTAGTTAGACGATTACCTAATGGCAACATTGAATACTTAGGACGTATTGATCGTCAAGTAAAAATAAGAGGTTTTAGAATCGAACTAGGTGAAATTGAGAGTCAAATTTTGAATATATCTAGTATTAAACAAGCTGCTTGTTGCATTGTCAGTGAGAATAATGATAAACACATTGTTGCATATATAGTTTCGGATAATAACATTTTATCTGCAGAAGTTAAATTAATTTTACAAAAAAAATTACCATACTATATGATTCCAGAGAGAATTGTTAGCATTGATTCGCTTCCAACTACTATTAATGGAAAGGTTGATAGAAAGACCCTTGAAAACTTTGGATTACCCAAAATAGAAAATCTAGCAGAAGATTTAAAAATGAGTTTCCAAGAAAGAGAATTTTGTGAGGTATTGGAAAAAATTCTTAAGATTGATATATCAAACGTTCTTCAGCCCCTATCAAATATTATAAGTGATTCAATTACAGCGATGAGAATTGTCGCAAAATTAAATAAGCTCGGATATATGATTAGTTTAAAAGATATACTTAGCAAAAAATCTATTAGAGATTTACATTTAGAGAATAGTATTGCAACAATTCCAGAAGAAATTACAGAAAAAAAGATAACGCAAAAAAATGAAAGAAGATTATCTAAGCCGTACTCTATAACATATAAGCAGGATTTTAAATCTAAAAATAAATACTCAATATACAAAGCTACTAAAATGCAGCAGTGGATTAAAAAACAACCTATGATCGTTTCTGGAGCAATTTTTGATATTGAAGGAGATTATGACTATACAGATATAATTAATTCATTGAAGAAAGTAGTTAAAGAGAATGGTGTTTTAAGAAGTTCTTATGTTTATATAGATAATGTTTTAAATATTAAAGAGTATCCATTTGATACGGCTTGGGAAATTTCATTTGTTGATCTAAGTGATAGGTACATAGAAGATATTAAATTAATCTATGAAATTGAGCAAAATCGATTCGAAGATAATGAAATTTTTAAAGAAAATGAACATGCCTGTGAATTAGTACTTTTGAAAGAAAACGATACTAAATATCGCGTTTATTTGAGAATTCATCATATATTTTGGGATGCCTATTCAGCTGAAATTTTTGAAAAAAGTGTTAAAAATAATTTAGAATTTCCAGACCTCAAATCAGATACTATACCTTCATATTCAGAATATGCAAAACTTGTAAATTCAACAGAGGAAGTAAACCATCGAATTTTCTCAATAAAAAGTTTTGAGGAAGTAAGTAATCAATACAAGACAGGTTTTGTAAAAAATAATTCAAAAGTTTTTTCTTCAATCATTGTTAAACCTAAGTTTAGAAAAGAATTGCCTCTTATAGATAATCTATGGGGAGTAATTGGGCGAACAATATTAAGTTATGGTAAACAGTTTAATATTAATGAAGATTGGCCAAGTAAAATGCCTGCTTTTATACTTTTCAAGGGGAGATGTGGGAAATTGGAAAAGTTTTCTAATACTCTTGGAATGTTTCTAGAACTAATTCCAGTCATTGTTAAAAATGGCTCATTAAGTGAACTTGATAACTCTTTACGTTGTCAAGTTGAAGAGTATAAAAATTCTAGAAATATTACATCTTTGGATTTTATTAATTTCATTTCTAGTAATGATTACAAGCAACAAGATGAATTTGAATATAATCATGTACCTGTGGTTAACTTTTTAGGTATTTATGAATTTTTAGAAGGAAACGAATTTTTTTCAAGCATAAAACTGAAACGACTAAAAAAAGGAACAAGTAATAATTCTTTGATAATTTCTATAAAAGAAGAGACTGTACAAGTTGGAATTTATGCTTCTGAAGAAAAAGCTCTCACATTAAAATCCGACATTGAAGGCGAGGTATAGAGATGGGAAATATTGTTGAAATAAAAGAACTTTTTAAAACTATTGCTAAGGAAGAAATTTTAAGTGGTATTAACTTACAAATTTCTGAAGGAGAAATCTATGGATTTTTAGGACCAAATGGCGCAGGGAAAACAACTTTAATGAAATGCATGTTATCCTTATCAACTGTTACATCTGGTAGTATTGAAATCTTTGGAAAAAATTTACAAGATCACAGAGAGGAGATTCTAAGTCAGGTTGGAAGTGTTATTGAAACACCAATTTTTTATGAAAATTGTACTGCAAAAGAAATTTTGGAAATTCACGCGCAATATATGAGGAAAAATATTACCGAATCAGATATAATAAGAGCCTTAAGGATGGTCGGATTAAAAAATACGACTAAAAAAGTAAAAGAGTTTTCGTTAGGAATGAGACAGAGACTTGGTTTAGCTCGGGCTTTCCTAACAAAACCTAAATTGTTAATTTTAGATGAACCAATCAATGGTTTAGATCCAATAGGAATTCAAGAAATTCGGAATCTTTTGTTGTCTCTTTCTAAGGAATGTGGTGTTACAATATTCATCTCAAGTCATATTTTATCGGAAATTTCACAGATAGCAGATAAGATTGGTGTTATCAAAAATGGACAAATGCTAGAACAGGTCTCTATGAAAGAGCTTAGGAGAGAGAATATTGACTTAGAAGAATATTTTATGTCACATTTTCTAAATGAAATTTAAGAATTATGAGGTAGATTAGGAATGAAACAATTGACAAAGTACCATAAGAAGTCTTTTTATACTTTTATGATTTTTAATATACTAGTTCCTTTAACTAATATTGCTTTTGCTTATTCTATTAAAATTATAATTGATAGTGGAATGTCCCAAAATAGGGAAGCTCTAACCCAAGCGATACTAATAGGTGCTATCGTAATATTTATCTATGCCAGTCTTAATTTTATATCCCTTCGATTAAGAAATAAACTTGTTAGGCAGATTATGTCAAGATACAAAAATAAGGTGTTTAAATCTATTTTAGATAGGGATTATAGAGAATTTTCTAAGGAAAAATCAGGGAAATTTATTTCAATATTAACTGAGAACATGAAGAAAATTGAGCAGGATTATTTGCACCAATATTTTAATATTTCAAAAAATATTTCCTTAATGATTTTCTCACTAGTAGCCATGTTTATAGGTAATTGGTTTTTGACCTTATTAGTTATCATTGCTAGCATTATTCCTATGATGATTTCAGGATTTATTGGACAAAAATCAGCCTCTCTACAAAATAGCTCTATGATAGCCGATCAGAAATATTTAGCTAAGGTTAAAGATATTTTAGCAGGGTTTCTAGTTATAAAGAGTTTTAATGTGAAAGAGGCTATCGGTCAAGATTACAAAAACGAAAGCGAAAAATTGGATGAGATATATTTCATCAAAGGGAAATTTGATGTTTTATCTAATGTTATTTCTCAACTTTCAGGGATGATTGTTTTTTTAGTAGCCTTTGGTGGAGGAATGTATCTGGTCTTCGGTGGGCATACCACAATTGGGAGTGTTACAGCTATTGTTCAACTAGTCAATTTTGTAGTAATGCCACTAAATGAAATTGGTATGGGAATGAGTAAATTCCGTGAAGGTCAGGCTACACTGAATTCATTTGAGGTAAAAGATGTAATCGAACTTCAAACTGGTAAAACGAAAGAATATTTTGATGATGTCATTTCTTTTTCAAATGTAGATTTTTCCTACCCTAATGCTGAGGAAAAGATTTTTAATAATTTATCTTTGCAGATCAAAAAGGGGGAAAAAATTGCAATAGTAGGTATGTCAGGCAGTGGAAAATCGACTTTACTCAATCTATTACTGCGTTTCTATGATGTAACAAGTGGGTATATCTCAATTGATAATCAAGATTTGCAAGCTATTTCAGCAGAGAGCCTTTATAACTTAATGACTATTGTTCAACAAGATGTTTATATCTTTGATGATACTTTAAAAGCAAATATTACCCTTAGTCAATCCTTTACTGAAGATGATATAAAAAAAGCTGTACAGCAGTCTGGCTTAGAAAGTTATATTTTAGAAAATAAATTAGGTCTACAAACTTTATGTGGCGAGAATGGATCAAATCTATCTGGGGGAGAAAGACAGAGACTTAGTATTGCGCGTGCTTTAATTAGAAAAACACCAATCTTATTATTAGATGAGGCTACCTCGTCTTTAGATAATAAAGTTACTACTGAAATTGAAAATTCAATTTTAGAAATTCAAGATTTGACGGTTCTTGTTGTCACACATAAGTTAAATAAGAGCATGTTGAAGAAATACAATAGAATTCTTTTTATGAAAAATGGAGTTATTGTTGAAGATGGTTCTTTTGATAACTTGATGGATAGGAAAGGTGAATTTTATAAATTGGTTGAGTTGAGTGTGTAATGATAATATATTTTTCAAATATCAATATTACTAAATTGGATGAATTCTACATAGAAAATCGTATCCCACCTAACTTTTTGAAAGAAGCGAGAAAATATAAAAAGGTTTTAGATTATAGGAGATCTCTTGTTGCATACTATATCTTATATGAATATCTTTTATTTAACAAAATTATATCTGAGTTTACTCCCGTAAAAATTTTTAAAAATAATCATGGGAAACCCTATTTAATTGGAATTGATAATTGTTTTTTTAATATTACTCATTCGGGAGATTGGGTAGCAGTTGCGATTAGCAATGCTGAAGTCGGAATCGATTTGGAATATAATGAGAGTTTTGATTTTAATGAAGTTATAGATTATGTTTTATCAGAGAGGGAAAAAATTTTTTTCTTACAGCTCTCAGATTCGTTAAAATGTGAAACTTTTTATAGATTTTGGACACTAAAGGAAAGCTTTGTTAAAGCGATAGGAACAGGTTTAGTTAAATCTATGAATTCTTTCACTACTGAGCTGTGGAGCAACAATATTTGTGTTACTGGGGAGAGGAATTTCAAGTTCTTTGAATTACCTTTTTATGAAAATTATTCTTTTGCTGTTTGTTGTAATATTTGTGATAATATTGAAAATATGATAGAGGTAAAAATATCAAATTAACTAAATCATGACCACCCGTCTAACGGGTGGTTTGTCCCAGGGCTATAAGCCCAAATTACCAGCCAGCGCCTAAAGACACTGGCTGGTAATTTGGACACTATAAAAATTTTCCTCGAAAGTTGATTTCTAAGATCAAATTGGAATATTTTAGGATTTGAGGACTGTGGGTTTCAAACTCAATTTTGTAACATAAATGAGGAAACAGAAATATAATAATTAGTCAATGACAATTAGTGTATTATCTTCATATTATTTATTTTCTTCCTTCCTAGCTGTTTGGAGTCAGGCTAATTCAAAATGGAACTGGGAACTTTTCTCGGTCTCATTTTGTAAATAACAAGTGATTGTTTTAAGAGAGACGGAAAATGTCATTATCAGTTGAAGATAATGACATTAACGCTTAAAATCGAGATTTTGAAAGAACATGGGGCAGATTTTCTGACACGTTTTTATCGCTATCAAAAACAGATGGAAATAAAGATTGACGATGAAAGTAGTTTATGGATTTTGATAAGTGATGATTTATCGTATTTAATTCATACAAAGATTCATTTTAAAACAACTTTTAGAGAAATTGAGAGGTATACGGAATATATAGAGGGAATAGAGTGTATATTGAACAGGTGAGGAAAGACAATGTAGAAAGGGAGAAGTCTATTATATCAACAAACAATTTACCTTGACAACCAAATCTGATATTGATATAATTTACTGAGTTTTTATTGATATTCTTATCATGTAATTTTCTAGTTTTTAGAAAGAGGGGATTTTTTAATGACTAATGATTTAACTAACACTAGTCCTCAATATTTACCTGGAGATTCATTTATTGGCTTTGAAAAGTATTTAGAACAGTATGGCTTACCAACTGAGAATGTGATAGCTTCTGAGAGTGAGCGTAAAATGATGCATACGATGTTGCCTTCGATATTAGAGAATATGCCTCAGGAATACAAAACAAATGCTCGTTATCTTTCAAAATTTGTAGCAGGTGCAGCAATCGGTCTGTATGATGCATCACTAAATTTTGTTTGGAATGAAGTAATGATAAAAATATATCAAAAAATTATTCATTACGGAGTTGAAATATTTTTTAATTCAGCAGTCAGTTAATCTGATAGAGGACTATATAAAACAGAGGAAGATTTACCACACTTAAAAGATAGAGTTGTTTTAGATAATTGTAAAAAATTAGGTCTAATTTCACAAGCATTATATCTAAGACTGACACATATTTTAGATATGCGGAATCATGTAGGTGCTTCACATCCAAATGATGATCAAATCCGAACAGCAGAATTATTAGGCTGGTTACAAACTTGCATAGATGATGTCATCTCTGAGAAAGTTAATGGTCATGCAATAACTGTAAAGAGCATCATTGATAATACAAAAAATAGAGATACTTATTTTTCACAGGTTGATAAAGAACAATTTGAAAATAGTATCAAAGAATTATCACCGCAGTTTATTGCCAATCTCACAAATACTCTTTTTGGAATATTTGTATCCAAGAATTATGAAGGTAAGTCTATTATTCTAAACAATTTTTTATCTTTATCATTGATAAGCTGGAAATACACTACTGACACATTCAGATATAGTTTAGGAGAGAGGTTAGATGTATTTAGAACTCAATTAGATGAATATAAAATAAATCAATCTGAGTTATTTTTCGAAAAAGTTGGAGGAAAAAAATATTATTCTAAAGATTTGAAAACCATTCAACTCTCTGTGAAATGCGAACAGTTGAGAAATGCTCATTTTAGTTGGGATAATTATGCTAACGAAACTCCTATCGCTAGAGAAATTCTAGAGTTAGCACCCAGTCCATCAGATGTTCCTAATATGAGGAAAGATTTATTAGTAGAAACATTTTTAATTTGTAGAATTGGTAAAAATGTTTCATATCAGAGGGGTGTTTCTCCTGGTGGAAAGTTGTTTTATGATAGATTCTTCCAAAATTCTGATGAAGACATAGTGAAGCGTATACTTACCTTATTGAGTGATGGTAATATCAACGTTAACGGTCAGATTCAAAATAATAATCTTCTAGAGGTATTAAATATAGTACCCGAGGATATGATTGGTGCACAATATATGGAGATTTTAGATAATCTTAAAGCTTTTATTAATGATGGTAAAGAAGCTGAGAAGTATTTTAATACTGTAGATTTTAAACGTTTTAAAGATAATTTTCTAGTTTAATAAATTTTCCGAGAGCCTAGGCTCTCTTTTTCATTCTCTCATTTCTCTGTGATAACTTCTCCAAGTTTTTTCCGCTATACTTTTCTCAACTTGTAAAAATCTATGTTAGATTTTCTCTAGGGGTTTGGGGGCGAAGCCACCAAGTTAACTTATCGTTGGCTGTCAAAACTAGAAGGTTTTGGTCGGTTAACGATATGATTTTTGGGATATTGTGGACACAATATCTGAGCTCGCAAAGCCTTACAAGATGATAGATTTTGTCTTTGCAAGTTTCCCGTGGTTAATACGGGGTCGGGGATTGTCCAACCATTGATGAAAGTGAGGAAATAGTATGTCAGAACAATACAGAGACATTCGCAAAGAGGTTAATTTAACCGCAAATGAATTGGAAATGATTGAAGTGATAATGAAAAATAAGGGATTTGAACATTTTTCGCCCTTTGCTCGAAATAAATTGCTGGAGGAAGAGTTTGAAATGACTGCTGAAAAGTGGTTTGCCCTCTGGCAATCCCAAAAACTAGAACAAATCAGTCTTGACGTTCATGGTGTTTTAATATTGGCACAGTCCGAACATCAAGTTACCCAAGATTATGTATCTATTCTCTTAACCTGCGTACAGGAGTTGATTAAAGAAGTTGGAAACTCTATTCCCCTCAGCCAAGACTTCCGTGATAAATACATGAGGTGAGTACATGGAACATCGTTACCGAACCAATCTCAAGAAAGTGTTTCTGTCTGATAGCGAATTGAGTCAGTTGAAACATTGTATCGACCAAAGCGGTTGTCAATCTTTTTCAGAATATGCTCGACGAACCCTACTTGACCCTGGCATGAATTTTATCACCATTGATACAACTGGTTATCAAAATTTGATTTTTGAATTAAAACGAATCGGAAATAATATTAATCAAATAGCCAGAAGCATAAATTATTCGAATTTAATAACGGAAGTTGAGTTAAATGAATTGAGAAAAGGTATAGAAGAGTTAATAGTAGAAGTGGAGAAAGATTTTCTTATTCAATCTGAAAAATTGAGGAAATTTTATGGTCATCACTAAACACTTTGCGATTCATGGAAAAAATTATCGTAGCAAACTAATCAAATATATTTTGAATCCAAGTAAAACAAAAAATCTAGCACTAGTTTCAGATTTTGGTATGAGAAATTATTTAGATTTTCCTAGTTATAAAGAACTAGTGAAGATGTACAATGATAATTTTTTAAGTAATGATGGTCTTTATGAATTTCGTCATGATAGGCAAGAAGTAAATCAACGAAGAATTCATTCTCATCATATTATTCAGTCTTTTTCTCCAGATGATCATCTTACTCCCGAACAAATCAATCGGATTGGTTATGAGACAGTTAAAGAATTGACAGGAGGTAGATTTCGTTTTATCGTAGCAACTCATGTCGATAAAGATCATATCCACAATCACATCATCCTAAATTCAATTGATCAGAATTCTGATAAAAAGTTTCTATGGGATTATAAGGCAGAACATAATCTACGAATGGTTTCTGATCGTCTTTCAAAAATTGCAGGGGCAAAAATTCTAGAAAATCGTTATTCGCATCGTCAGTATGAAGTTTATCGCAAAACAAATTACAAATATGAAATAAAACAACGAGTATATTTTCTAATCGAGAACTCGAAAAATTTTGAAGATTTCAAGAAAAAAGCAAAAGCTTTACATTTGAAAATTGATTTTAGACACAAGCATGTTACTTTTTTTATGACTGATTCAAATATGAAACAAGTCGTACGTGATAGTAAATTGAGTAGAAAACAACCTTATAATGAAACTTATTTTAAGAAAAAGTTTGTTCAAAGGGAAATCATAAACATCTTAGAATTTTTACTTCCGAAAATGAAGAATATGAATGAATTGATTCAACGAGCAGAATTTTTTGGATTAAAAATAATTCCGAAAGAAAAACATGTTCAATTTGAATTTGATGAGATAAAGCTTTCAGAACAGGAATTGGGAAAAACGAATCGGTATAGTGTTAGTTATTTTCAAGACTATTTTAATAACAAAAATGAAACTGTTGTCTTAGATAATAAAAATTTAGTTCAACTTTACAATGAAGAAAAGCTAATTAAAGAAAAAGAGTTGCCGACAGAAGAGGTGGTATGGAAATCCTATCAAGATTTCAAGAGAAATAGGGATGCAGTTCATGAGTTTGAAGTAGAGTTGAATCTTAATCAAATAGAAGAAGTAGTAGACGATGGAATTTACATTAAGGTACAGTTTGGTATCCGACAAGAAGGACTTATTTTTGTACCAAATATTCAAATCAATATGGAAGAAGAAAAAGTTAAAGTATTTATCAGAGAAACTAGTTCTTACTATGTATACCATAAAGACTCAGCAGAAAAAAATCGCTTTATGAAAGGTAAAACTTTGATTAGGCAATTTAATCTTCAGTATGAACCGCAGTATATGTATAGAAGAATTCCTCTTAGCAAAATTAAAGAAAAAATAGAACAATTAGATTTTCTTATATCTGCGGAAAATAGTCCGAATGATTTTGAAGATATAACAAATGATTTCATTGCCCAAATATCATATCTAGAGAATATGATTGAACAAGTCCAAAATAAAATTGATGATTTAACTAATTTAGAGGAAGTATTGTTGAATAATACGGCAAATAGTTCTAGCAATTTAGAAAATAGTATTCAAGGTAAAAGTTCAGTAGATACAATAGAGAAGGATTTATACATATATAAAGGAAAGATTGAAACACTGAAGGAACAAAATAGAGAAGCAATAAATTTATTTGAAATGTTTAATAAAACAATAAAGAAATATAAGGAAAAACAAAATATGAAATCTATTAAGGAAAATGAGATACATTTAGAGTAAACAGTTTCCTAAAAAGTATATATAGAATAGTTTCATGTTCCAATTTGTCACATATTTAAAAATAAGAAAATAACTATATTATACTTGTTTTAGGAGACATTGGATGTTGAAAAGGATTAGAGATTTACGCGAGGATGATGATTTGACACAAGAATATATTGCGAAAATCGTTTTGAATTGCACAAGATCAGCTTATTCTAAAATGGAAGCTGGTACCAGGTTAATCTCTATAGATGACCTTATCAAACTTGCAGATTTTTATAATGTAAGTTTAGATTACCTTGTAGGTCGAGTGGATAATAAAGAAGACCATTACTCCAAAAAGTATTAGGTAAGAAAGCACATTGACAATTGAATAGTCCAAAATGGTACTTTCCTCATTTGTGGAGCAGTTTTGAATGGCTCGCCATGATAAGAGCGATATTAAAACCATCAATAAAATAGAGCGATA
Organism: Streptococcus oralis subsp. oralis; assembly: GCF_000960035.1. Lineage (GTDB taxonomy): Bacteria > Bacillota > Bacilli > Lactobacillales > Streptococcaceae > Streptococcus > Streptococcus oralis_G. The sequence continues at coordinate 428,717 of NZ_JYGR01000005.1, forward strand.
CTTTATATGCCATGATACAAATGATATACAATGATACTTCTGACCGTTCAGGCTGCCACCGTAAAAGAGCAGCAAGTGAAATTCTTATGATGACTTCATCAGTCATGCCATGGAGGTGAAAAAATCTAAGAAAGGAAGTAGTAAAATCATGGAAACAGTAAACTATAAAGATTTAGTTGCGATTGGTTTTCCAGAGCACACATCGAGAAATATTATTAGACAAGCAAAAAAAATTGCTGTAAAAAAGTTTGAAGAAGCTAGAAAAAATGATAAGAATGCGGTACAATTAGGATGTTCACCTTTCGATAATAAAAGGTTAGGCATTGCTCCTAAAAATATTGTAGAAAATTTAATTGGTATTTCTTTTTCAGATATAGAAGGTGAGAAAAATGGTTATATCAAAGACAAAGAAATATAAAGGTGTATACAAAGATTCAAAAGGAAAAATTTACTTTCAAATTGAATTAGGAGTTGATCCAATAACTGGGAAAAGAATTCAAAAGAAAGGAAGGAAAAATCAACAGGGACTACCGTTTAATTCTTTTAAGGAAGCTTATGAAGAGATACTTCGTTTAAAACATGAATTTGTGAACTCTACTATTAATAATAGTTTTCTAACTTTTAGAGAGTTTATGGAAGAGATTTATTTAAAATATTATCAACAAAAAGTTCAATTTGTAACTTATCAGACTGCTTTACCACATCATCAGTTATTTATTAAGCAATTTGGTAGTAAAAAATTATCAGATATTAGTACTATTGACTGTGAAAGATTTCGCTTAGCTATTATAGACAAGTATTCTAGTAACTATGCTAAAAATATGTGGTCTAGATTTAAAGCGTGTCTGGGCTATGCAGAAAGATTGGGTTATATTGATAGAGTTCCTTTTAAAGGATTAGATAATCCTAGAGGAAAGCACCCTGATACAAAATTTTGGACATTTGATGAATTTAAGAAGGTAATAAACTCTTTTGATATTAGTGAGTATGAGGGACTCCATAATTACATGACAATCTGGTTATATTTTATGACTGGCTTAAGAGTTAGTGAGGGTATTGCTCTTAAATGGGAAGATATTGATTTTGAACGTAAATGGATTCATGTTCATTCGACAATTGAGAAAGACAAAAACGGTGTATGGTATGCTAAACAACAAACAAAGACAGTAGCAGGGAATCGTAAAATTGATTTAGATGATTTTACGATTACAATACTTAAAAAATGGCGAGAAGTTCAAATAAAGAATGATGATAAAGATTATGTAATATCACGTTTTGGTGCCCCCTTGTGTAAGTCTACAATTTCTAGGATAATAAAAAGGCATGCTAGGGTTACGGGTGTACCAGAAATTACGGGGAAAGGTTTAAGACATAGTCATGCTTCCTACCTTATAAATGTATTGCATAAGGATACCTTATATGTTTCATATCGATTAGGACATGCTGATAAGTCAACCACGTTGAATACATATAGTCACTGGTATTATTCAGGTGATTCAACAATTTCAGAAGAGATTACAGACAGTTTAGATAATCTTGGATTATCAATTTACCTACCAAATTCCTGCCAAAGTTGAAAATGGAGGAATTAACCCACTAATACTGGGAGAAAATAAGATTAGCAAATTGTTACTCTTAAATAATAGAGCAACTACATTAGTAGCTTAAAAAACATATAAAACCGCTATTCTTAGGAGTAGCGGTTTTTTATATTTTTATAAAGCATTGTCCAGAAATGATGATTTATAAGTATGGGTTGCCTTTTCAATAAATGGGTTATATAATAGAAGTATAGTTAGAGAAGATTGGTCTGAACATTTTTATAAAGAAAAGGAGAAAAGATGGCATTAAATTTGTTTGATGTTATTCATTATGAAGGTGAGGAAACAAGGAATATACTTGCTTGGAGACATCCTAAAACGAATATCAAGATAGGAGCAACTGTAATTGTAAATCCTGGTCAGCGTGCTGTGTTCTTTTCAAATGGAAGAGCAGTAGCTACTTATGATGCTGGAAAACATAAGATTGAAGGAAATGATATTCAGACAGCTTCAGGAATAAAAAACTTTCTAAGTGGAGGGATTTCATCTGACTCATCATTTTTGTGGTTTGTAAACACGTATGATTTGCAACCGATTGGGTGGGGAACTTCTTCACCTATAATGGTTCGAGATCCAGAAAGTGATATTCCTGTTGAATTGAAAATACATGGAAATTTTATTCCTCGAATTGTAGATTTGGAAGCTTTTATACTAGAATTTATGCCAAGTCACCCTGATCTTATAACAGCTACTATTTTACAAAATCGATTTAGACAAACTGCCAGTGGACTGATTAGTTCAGCTATTTCACAAGTAATATATAGCTATAAGATTCCAATTATTGACATTGAGATGCACAGTTTTGATATAGCTGTTGGTTTGTCAGAAATTTTATCTAGCCATTTTGCTAAATATGGAATTAGTATTGAAGAATTTAACATTGAGGCCTTAAAGGTAAATCAGAATAGCAATGGATATAGAGAAATCTTTAAATACCACAAGCAAATTTTGGAAGCCAAAAGCAAGCAGGCGAGTCGAGATATTGAAGAGTATACTTATCAAGAAGAGAGACAATTTGATATTTTAGAAGAGGCAGCTAAAAATAATGATTCTACAGGAAAGCTAATGGGAGCAGGTGTGGAAATCGCAATGGGGCTTGGCTTGGGTGCTAAATTTAGCAACTTGATGAATCATATTGAAGATAGGAATTCATTGGACAAAGATGTTAATCAACATAAATCTGACCTCAAAGGAGAAATAGGCTTAGCTAAGTTTTGTAGCCAATGTGGGACTTCTTTTTTGGAAGGAGCAAACTTCTGTTCTAATTGTGGTCATGAAAGATAGTTTGAATCTTAGGAGAAAATAATTTTTTATACCATTCTAGGTTGGATATTATCTTTAACTTTTGGTTTTTTGTATTTTCACATTTATTTTTGAATTTATTTGGGAAGTCTAGGATTGCCAGAGTTCCCCTTTTTCTTAGAAATCTAAAACTAAGATCTTTTATTTCGTTTTTAGATCTTTCAAATTATGTAATTCTAAGTATAGAAATGTATGAATAAATACACCAATTCCCTGAAAGATATTAGGAAATCTTTTTAAAAGAGTAAGGGATTACTTAGACAAGTTCTATGACAAGAGGATATAGTAGATGTACCAAGTATTTCGTTTATTAAGTATACTTTTTATGGGATTGACAAGTGCAACATTTTTTCTTTCACTATGGGCCGTAACTCTATTTCTTGAACATGGTAAGCCGATTTTCTCAATAGTGACTCCTATTATTTTTTCTTTATCAGGTTTCTTTTTGTCTTCCTTTGCATTTTATAGTTTTGGTGTTTTAGAAAATATAAAAATTAAAGTCAAAGCTTTGGATGAGATATATAATGGAAAGGCTCTTTATAGAGAATATATAGCAACTAGAGGAGAAGATAGGTGAAACAGTATATTAAGAATAATTGGAAAAAAGGCTTTCATTGGTTAATTTCAAATATAGTAATACTCTGTTTTGTAGTTTTATCACTTGCTATCTTTTCTATAGATGATGGACCAACTATCTTTATAATATTGAAAAATCTTGATTTTATAATTTTGGCAAAATCTATTGGAATTTCCGTTGTTATCAGTTTTTTATTTTTATCATTTCAAAATGTTACCTTTGTGCCAGTTGCTTTAATTATTTTATATTTATTTCGAGAAACAATTAAAGATTCCTTTTCCTTGAAGAAATTAAAACAGAAGAATTTACTTCAAATGCTTGTTTTAATCATTTTATCATCATTTCTTGAATTTGAAAAATCTAGGGAATGGTCTATTCGATTTCTATTTCTTTTAGCTCCGTGGTATTTGTTTAGTGTGATCTCAATATTGGTAATGACTTATCGTAAGTCAAAGAGAGAAGAAGAAGTCAAGAAACGAAATCAAATACAAGCTTTATTCACTTTATTTGAAAAGCACCAGATTAACAAAAATACATATCCCGTTATTTGTCCATCATGTAGTAGTGAGAATCTGCTTGATCTAGGGCAAGGTAAATCATGTGATTATTGCGGTGCATGGTTATCTAGAAAGGAAATATAAATGAGACGCTATCGTTTAATCATTTCCAAGGTTGTTTATCCTATAGTATCTTTCATATGTATTCTTTCGGGACTGAAATTTTATCAGTACATCGATAACTACATGAGATGGATATTAGGAAAAAAAGAAGGTTCACTTCATGATTTCTACTTTATGTGGCATTTAATAGTAACAATTTTGTTTGTTTTATTTTTCCTGTTTTTGATTCTATCCTCTTTTTTATTCTTAAAACAGCCACGGATGAAACAATATGACAAAGCTTTGATAGCAGTTCTTAAGTTTGAAGAACAAGGTGATGATGTTATTGAAATTAAAGGGAAAGAATTGCGAGATGAGTTATCTTATCGACTATCAGCAAAACGTGTTTATTGTCCTACTTGTCATAAACCTACAGATGGAGTAATTGGAACTAAATTGACTTGTGGAAATTGTGGTAAAACTTTTATAGTTTCTTGATTTGATGACATTCGTAATGAAACAATCTTAATTTTTTAAACAAATAAATTAAGGTTGTATCTAGAAATTTAGTAAGTTTATTTGCTTAAATTAAATTTTATAATACGAAAAGCAACAGCTAAACAGCTGTTGCTTTTGATAACTTTTTTAACTCTTAAACCACGCCTTGTGCAATCATAGCATTGGCTACATTAGTATACTGCCATCTATTCATCTGATAAGAGGGATTTTATCATCCAGATATTCATAGCTGGGTGGCCGGCGGCGTTAGAAAGTGGTTGTTGCAGTGATGTGAAACCATAGTGTTGATAGATGGCCACAGCCGTAGCCAGTTCAGTAGAGGTTTCTAGATAAAGCTGTTCATAACCAGCTAGGCAGGCTTCACGGAATATTCGCTTTATCAATCTGCTGGAATAACCTTTGCCACGACTGTTTTTAGTGATATACAGTTTTTGTAATTCAGCAATCTTATCAGACACAGGTGCAAAGCCACCACAGCCAACCAGCTGCCCTTCGTCTTCCAGGACAAAGTAAGCTGCTCTCTCTTGCTGTTGATAATAGTCGGCCAAATGATCTAGATGAGAATCAAAGTAGACAGTTCCTGTTTTGTCAAGCCCGAATTCTTCTAGGCTAGCTCTAATGAGTTGTGCTACAGCTGGATTGTCTCTCACTTCCATTGACCGTAAGTTCATCATTTGTCCTCCGATAGGATGTATCGACTAATTAAACAATACCTTGTGCAATCATAGCGTTTGCCACGTTTTCGAAGGCAGCGATATTTGCTCCTGCAAGGTAGTCAGTACCAAGTCCGTATGTTTCAGCAGTTGTTTTAGCTGTGTTAAAGATGTTGGTCATGATGTCTTTGAGACGTCCATCAACTTCTTCACGGGTCCATGAGAGTCGAAGACTGTTTTGGCTCATTTCAAGCGCAGATACAGCTACACCACCAGCGTTGGCAGCTTTGGCAGGTCCGTAAAGGATTCCGTTTTCTTTGTAGACTTTAATCGCATCAAGGTCACTAGGCATGTTGGCACCTTCAGATACACAGATAATACCTTGAGCAACTAAGCGTTTAGCTGCGTCACCATTGATTTCGTTTTGAGTCGCACATGGAAGAGCGATGTCGTAGTTCCCAGCGTAAGTCCAGACAGAACCTTCATGGTAAGTAGCAGTTGCTTTCTCAGCTGCATACTCAGTCAAACGAGCACGGCGTTTTTCTTTAACATCAACCAAAAGGTCGAAATCAATACCGTTTTCATCGATGACATAACCGTTTGAGTCAGATACAGAGATGACAGTAGCGCCAAGTTCAGTTGCTTTTTGAAGAGCGTATTGAGCTACGTTACCAGAACCTGAAATGACCACTTTCTTACCAGCAAAACTGTTACCATTAGCTTTGAGCATTTCTTCAGTGTAGTAAACCAAACCATAACCAGTTGCTTCTGGACGAATCAAACTACCACCAAATCCAAGAGGTTTACCAGTCAAGACACCCGCATCAAATTGGTTAATACGTTTGTATTGTCCGTAAAGGTAACCAATCTCACGTCCACCAACACCGATATCACCAGCAGGTACGTCAAGAGATGGGCCGATGTATTTTTGCAATTCTGTCATAAAGCTTTGGCAGAAGCGCATCACTTCAGCATCAGTCTTCCCTTTAGGATCGAAGTCTGATCCACCTTTACCTCCACCAATTGGAAGTCCAGTTAAGACGTTTTTAAAGATTTGTTCGAAGCCAAGGAATTTCAAGATCCCTTGGTTTACAGTGGGGTGGAAACGAAGTCCGCCTTTATATGGTCCAACAGCTGAGTTGAATTGAACACGGTAACCACGGTTGACTTGTACTTTACCTTCACGGTCAACCCAAGGAACACGGAAAGAAATCACGCGCTCAGGCTCAGTGATGCGTGCCAAGATGTTTTCTTCGATATACTCAGGGTGTTTTTCAAAAACAGGCTCCAAAGTGCTGAAGAATTCTTCAACCGCCTGGAGAAATTCAGCCTCATGCCCGTTACGAGCTTTCACAGTTGCAAACACGCTTTGGATATAGTCTTTAGCAGATGTCATATCGTTCTCCTTTTTGTTGTTATATTTTATTACATGAGACATTATAGCAGAATTTTTTTTGAGTGTAAAGAAAAAACAGAAATTTTCAAAAAATTCTTTCAATTTAGAAAACCGAACGTTTTATATAGAAATTAGTTTCTCAAAGAGAAAATCTTAAAGTATGGTATAATATTAGAAATAAAAGGAATCTGGAGGATTAGAATCATGGTATCAACGAAAACACAAATAGCTGGATTTGCGTTTGACAATTGCTTGATGAATGCAGCGGGTGTGGCTTGTATGACGATAGAAGAGCTTGAAGGGGTCAAAAACTCAGCGGCAGGTACTTTTGTTACGAAGACTGCGACCTTGGACTTTCGTCAGGGAAATCCTGAACCACGTTACCAAGATGTTCCACTTGGTTCCATCAACTCTATGGGCTTGCCAAACAATGGTTTAGACTATTATCTGGACTATCTTTTGGACTTGCAGGAAAAAGAGCCAAACCGTACTTTCTTCCTATCTCTAGTTGGCATGTCTCCAGAAGAAACACATACCATCTTGAAAAAAGTTCAAGAGAGTGAATTCAAAGGACTGACAGAGCTTAATCTCTCTTGCCCAAATGTTCCAGGAAAACCTCAGATTGCCTATGATTTTGAGACAACAGACCGTATCTTGTCAGAGGTATTTGCCTACTTTACCAAACCTCTTGGGATCAAATTGCCACCATATTTTGATATTGTTCACTTTGACCAAGCGGCTTCTATTTTCAATAAATATCCTCTCAAGTTTGTTAACTGTGTTAACTCTATCGGGAACGGCCTTTATATAGAAGATGAGTCGGTCGTGATTCGTCCTAAGAATGGTTTTGGTGGGATTGGGGGAGAGTATATCAAGCCGACTGCTCTTGCTAATGTGCAAGCCTTTTATCAACGCTTAAATCCGCAAATCCAAATCATCGGAACGGGTGGCGTTCTGAACGGTCGTGATGCCTTTGAACACATCCTCTGCGGTGCTAGTATGGTGCAAGTAGGAACGACACTCCACAAGGAAGGTGTTGATGCTTTTGAGCGCATTACCAATGAACTGAAAGCAATCATGGCGGAAAAAGGGTACGAGAGCCTAGAAGATTTCCGTGGGAAATTGCGCTATATTGACTAAATAAAATAGAAAAACAAGAAGAAAGGAGAGAAGATGCTTGCCATTGAAGATAGTCAGAAGTTGACGTTATCAAATCTATCTAGCCTGAATCTATTTACAGGGACAGATCAGGGCCAGTTTGAAGTTATGAAGAGTCAAGTGTTGAAGCAGATTGGTTATGATCCAGCTGATCTCAATTTTGCTTACTTTGATATGAAAGAAGTAGCTTATAAAGACTTAGAGTTGGAGCTGGTCAGTCTCCCTTTCTTTGCCGATGAAAAAATCGTGATATTAGACCATTTTGTCGATATCACAACAGCCAAGAAACGGTTTTTAACAGATGATGAACTCAAGTCATTTGAGGAATACCTTGACAATCCTTCACCGACAACCAAGTTATTGATATTTGCGGAAGGAAAACTGGACAGTAAGAGACGACTGGTCAAATTACTTAAGCGTGATGCCAATGTTTTTGATGCAGTAGAAGCCAAAGAACAAGAACTTCGCCAATATTTCCAAAAATGGAGTCAGAAACAAGGTCTGCAGTTTGCGGAAAAGTCTTTTGAAAATCTACTCATCAAGTCTGGTTTTCAGTTTAGCGAAATCCAGAAAAATCTCCTCTTTTTACAGTCTTATAAGTCAGATGGCCTGATTGAGGAAAAGGACATTGTTGAAGCTATTCCTAAGACTCTTCAGGACAATATTTTTGATTTGACTCAGTTTATTTTAGCTAAGAAGATTGATCAGGCCCGTGACTTAGTTAGAGACTTGACCCTGCAAGGGGAAGACGAAATCAAGCTCATAGCTGTCATGTTAGGACAATTTCGGACTTTTACTCAAGTGAAAATCTTATCAGATGCTGGACAAACGGAATCGCAGATTGTAAGCAGTCTGGGGACTTATTTGGGACGAAATCCGAATCCTTATCAAATCAAGTTTGCATTAAGAGATTCGAGAGGGATTTCCTTGGCTTTTCTCAAGCGAGCGATTTCTTATTTGATTGAAACAGACTACCAGATTAAGACAGGTGTCTATGAAAAAAGTTACTTGTTTGAAAAGGCACTCTTGCAGATTGCGACAGAGGCAAATTGAGCAAAAAACTTGAAAAAAGAGGATGATTGCGTTATCATTTTCATATAGAAAGAAAAAGAGGTATTACAGATGGCTATTATCTTACCAGACCTTCCATACGCATACGACGCTTTGGAACCATACATCGATGCTGAAACAATGCACTTGCACCATGACAAGCATCATCAAGCCTACGTTAATAATGCAAATGCAGCTCTTGAAAAACACCCTGAAATTGGTGAAGACCTTGAAGCCTTGCTTGCTGATGTAGAATCTATCCCAGCTGATATCCGTCAAGCACTTATCAACAATGGTGGTGGACACTTGAACCACGCTCTTTTCTGGGAATTGATGACTCCTGAAAAGACTGCTCCTTCAGCAGAACTTGCAGCAGCAATTGATGCAACATTTGGTTCATTTGAAGAATTCCAAGCAGCTTTCACTGCAGCAGCTACAACTCGCTTTGGTTCTGGATGGGCATGGTTGGTTGTCAACAAAGAAGGGAAACTTGAAGTAACTTCAACAGCAAACCAAGACACACCAATCTCAGAAGGTAAAAAACCAATCTTGGGCTTGGACGTTTGGGAACATGCTTACTACGTGAAATACCGCAATGTTCGTCCTGACTACATCAAAGCTTTCTTCTCAGTGATTAACTGGAACAAAGTAGACGAGCTCTACGCAGCGGCAAAATAATGAATAGGAAGGGAAGAGTCATTCTTCTCTTTTGTGCTTTATATGGCAGAAGTCTGACAAAATCGTCAGACTTTTCTCATTTTTATGAGAAACGTGCTAACTGCTAGAAATTATGGTAAAATAGAGTGTTAAGTAATCGTGGAAAAGGAAGACTATGCGTAAAGAAATTGCACCTGAATTATACAACTATAACAAGTTTCCTGGCCCAGAATTTCAGGTAAATGGGGATAAGGTTGAGACTGAAGGGATTGCTTTTACCTTGGTTGAAAATATCAAGGAGGCTTTCGATGTGACCGTCTTTAATCAGCGCTTTTCAGAAGTGTTGACTAAGTTTGATTATGTCGTGGGGGACTGGAGCAATGAACAGCTTCGTCTACGTGGCTTTTATAAAGACGACCGAACAGAGGAAAAAAATGAAAAGATTAGTCGCTTACAGGATTATCTTTTAGAGTACTGTAGTTATGGCTGTGCTTATTTTGTTCTAGAAAATCAAGCACCGAAACAGGCTTCATTTGACAAAAAATTGCGTAAAAAGGATGAGGAAAACCTTCCTAGAAGAGGCAAGAAACCTTCGCAAAACAAGAGAAAACCAAATACGGATAAGCGAAATAGACGTCGTCATAAGGACCAAAAGTCTCAGAAAGAGGACAAGGGACAGCGCCATTTTGTCATTCGTCAGAAATAGATAGAGAACAAGGAGAAGAGATGAAACCGTCTATTTATAGTTTAACACGTCAAACCATGCAAGAATGGGTATTAGAACAAGGGGAAAAGAAATTCCGTGCAGATCAAATCTGGGAATGGCTCTACCGTAAACGTGTCCAGTCATTTGAAGAAATGACCAACCTTTCCAAGGGTTTGATTGCCAAGCTCAATGAGCAGTTTGTCGTAAATCCTTTGAAACAACGAATTGTACAAGAGTCAGCTGACGGTACTGTTAAGTATCTTTTTGAGTTGCCAGATGGTATGTTGATTGAGACAGTACTGATGCGTCAACACTACGGGCTGTCAGTCTGTGTGACCACTCAGGTCGGATGTAATATCGGTTGTACCTTCTGTGCATCAGGCTTGATCAAGAAGCAACGTGATCTTAATAACGGTGAAATCGTAGCGCAGATCATGTTGGTTCAGAAATACTTTGATGAGCGTGGTCAGGACGAGCGTGTCAGTCATATCGTAGTTATGGGAATTGGTGAACCATTTGATAACTACAACAATGTTTTGAATTTTGTCCGTACCATCAATGATGACAAGGGGATGGCAATCGGTGCTCGTCATATCACCGTTTCTACGTCAGGTTTAGCCCATAAAATTCGTGACTTTGCTAATGAAGGCGTACAGGTCAATCTGGCTGTGTCTCTTCACGCACCCAATAATGAATTGCGCTCAAGCATCATGAAGATTAACCGTGCCTTTCCGATTGAAAAGCTCTTTGCAGCTATTGAGTACTATATCGAAACAACCAATCGCCGTGTGACCTTTGAATATATCATGCTCAATGAAGTCAACGATGGTGTAGAACAAGCCTTGGAATTGTCTGAATTGCTCAAAAACATCAAGAAATTGTCATATGTCAACTTGATTCCCTATAACCCAGTTAGTGAACATGACCAATATAGCCGTAGTTCTAAAGATCGCGTGATGGCCTTCTACGATACCCTCAAGAAAAAAGGGGTCAACTGTGTTGTCCGTCAAGAGCATGGTACAGATATTGATGCAGCTTGTGGACAATTACGCTCCAATACAATGAAACGTGACCGCCAGAAGGCAGTCGCAGCGGTAAATCCATAAAATGACTAAAAAAAGAGAATTAATCTTAAGATTGGGTGTGGCTGTTTACAGCCTATGCATTGTCTGTTTTTGCTTCACTCCCCAGCCTCAACTTCCTACAGGAGTGGAAACTCCAGGTATTCAAACTTTTGGACGCCTGGTTTTTCTTTTAACTCCCTTAAACTCCCTTTGGAATCTGGGTGAGGTGACCAGTTTGGGGCAAGTCCTTTGGATCTTTTTGCAGAACATTTTAAATGTCTTCTTGCTCTTCCCTCTGGTCTTTCAACTGATCTATCTCTGTCCAAACTTGCGACAAACCAAAAAAATCATCCTTCTCAGTTTTCTACTGAGTCTAGGAATTGAGTGTATGCAGCTGATCTTAGACTTTTTCTTTGATTTTAATCGCGTCTTTGAGATTGATGATTTGTGGACCAATACCTTTGGAGGCTATCTGGCTTGGCTTCTCTATAAAGGACTACATAAAAACAAGATAAGGAATTAGAATGAGTATTTTAGAAGTTAAAAATTTAAGTCACGGTTTTGGTGACCGTGCAATTTTTGAAGATGTGTCCTTCCGTCTCCTCAAGGGAGAGCATATCGGCTTAGTCGGTGCCAATGGTGAAGGAAAATCAACCTTTATGAGCATCATGACAGGTAAGATGTTGCCAGATGAAGGGAAGGTGGAGTGGTCCAAATATGTGACTGCTGGCTATCTGGATCAGCACGCTGTGCTAAAGGAAGGTCAAACCGTGCGTGATGTCTTGCGTACAGCCTTTGATGAGCTATTTAAAGCAGAAGCTCGTATCAATGACCTCTATATGGAAATGGCAGAAGACGGGGCGGATATTGATGCACTCATGGAAGAAGTAGGAGAGCTCCAAGACCGTTTGGAGAGTCGAGATTTCTATACTTTGGATGCTAAGATTGATGAAGTAGCGCGTGCTCTCGGTGTCATGGACTATGGAATGGATACAGATGTAACAGCCTTATCAGGTGGACAAAGAACCAAGGTGCTTTTGGCTAAACTCCTCCTCGAAAAGCCAGATATTTTGCTGCTTGACGAGCCAACCAACTACTTGGATGCTGAACATATTGACTGGCTCAAGCGTTATCTCCAAAACTATGAGAATGCCTTTGTCCTTATTTCGCATGATATTCCTTTCCTCAACGACGTGATCAATATTGTCTACCATGTGGAGAATCAACAGTTGACGCGTTACTCTGGTGACTACTACCAGTTCCAAGAAGTCTATGCTATGAAGAAATCTCAACTGGAAGCAGCCTATGAGCGTCAACAGAAAGAGATTGCGGACCTCAAAGACTTCGTAGCCCGTAACAAAGCCCGTGTTGCAACACGAAATATGGCCATGTCCCGTCAAAAGAAATTGGATAAGATGGATATTATCGAACTGCAAAGTGAGAAGCCAAAGCCATCCTTTGATTTTAAACCGGCTCGTACTCCTGGTCGCTTTATCTTCCAAGCCAAGGACTTGCAGATTGGTTATGACCGTCCCCTTACCAAACCCTTAAACCTCACCTTTGAACGCAATCAAAAGGTTGCCATTATCGGTGCAAATGGTATCGGGAAAACAACCCTCTTGAAGTCTCTTTTGGGAATTATTCCACCAATCGCTGGGGAAGTTGAACGCGGTGATTACCTAGAACTTGGTTACTTTGAGCAAGAAGTAGAAGGTGGCAATCGTCAAACACCACTAGAGGCTGTCTGGAATGCCTTTCCTGCCCTTAACCAAGCAGAAGTTCGTGCAGCCCTTGCTCGTTGTGGCTTGACAACTAAGCATATCGAAAGCCAGATTCAGGTCTTATCAGGTGGAGAACAAGCCAAGGTGCGTTTCTGTCTCTTGATGAACCGTGAAAACAACGTCTTAGTGCTGGACGAGCCGACCAACCACTTGGATGTAGATGCCAAGGATGAACTCAAACGCGCTCTCAAAGAATACAAGGGATCGATTCTTATGGTCTGTCACGAACCAGACTTTTATGAAGGCTGGATGGACCAAATCTGGGACTTTAACAAGCTAACTTAAAAGCACTAAAAAGGCCAAGTCGAAATGACTTGGCCTTTTTTGACTAGTAATTTAAATAGTTTTCAACTTCAGATTTCTCAATTTCTTTACCGTAGTGGCAAATCGGACAAGAAACGAAGTAACTTTTACCATAAGGAAAAAGTGGAATCCAGTAGAGGGTAAATTTGCGTCCAGTTTCTACGATCTCCCAAGTGTCGACATTGTTACAGTGACCACATTCGATCGCAGTTTGCGTATGTCCCAAATCTTTCTGATAACCTTTAGAACCCCAAAATAAAATCATGTCATCGTCTCCTTATCTGTTGATGGCTTATTTTTTACTGAAGTCGTAGTCTTTCACCACTTCGATACTATCAATGGTGATAGCAGACGTTGGTTTGTCTTTCTCATCTTTTTCAGCCTTGGCAATCTTGTCAACAATATCCATGCCATCGATGACTTGACCAAAGACAGGGTGTTTGCCGTCTAGACTTGGATTTCCACCTTCTTTATAGGCTTCGATGATTTTCTTTGGATACTTGCTTGTAGGGAGTTTAGCTGAAATATCTGTTGAATTTTGGTTGATGAAGAATTGGCTACCGTTGGTGTTTGGTTGACCAGTGTTAGCCATAGCAAGTGCTCCTCGGATATTGTATAGGTAAGGAGAGATTTCATTTTTAAAACCAGTTCCCTTGTCCTTTGTTTTATCCTTATCATGCCAGATAGATTGGCCACCTGTACCATCTCCCTTAGGATCTCCAGTTTGGACCATAAATCCATCAATGACACGGTGGAAGGTGATGCCGTTATAGTATCCTTCCTTAGCGTGAGTAAGGAAGTTTTCAACCGCAAGTGGTGCTAGTTTTGGAAAGAGTTTGATGCGGATATCGCCTTGATTTGTATGTAAAATGACCTCGGCTTCATCTTCAGCAACTTCCTTAGAAAGTTGAGGGAAGTTGTCATTGTCATTGGTCAATGCGTCATTCAAATCTTTGGCAGCCTGAGCAGCTGCTTTTGAACTTTCTTCAGCAGAGATACTAGAGTCGACATATTCATCACCACGGAGACCACGTTGGATACTAGTACATCCAGCAAGGGCTACCGTTGATAGTAAAAGAAGGGTTGCTAGTTTTTTCATTGTTAACCTCTCAAAAATTCATTTCTACCATTGTACCTTAAAAGGAGCTTGATTTCAAATGTAAAAGATAAGGCAAGTTTTCAGAAAATAAATCTACAGACTGCTTGTTTAGAGATTTTTCTTTGGATGACGGTCGATAATTTTCTGATATTGTTCCAGTATCTGCTCTCCCTTTGGAGTCAATTTGTAGCCTCGAATCGAAAAGTGACTAGCTAATTCCTCTTCTGATAAGTTTTCATGAAGAGATTGAACAAGATCAGACGCTTTCATCTTAGAAAGTCCTGTAACTCCCTTACTTTTGAGGATATGCTTTTTCATTATAGCATTCAGATGGTCGAGTGAATCGAAGGCAGTTTCGATAATAGTATAGCCTTTTTCTACCAGACTGCTTAGATGTTTTGGTGCATCAATGCCATAAGTATACTCAAAATACTTTGGAAACCAGATCTTAAGAAAGCTCGTAAAGCATCACGATTTAGTAAACGTTAATTAGAAAGAATTACTATATTTTAAAAGAGCACATTTTCAACGGATTTTTTCTTTCAGCTTCAATTTCTAATTAATCAATGAACTTAATACTAGGTCTCAAAAAGAATTATGCTTCCTCTTTCTGTCTGAGTTCAAAGAGGTCTTCTACTTTCAGATTAAAAACTTGAGCAATTTTAAGAGCCATTTCCAGCGAAGGGTTGTAACGGTTATTTTCCAAGTGTAGAATTGTCTCACGTCGCATGCCTATGAGGTCGGCTAACTCCTGCTGGGTCATGCCTGTGGACTCACGAACAGATTTGAGATTAGTAATAATCTTGCTTTCTTTGGCCATGCTTATCCTCTCCGTTCCAAGATAAGATAGACAACCGCAAAGATGCAAATCAAGGCAGCTATGCTAATAAAGATCTGGCCCATGTAAAGAGTGAGAGACCCCATATACCCAATGATAACTGCTAGGATCATCAGTGCGCCTAGTATAAAAACAAACATCAAGCTAGCTGCCTTGGCTAAATTAGCATAAAAGCGTTCGTCCGGAGTTTCCTTGACATTTTTCAAACAGAAAAAACCAAATACAATCACTTCAATAACGAGGCCAATTCCCAAAATCCATTCTTTAATACCAGAACTTTCGCTTGGGGTCGCAACCCAAATCCCTACTGTATAAAATATGCTTGCTGCAAACAAAAGTATCGTGTAAAGCTTAGCAGACAAGTCAAAAATAGTCTTTCCTTTACCTTTCTGACTCTTATGAGGACATGGTTTCATATGTAGCCAGCCCCAAATAGCTACAATCTGACCTAACACTGAAATACCAGCAATAACTAACTTGGGTCCCCAACTAAGATTAGAACCAAATAAAACAGTAAAATCAATAAAGAGAGCTGCGGAAATCATTGTAATGAGGCCACCCGTTTTTTGACTTTTTTTCATGATAGACTCCTTTCCTTATGTTAGAAATATTTAACAATCTTTATGTTATAAATATATCACACTTAAATTTAGAAATCAAGAATTTATGTGTCAATGAGGCAATTATTTGAAAAAATTTTTTAATTAAAGACCTCGCTAGTCAAACAACTAAAGAATTCTCTGAAGTAATGCATCGTATTTGGTTTGGATAGTTTTGTTAATAATATTTGATGATAAAGAATTTTTGGAAAATCTAGATACTGTATGAATCTCTGCTTTTTTAGAGTGTTATAAAGTCTGTCAGAATAAGCTTTGTAGGTGTAGAAGTTAATTTTTACAGAACTAAATTATTCCCCTATTTAGAATCTATTAATTCATTATTTTATAATTTAATTAGTAGATATCGTTCTTAAAATCCTTGATATTTCGCTGTTTTTAGTTCAATTAAAATCTATACTTTCCAAACCAGATCTTGAGAAAGCTCGTAAAGCTAGCCAGTTCTCTATACGTTAAGAACTAGCTACAATACAGCATTTACAACACTTCATGCCTCACACCATGGGGTGTTTTTGATGCTTTTAAGCAAAATTCACACCATTTAATTGAAAGTTATTTAAATTAGATAAAAATTTGTTTTCTGAAAAAGTGGGAAAACATTGATTTTAAGCGAATTTTGAATCATATTAGAATGGGAGTTTTTAAAATAATCTTTCGGTTGTAAAAGTGCCAAACTGGATTCTCCATAGGAGAATGATATCTCCTGCTAGTAAATCATCTGCTAATAAGTCCATTTTTCATTTGGGAACGGGCTTGGGATTTAGTGTCCAAGCTTGGACATCACGATTTGGAGAGATATAGGACTTGACAGGGTAATCTTTATAGATAGTATCAAAAGTAGTATTCATAAAGTTTCTCTTTCTAACTTATACCAATTTGTCTACATATTTCTAAAAAATAAAAAAATTAAGTTCTGTCAAGTTTTTTTCTTGACACCTGTCAGAAATCTGCTATAATAGAGCATGTGCTAAATAGCTCAGCTATTTCACCGAAATAAAAAAATAAGAAAAGAGACATTAAAAAATGGCAGTTAAAATCCGTTTGACTCGTATGGGTTCTAAGAAAAAACCTTTCTACCGTATCAACGTAGCAGACTCACGTTCACCACGTGACGGACGTTTCATCGAAACAGTTGGGACTTACAACCCACTTGTTGCTGAAAACCAAGTAACTTTGAAAGAAGACCGCGTTCTTGCATGGTTGGCTGATGGAGCTCAACCTTCAGATACAGTTCGCAACATCCTTTCAAAAGAAGGCGTATTGAAGAAATTCCACGATTCTAAATTCTCAAAATAAGTTTAAAGTAGGTTGACAGATGGATACAATTGAAAATCTCATTATTGCGATTGTGAAACCTTTGATTTCACAACCTGATGCCTTAACTATCAAGATTGAAGACACACCAGAGTTTTTGGAGTATCACTTGGATCTTGACCAAAGCGATGTCGGTCGTGTTATCGGTCGTAAGGGTCGCACTATCTCAGCGATAAGAACGATTGTCTACTCTGTCCCAACTGAAGACAAAAAAGTAAGAATCGTTATCGATGAAAAATAAAGAAAGCGGGACAGATGTCTCGCTTTTTTGTGGAGGAGAAGATGAAGAATCTAACGTTCAGACAATTACAAGCTTACTTGCACGAACATTACCAGCAATCTCGAACCGAGGAAGGCCTCTTTATCAAGTTAGTGGAGGAAGTTGGAGAAGTAGCTGAGGTCTTGAATGGGCGCTCTGGTCGAAAAGAGGGCGTCCAGGACTCAAATGAGGAACTAGCCAAAGAACTGGCTGATATTATTCACTACACGGTCGCTATTGCGGCTATCAACGACATTGACCTAACCAAAACCATTTTTGACAAAGATAAAAAAGCAGCCATTAAGTATCAGCACAAACAAGATTTGGAAGGATTTTTGGATAACTTCCAAGAGAACTAGGAGTAATCTCTTTTCACTAATATGAAAGGTTTCTCCTAGCTTACGCTAGCTAGTAAGAAAGAATAGAGAAAGCAATGAAACCAGAGGATTATGCATGGAATGAGTTTGAACGAACTGCCTATAAGACTAAAATGAATCACCTACCTAGTCCTTACAAAGTTGCCATTTGGGATGACTCTGAGAAAAGATTGGAGCTAGAACAAATACTGGATAGACTTCCTCAGAAAGAACTAGCTCGATGGGCATTAGAGAACTCGCAAGATTTCTTATCTTTAATTGATATCGGTGATGAAGGTGAGAAAAATAAAATAATTCGGCAAACTTATGAGGCTTTTGATGCACGATTGAGAAATGAGTTCTCACCTCATGAGTTGAGAAAAGCAGGTTTCGCAGCAAATCTCCTCTCTAAAAATGCCCAAAATCAAATCGCTAAGTACGCTGCCAGAGTCTTTGTACAAGCTATTTCAACAGCCCATATGAGAGGACACGCCATCGTTTCCGCGGATTATGCTATCAAAGTAAGGAATCTCCAAGAGGCAGACAAGCTAGAACTTGTAAGAAAAGAACGAGAAAAGCAGATCAGACTGGCTGAATCCTTTTTAGCTAATGTAATAGATAAACGGTGAAAGAAGGCATAAAATACCAATCCTAGAAATAGCATCTAGGATTTTACTATGCTAAAATGGATAGACAGTCTCAAAGAATTCTAGTCAATTAATCTTGAGAATAGCTATTTTTAAAGGGAGTAACATTCTATGAACGAGAAAACAAAAGCTTACCTAGCAGCCTTATCCTTTTCAGCAATCATTGGATTTTCTTTTTTATTTACAAAGATTGCTTTAGGATATGCCAGTCCTCTCACCAACTTAGCGCATCGCTATACAATCGCTGCTTTGGTATTGGTCGCTCTTCATCAAACCAAACTTATCAAAGTGAGTTTAAGCAGAAAAGATATTCTTTCTATTCTTCCTATGAGTCTTTTCTATCCACTCCTCTTCTTTATTTTTCAATCCTTTGCTTTACAGTATATATCGTCTTCTGAAGCGGGAATTTTACAAGCGCTTGTCCCGATCTTTACGCTCCTTTTGGCATCGGTTTTTCTCAAGGAGAAGACAAGTTTGCTACAAAAGTTCTTTTTATTTTTATCCGTAGCAGGAGTAGTTTTCATCTTCCTTAGTAAAGGAGCAAACTTTAGCACTGAAACTGCTAGCTTGGGCTTTCTCTTGATGTTGGGATCTGTTCTCGCCAATGCGATAAACAATATCCTTAGCAAGGCTAAAGGAGGTCGCTATCGGGCTATGGATATGACAGTTGTTGTGATATTTGTTGGCTTCGTCACCTTTAATACGTTGAGTCTGACCTCTCACTATCTAGAGGGGAACATATTAGCTTACTTTGCGCCACTTGGACAGGTACCCTATCTGCTTTCCATCCTCTATTTGGGAATTTTAGCCTCTATAGTTACTGGTAGTCTCACTATCTATGCTATCGTTCGCCTTGGGGCATCAACCGTCAGTGTCTTTGGCAATCTTGGAACAGTTTTGACCATTCTAGCTGGAGCTCTTATCCTCCACGAACCAATTTATAGTTACCATGTGATTGGAGCTGCTCTGATTATTGCTGGAATCTTAGGCATGAATCTGATGAGAAAAAAGTAAAGATTGCTTAGCAGTCTTTTTCTTTACCTAAATGATGCAGAAAATTCAAAATTTTTAATGAAATCAAGTTTAGAAAACCATGATTTTAATATAGCATGATAAAATAGATACAAAGAATGATATCAGGATAAAGAGGAGCGAATGTAGTAATGAAGCCAAATGATATTGCTGAAGCTATTGCTTTTTATAACAGAGAACCCGAGACTTTGGAACGTCACATTATACCAGTATTAGATTGTGATTTGGTTGTTTATCATCGTCCTGGAAGCGCAAGTAAAGGACATATTATTTTTTATCATGGAGCTTGTGGACGTAGTCAGATGTGGGCCCACCAGTATGATGCTTTTGATGGATTTGACCTTTACTTTGTCAATGTTAGAGGGCAGGGTGAATCACCTATGAAAGTTGGGCTACCCGACTTAGAAGGCGCTGTTCAAGATGTAGATGCTATTTTGTCCTATTTCAAGCTGGATAAGGTGATATTGGTTGGTCATTCTTGGGGAGGAAATCCACTTCAAGAGTATACCTATCGCCATCCAGAAAGAGTCCTAGCCTTGGTCATGGTAGATAGTTGGGGACAGCATCGTTACCTATCAGAGAAAGAAAGAGGTCGAATCAAATATAGTTCTCTTATGTACAAGACGATTCCTTGGAAGGTGATTGCTGATAAGAACTCAAAAATGTGTACTGATAACCCTATCACAAGAGAATTGGTCAAGACGGCCATTATAGAAACTGGGCGAGATGTTTTCTTGAACCTTGGAATCACAGGTTTCTTGGCAGTCCATGAGATAGAAGGATATAAAGGAAATCCTCCCATGCTATTAGTAAGAGGCGAAAATGATTTTCCCAAACACCTAAAAATAATCTATGATGGTATCATTTCTCTAAATCCCAATGCGCGTCAAGTAACGATTTCAGACAGCAAACACCAACCGATGAATGACCACCCTAAAGAGTTTAATCAGATAGTTGGTGATTTTTTTGAAGAAGTAGTAGCCTTGTAAGATAGAACCTATCCAACTTGTGAAAATCCTTGGAACGTGATAAAATAAAGGATAGAAATAGATGCAGGAGACAAGATGAACTACTTTAATGTTGGAAAAATCGTCAATACGCAGGGTCTACAGGGGGAGATGCGAGTCTTGTCTGTTACGGATTTTGCTGAAGAACGATTTAAAAAGGGAGCAGAGCTGGCTTTATTTGATGATAAAGACCAGTTTGTCCAAACAGTGACCATCGCAAGTCACCGCAAGCATAAGAACTTTGACATTATCAAATTCAAAGACATGTACCATATCAATGCGATTGAGAAGTACAAGGGCTACAGTCTCAAGGTCGCTGAGGAAGATTTGAACGATTTAGATGATGGTGAATTCTATTATCACGAGATTATCGGTTTGGACGTTTACGAGGGAGACAACTTGATTGGAACCATCAAAGAGATTCTGCAACCAGGTGCCAACGATGTCTGGGTGGTCAAGCGAAAAGGTAAGCGTGATTTGCTTCTACCTTACATTCCGCCAGTAGTTCTCAATGTTGATATTCCAAACAAACGGGTTGATGTGGATATCTTAGAAGGATTAGACGATGAAGATTGATATTTTAACCCTCTTTCCTGAGATGTTTTCTCCGCTGGAGCACTCGATTGTTGGGAAGGCTCGAGAAAAAGGGCTCTTGGATATCCAGTACCATAATTTCAGAGAATACGCTGAAAAAGCCCGTCATGTTGACGATGAACCTTACGGAGGCGGTCAAGGAATGTTGCTCCGTGCCCAACCTATTTTCGATGCCTTTGATGCTATTGAAAAGAATAATCCCCGCGTCATTCTTCTCGATCCTGCTGGGAAACAGTTCGATCAAGCTTACGCTGAGGATTTGGCCCAAGAAGAGGAGCTTATCTTTATCTGTGGTCACTACGAAGGGTATGACGAGCGCATCAAGACCTTGGTAACCGATGAAATTTCCCTAGGAGATTATGTACTGACTGGTGGTGAGTTGGCAGCCATGACCATGATTGATGCGACCGTGCGCTTGATACCAGAAGTGATTGGTAAGGAGTCCAGTCACCAGGATGATAGCTTTTCTTCAGGTCTTCTCGAATATCCTCAGTACACACGCCCTTATGACTATCGTGGCATGGTCGTGCCAGATGTGCTCATGAGTGGGCACCATGAAAAGATTCGCCAGTGGCGACTGTATGAGAGTCTAAAGAAAACCTACAAGCGCAGACCTGACCTGCTAGAAAACTATCAACTAACAGCAGAGGAAGAAAAGATGCTGGCTGAAATCAAAGAAAACAAAGAATAAAGGAGAACCTTAT
The DNA here is from genome assembly GCF_000960035.1 of Streptococcus oralis subsp. oralis. GTDB lineage: Bacteria > Bacillota > Bacilli > Lactobacillales > Streptococcaceae > Streptococcus > Streptococcus oralis_G. The sequence goes on from NZ_JYGR01000005.1 coordinate 450,550, forward strand.
GCAAGTAATCAAACGTAATGGAGAAATTGCTGAATTTGATCCAGATAAAATTTACCAAGCTGTCCTAAAAGCAGCTCAAACAGTTTATGTTTTGACTGATGACTTACGTCAAAACTTAGCTCAAGTTACTAAAAAAGTCGTTTTGGACTTGGAAGAAGCAAAAGTAGAACGTGCTACTATCAGCATGATCCAATCAATGGTTGAGCACCGCTTACTTGGAGCTGGTTACATCACAATTGCAGAACACTATATCTCTTATCGTTTGCAACGCGATTTGGAGAGAAGTGGTTATGGCGACCATATCGCAGTTCACCTTCATTTTGAACAAATCCGTTAAGAAAAAGAGTGGGATGCAAAGAACATCTCACTCTTTCTTAAATAGACTTTTCTGAGCTTTTTGTACAGTTGAGGGAACGAAACGAAGTCGTTTAATATCACTGATACGAATGATTCGGGTCACGTTTTTTGAAAAATTTTTGACGATAATTTGTTGGCGATTAGCATCGTGTTTGACAATATCACCCGTAAAACTTGTCTCAGCAAGTATGACATGAATAGCCGACTTTTTCTGGATGGCTTGTTCAATCATAGCAGTGAGGGAGTTGTCCTCGATTTGAGGATGATCATCATTCCCATTGAGAAAACCATGTAGTTTATCTAGAACTAGTTTGAATGTCTGTCTCATAGAATCCTCCCTTCTTATATATCCACATTATATAAAATTTTCCTAAAAACCACAAGATTTTTACGAATAGACTATAGAAATCATATCACATAAAGGAGTTAAAATGGCAGAATTTACATTTGAAATCGAAGAACACTTGCTCACCTTGTCTGAAAATGACAAAGGATGGACAAAAGAACTAAATCGCGTTAGCTTTAATGGAGCACCAGCAAAGTTTGATATTCGTTCTTGGAGTCCTGACCATACTAAAATGGGCAAAGGAATCACGCTTTCCAATGAAGAATTTCAGGTAATGGTCGATGCCTTTAAAGGGGGACAATAAAAAGAATCTTGAGTGCAACTCAAGATTCTTTTTTTAGGACACAATATAGTCACAGAGAGAAGTCTTAGACAATTGAATGAAAGTCTCTCTATACTCTTCAGGTGGGATTGGATTATCTTTACGAATCCAGACTTCAATGAAAGAGATGGCCATGGTCGTAATGATATAAGCGATGTCCTCTTTATTAAAATTATATTTCAGTTGGTAATTGACATTCTTTAGTACCCACTCTGAGTATGTTCCACGCAGAAATTCCTTCCAACATGGGTCGACTTGTGTGGTATACAAGGTGTTAATAACTTCCCTTTTTTCGTATATGAGCGGAAGTATATAGTCTGCTAAAAAGCTGATAGGATCTCCATCATTGTTAGGGCAGTACTTATTAAAGACGTTAAAAATGTGCTGATTGGTCTCTTCGTGAATATACTCAATAATATCTTCAAAGTTGTTAAAATGCTTTTGATAAATCGCTTGTCGTGAAATACCATCTTCAGCAGCAATTTCAGTCATTGTAAAGGAACTACGTTGAGGATTTTTCTTAGCTAGTGTGATGAGAGAACCAATGATTAGCTCACGAGTATTCTTTGCCATAGAATTACCTTTCTGTTTATAATTATTTATAATTATTTTTGTATTAAAAGAAATCAAAATGTTCAAGTTAATATAAATAATCAATGAACATTAAATTTACTGAATCTTTTAGGTAGCTCTATTGTATCACAAATAATTTATTAAATATAGTTCTATCAGTAAAAATGCGTTTTCTGAAAATATACAGTTATTAACCTTTCAAAATCAATGGAAGCTTATTTGGGTTGAATCAATCAGATTACTTTTCTACTTTGCATATCGTGAAAAACTGTAATTTGAAGGATAAAATGATTAATATTCATACCGGTATAAGAATAGTCAAGTAGCTAAATAGTGTACAGTTGATTCTTAGAATGGAAATAGTCCAGAACAATTGTTCTGGACTATTCTTTTATCTTGAAAAATATGGAAGGCTTTTCAATCTTTCGAGTAGGGGACGACTAATGAAACTAATGGCAATAATCTTACCAAGATCAGGGAGGATAAAGGGAAGGACACCGACAGCTAGTGCCTTATCGAATGGCATACCAGCAAGGAAGTGGAGGCTGAGAATTCCCCCGACAAAGACGAGGGAGTCACCCAAGAGGTTGGCTAGGAAAATGCGAATGTAGCCACTATTTTGATGGATGAGATAAGATGTAAGTCCAGCATAGACAAGATCGAACCAAAGATAGCCTGCGCTTGGGCCGACTAAAACGTGAAATCCAGCTCCTCCCCCTGCAAAAACAGGTAAACCAATGGCACCCAGCAGGAGATAGAGAGCTACAGATAGAACAGCTTCTCTGGGTCTAAAAATAGTAGCAATCAGACCGATCGCAAAGTTTTGTAGAGTGAAGGGGACAGGACCGATAGGGAGACTGATTTGTGCTAAAACGGCGATGAGAGCAGCACCGATAGCAGGGATAGCGTAGATATGAGCTTTTTTCAAAACTGTTAACCTCTTTTCAAAATTATAGTAACTATTATACTAATTCAGAAGAAAAAGTCAACCTATTTTTTATAACAAGGTAACAATTTTGTAACAGCGGATTTTGCAAGTAAAAAGAGACCTTTTCAGGTCTCTTTCGATAATTAGCGCATGGTCACAAATTCTTCAGAAGCAGTTGGGTGGATAGCTACTGTAGCGTCAAAGTCTGCCTTGGTTGCTCCCATCTTGATGGCAACAGCGAATCCTTGAATCATCTCATCCACTCCGTAACCGAGCCCGTGAAGGCCAACAACTTTTTCGTCAGCATCGGCGGTGATGAGTTTGAAGCGTGATTCTTGACGATGGTTTGTAACGGCAGAGTACATAGATGCAAAGCTTGACTTGTAGACTTTAATGTGCTCTTGGCCGTATTCTTTGATAGCTTGATCTTCAGTCAATCCCACGGTTCCGATTGCTGGGTGGGAGAAGACAACAGTAGGGATAGTTGTGTAGTCCATCTTAGCACTTGTTTTCCCATTAAAGAGACGTTCAGATAGGGTACGTCCAGCCTTGATGGCTACTGGAGTTAGTTCCTTCTCACCAGTAACGTCTCCGAGGGCATAGATACCATCTACAACAGTATTTTGATACTCATCCACTTGGATAAATCCACGTTCGTTGAGTGTAACGCCAGCCTTTTCTAACTCCAGTCCGTCTACATTTGGACGGCGCCCGGTAGCCCAGATAACTTGGCTTGCAGTGTGACTAGAACCATCTTCGAAATGAATGGTAATACCTTGCTCAGTTTCTTCGAGTTTGACGGGTACCTTGTGTGTGTGCAAAGGAAGGCCTGTTTTTTCCATTTCATTGACAAGACCTTCAACGATGTAGCTGTCAAACGTACGCAAGGGACGATCACGACGGACAAACAAATCAGTTTTTACTCCGAGTGCGTGGAGAACACCTGCTAATTCAACAGCGATATAGCCAGCTCCAAGAATCGCAACGGATTCAGGAAGTTGTTCCCAAGCAAAGACATCGTCTGAGCTACCACCAAGTTCAGCTCCAGGGATAGTTGGGATGCTTGGACGAGCACCAGTCGCAATCACGATATGCTTGGCACGAATCAATTCACCATTGACGCTGACGGTGTGGGAATCAACAAAATGAGCACGCCCCTCAATCAAATCAACTCCGTTGCGCTTGAAACTTCCATCATAAGACGAGCGGGCACGATCGATGTAGGCTTCACGATTTTGACGAAGTTTTGCGAAATCAAATTGAACATCTGAACTCGTAAACCCATAGTCAGGACCGTAGTGGTGGAAGCTTTCGGCGATTTGAGCTCCATACCACATGATTTTCTTAGGAACACAGCCAACGTTGACACAAGTTCCACCCAATTTTTTCTCTTCGATAACAGCTGCTTTGGCGCCGTGTTCACCAGCGCGGTTCATGGTGGCAATGCCGCCACTCCCTCCACCGATGGCAATGATATCATATTCTCTCATAGAAAACTCCTTATAGCTTTGATAGTCATATTCTATCGTTTTTACTATTTGAATGCAAAAATCTGCTACGTTAAAAAAAATTAGAAAAACACTTGCCATTTTTTCAAAGATAGTGTATTATATACCTAGTACAATAATCCAAAAACAAATACCGAACGAAATATTTCTCCTGAACTGTCATTGTTTCTCTCTGAACGATCATTGTTTGGGTCTAGTATTTTTGATATAATGGTTTTTGTAAGCTTAAAGTGAAAAAGGAGATTAACTATGAAAAGAACCAAAAAGGTAAAAAAATGGCAATTATTCACTGCTATTGGTGTTGCAAGTGCTATTGTTATCAGTGCTGCGGGGATTATGATTTTTAGACAACCATCCCAGTCGGCTGTCCAGGATGAGACTTCTCATATTGTTGTTGCCAAGGAAGGTTCCGTTGCTTCATCGGTCCTCTTGTCAGGTACCGTCACAGCAAAAAATGAACAATACGTTTATTTTGATGCCAGCAAGGGAGATTTAGATGAAATTCTTGTTTCTGTTGGGGACAAGGTCGAAGAAGGGCAAGCTTTGGTGAAATACAGCAGTGCTGACGCTCAAGCAGCCTACGATGCAGCCAGTCGAGCAGTTGCAAAGGCCGACCGTCATATCAATGAGTTAAACAAAGCTCGTGAAAATGCAAACTCTGCACCAGTTTCACCACAAGTTCCAACTGAAGCTGGACTTCCAGAGCAAGCACCTGCCGAAACTTCTTCCGTATCCTCTATTGATTCTCAAATCAGTGATGCTAAGGATAACCGTGCAGATGCTGTGGCCCAACTCAACAAGGCCCAAGCTCAACTGGATGCAGCAACTGTTCTCAGTACACTAGAAGGAACCGTTGTGGAAGTCAACCGTAATGTTTCCAAATCACCGACTGGTAGCAGTCAAGTGATGGTTCATGTCGTAAGTAATGAAAACTTGCAGGTCAAAGGGGAGTTGTCTGAATACAACCTTGCTAACCTTTCTGTTGGGCAAGAAGTTACCTTTACTTCGAAGGTTTACCAAGATAAGAGCTGGACGGGTAAAATCAGCTATATTTCTGATTATCCTAAAAACAACGGAGAAGCAGCAAATGCAGCCCTTGGAGGGAATACTGGATCTAAGTACCCTTATACTGTTGATGTGACTAGCGATATCGGTGAGTTGAAACAAGGCTTCTCAGTCAGTGTTGAAGTCAAAAACAAAAGTAAAGCCATCCTTGTTCCTTTGACAAGTATTGTTACCGAAAATGACAAAAACTATGTCTGGCTCGTTGACGACCAGAAAAAAGCGAAGAAGGTAGAAGTTACTTTGGGGAATGCGGACGCAGACAATCAAGAAATTACTTCAGGTTTGACAGACGGTGCCAAGGTCATCAGTAATCCAACATCTTCCTTGGAAGAAGGAAAAGAGGTGAAGGCTGATGAAGAAACTAATTAGTCTAAAAAATATCTGCAGGAGTTATCGAAATGGTGACCAAGAACTGCAGGTCCTAAAAAATATTAACTTAGAAGTTCAAGAAGGTGAGTTTGTCGCCATTATGGGACCGTCCGGTTCTGGTAAATCTACTTTGATGAATACCATTGGAATGCTGGATACACCAACCAGTGGAGAGTACTATCTTGAAGGTCAAGAAGTTGCAGGTCTTGGAGAGAAACAACTGGCCAAGGTCCGCAACCAGCAAATCGGCTTTGTCTTTCAGCAGTTCTTTCTCTTGTCCAAACTCAATGCTCTTCAAAATGTCGAATTGCCCTTGATTTACGCTGGTGTTTCGGCTTCAAAACGACGGAAATTGGCTGAGGAATTTCTGGAAAAGGTTGAGCTAACGGAGCGCAGTCATCATTTGCCTTCCGAGTTATCAGGTGGTCAAAAGCAACGTGTAGCGATTGCGCGTGCCTTGGTAAACAATCCATCTATCATCCTAGCAGACGAACCCACAGGAGCTTTGGATACCAAGACAGGAAATCAAATCATGCAACTGTTGGTGGAGTTAAACAAGGAAGGGAAAACCATTATCATGGTCACGCACGAGCCTGAGATTGCTGCCTATGCCAAACGCCAGATAGTCATTCGTGATGGTGTTATCTCATCAGACAGTGCACCAGTAGAAAAGGAGGAAAACTAAGATGCAGAATCTGAAATTTGCCTTTTCATCCATCATGGCCCACAAGATGCGTTCCTTCCTCACCATGATTGGGATTATCATCGGAGTTTCGTCTGTCGTCGTCATCATGGCTCTTGGCGACTCCATGTCTCGTCAGGTCAATAAAAACATGACCAAATCGCAGAAGGATATCCATGTCTTTTTCTCTCCTATCAAGAGCAAGGATGGCTCCTTTACTCAGCGCCAGTCAGCTTTGACGGTCAGTGGGAAAGAAGAGGATGTTCATGTTGAACCACCAAAACCACTGGAGTCTTGGGTCAAGGAGGCTGCCAAACTCAAAGGAGTAGACAGTTACTATGTCACTAACTCGACTAACGTCACCCTGTCTTATAAGGATAAGAAGGTTGAACGGGCGACTTTGACTGGTGGAAATAGCACCTACATGAACGCAGTTGAAAATGAGATTGTTGCTGGTAGAAGTCTAAGACCGCAAGACTACAAGGAATTTGCCAGTGTGATTTTGTTGGACGAAGAACTAGCTAAGAGTTTGTTTGATAGTCCAGAAGCTGCGGTTAATCAAGTCATCTCTGTCAATGAATTTAGTTACCGTGTGATTGGCGTTTATACAAGCAATGAAGCTAAAACTGCTAAAGCCTTTGGGATTGGTGGTCTTCCAATTACGACCAATATCTCTCTCGCAGCTAATTTTAATACTGATGAAATCTCGAACATCGTCTTTCGTGTCAATGATACTAGTCTAACGCAGACTTTGGGTCCAGAGTTGGCTCGAAAACTGACTGAGATTGCAGGTCTTCAACAAGGGGAGTACCAAGTTGCGGATGCCACTGCCGCCTTCCAAGAGGTACAACAACTATTTGGCTTTATGACCACTGTTATCAGTGCCATTGCAGGGATTTCACTCTTTGTTGGTGGTACAGGTGTTATGAATATCATGTTGGTTTCTGTGACAGAACGTACGCGTGAAATTGGTCTGCGGAAGGCTCTCGGAGCCACACGGGCTAATATCTTAGTACAGTTTTTGATTGAGTCCATGATCTTGACCTTGCTAGGTGGTGTCATCGGTCTAGTCAGTGCAGCAGGCTTGACAATGTTAGCGGGTATCTTGTTGCAAAATATGATTGCAGGTATCGAAGTTGGGGTTTCCCTCCCAATTGCTCTCTTTAGCTTGGCTGTGTCAGCCAGCGTTGGTATGATCTTCGGCGTCTTGCCGGCCAATAAAGCCTCTAAGCTTGATCCGATTGAAGCCCTTCGTTATGAATAAGATATAGAGCAGAAAAAACAAGATGGACATTTGTCTGTCTTGTTTTTGTATGAATTTCTCTATCGAAAATCACCGAAAATATGATATAATGAAGTGTTAGAAAAACAGGTTTCATTAGCCTGGAAAGGAAAAATTATGTCTGAAAAGAATTTTTATATTACAACACCGATTTACTATCCATCTGGTAAACTTCATATCGGTTCTGCCTACACAACCATTGCTTGTGATGTCCTAGCACGTTACAAACGCCTCATGGGCTACGATGTCTTTTATCTGACTGGTCTTGATGAGCATGGTCAAAAAATCCAGCAAAAAGCGGAAGAAGCTGGCATTACACCTCAAGCTTATGTTGATGGCATGGCGGTTGGAGTCAAAGAACTTTGGAAATTATTAGATATCTCATACGATAAATTTATCCGTACAACTGATGACTACCATGAAAAAGTAGTAGCACAAGTTTTTGAACGCTTGCTTGCTCAAGATGACATCTACCTAGGTGAATACTCTGGTTGGTATTCAGTATCAGATGAGGAATTCTTTACAGAAAGCCAACTTGCGGAAGTTTTCCGTGACGAAGCTGGAAATGTAACTGGCGGTATCGCACCATCAGGTCATGAGGTTGAATGGGTTTCAGAAGAATCTTATTTCCTTCGCCTCAGCAAATACCAAGACCGTTTGGTTGAATTTTTCAAATCGCACCCTGACTTCATCACTCCAGATGGCCGCCTAAATGAAATGTTGCGTAACTTTATTGAGCCAGGTTTGGAAGACTTAGCGGTTTCTCGTACAACCTTTACATGGGGTGTACCAGTTCCATCTAATCCCAAACACGTTGTCTATGTATGGATTGATGCCCTTCTCAACTATGCGACTGCTCTTGGTTACGGTCAAGACGATCATGCTAACTATGATAAATTCTGGAACGGAACAGTCTTCCAAATGGTCGGAAAAGACATCCTTCGTTTCCACTCTATCTACTGGCCAATCCTTCTTATGATGTTGGATATCAAATTGCCAGACCGCTTGATTGCCCACGGTTGGTTTGTCATGAAAGATGGCAAAATGTCTAAGTCTAAAGGGAATGTCGTTTATCCTGAAATGTTAGTAGAGCGCTATGGACTGGATCCACTTCGTTACTACCTCATGCGTAGCCTTCCAGTTGGTTCAGATGGAACCTTCACTCCCGAGGACTATGTAGGCCGTATCAACTATGAATTGGCAAATGACTTAGGAAACCTCCTTAACCGTACGGTTTCCATGATCAACAAGTATTTCAATGGACAAATCCCTGCCTATGTAGAGGGTGTAACAGAGTTTGATAATGCTCTTGCTGATGTTGCAGAACAATCAATCGCCGACTACCATACTCACATGGAAGCAGTTGACTACCCACGTGCTCTTGAAGCAGTCTGGACCCTTATCTCTCGTACCAACAAATATATCGATGAGACCGCTCCATGGGTCTTGGCCAAGGATGAAGCTCTTCGTGACCAATTAGCAAGTGTGATGAGCCACTTGGCAGCTAGCCTTCGTGTCGTCGCTCACTTGATTGAGCCCTTTATGATGGAAACCAGTCGTGCAGTCTTGACTCAACTTGGTTTGGCAGAAGTTGCTAGCCTTGAGAACTTGAGTTTGGCTGACTTCCCAGCAGATGTGACTGTAGTTGCCAAAGGGACACCAATCTTCCCACGTCTAGATATGGAAGAAGAAATCGCCTATATCAAGGAACAAATGGAAGGCAAAAAACCAGCAGTCGAAAAAGAATGGAATCCAGACGAAGTTGAACTTAAACTAAACAAGGAAGAAATCAAGTTTGAAGACTTTGATAAGGTTGAAATTCGTGTCGCAGAAGTCAAAGAAGTTTCGAAAGTAGAAGGTTCTGATAAGTTGCTCCAATTCCGCTTGGATGCTGGTGATGGTGAAGATCGTCAAATCCTCTCAGGAATTGCAAAATACTATCCAAACGAACAAGAATTGGTCGGCAAGAAGGTACAAATCGTTGCCAACCTCAAACCACGCAAGATGATGAAAAAATATGTCAGCCAAGGGATGATTCTCTCAGCTGAACATGAAGGCAAGTTAACCCTTCTCACAGTTGATCCAGCTGTACCAAACGGAAGTGTGATTGGGTAAAAGCAAAAAACCAACGTTAGGCACGTTGGTTTTTCTTGTTATGTGTGAGATTTTCTAAGAAGTGGTCCATCTCCTTTTGCGACCTGAGGAGAATTACTTTCTTTGGATAGGTTTCTTGAATCCCCTTGTAGCGTTCCCTAGCGGATTTGCTTCGCCCATCCCAGAGAATCCATCTGATAAACTCCCAGTCAAAGCGTTCAGGGCAACCTGCAGCCATGCTTTCTCGAACTTGACCTCTGTATTTGAGATAACGCTTAAAGGCCCTCAGTAAACAAGTCCAGGGTGAAAAATTGAGGAAGATGATTTGGTCAGCTTTTAACATTCTTTCCTCGTAATAGCACCAAGAGTAGTTGCCATCGATGACCCAGTCTGAGTGATTGGTGAGGAAGTTTTTCATCTCGGCTTTCATCCAATCACGGTCACTATCTTGCCAACCTGGTTGAAATTGGAGGGTGTCCATATGCAGTTTGGGAATTGAGTAGTAGTTAGATAAGTTCTCAGCTAGAGTTGACTTACCAGCACCAGAATAGCCGATAATTGCGATTTTCATTTTCTACCTTTTCGTAATTGAGGACAAAAAAACAGCCTCTGTGGACTGTTTCTTATTTAGCAAGTTTAGCTGAAAGACGAGCTTTATCGCGACTTGCTTTGTTTTTATGAATCAAACCTTTAGTTTCTGCTTTGTCGATAGCTGAGCTAGCAGCACGGAAAAGTTCTTCAGAAGGGTTTGCTTCGAAAGCTTTGATAGCAGTACGCATAGCTGATTTTTGAGCTGAGTTTTTTTCGTTTTGTTTAACGTTCAATTCAGCGCGTTTGATAGCTGATTTAATGTTTGCCAATGTTCTTACCTCCATATTTACTAACTATACCATTATATATGAAAACTTAGGTTTTGACAAGGGGAAATTATTTTTTTAGGTAAATTTCATCGATTTCATGGTTTTTAGCCTTGTGGAGAATAACCTCGGCCCGATTCCTTGTTGGTTCAATATAGTTTTGTAGATTTGTAAGGTTGATATCACTCCATACTTGGTGGGCAAAAGACTCTACTTCCCCTATTGGCATTTGCGTAAAGTGGTGGTAGTAGCTGTCTGGATCGTTTTGGGCAAAGCTGAGAAGTTTCAAAAAGCGGTCTAAATACCAGCTTTCAATGTCTTCGACAGCGGCGTCTACGTAGATGGAAAAATCAAAGAAGTCGGTGATGTAAAGACGCTCATTCTGAGGATTCTGAAAGACATTGATTCCTTCAACAATCACAAAATCTGCAACCTTAACACGTTGTTTCTCACCAGGAATAATATCATAAACCTCATGAGAATAAACGGGGATATCGACATCCTGGCCATTTTTTAGGCGGTCGAGGAAATTCAGTAAGGCCTCCATGTCATAACTCTCTGGAAAACCTTTGCGATTTAAGATATCTTGGTCCATCAAGGTTTGATTGGGATAGAGAAAACCGTCGGTTGTCACTAACTCCACAGTGGCGTCAGTAACTGTACGAGACAGAAGGATTTGCAGAAGTCGGCTAGTTGTTGATTTGCCAACGGCAACACTTCCCGAAACTCCGATGATGAAGGGCTGAGATTTACTCTCTCTTTGGAGAAAAATTCCCTTAGAGAAGGCTAAATCCTCTTTGGTACGTTTGTAAATTTGGATGAGATGGGCCAATGGTAAATAAATATCTGTCACATCTTGTAGGCTGATTTGGTCATTGAAACTCTTGATGGATTCTAACTCTTCCTCTGTCAAGGGAGGAGTTGTTTTACGATGCAATGATTGCCAAGTCTGGCGACTGATTTTTTCAAAATGTAAAAATTCGTTGGTCATTTGTTTTCCCCTAGATATTTTGTTTATCATACCATAAAAAGCTAAAAAAATAAAGCGGTTTCTTGATGGTAGTAAGTCAATATCGTATAATAGAGGTAGATGGAGGTTGAATAATTTAATGATGAGATAGGGAATGGTTTCTGAAGACTTATCAGTTATTGAAAGTGGGCTTTTTGGTTCACAATTTATTGGAGGTGTGTCATGAAAATCTTAAAACGTTATATATTGGAACTCTGTTTTATTTTAAGTTTTGCCTTACCTTTTATAAGGGGAGCGAATGCGGATAATGGTAGACGCTTTGTGGAAACCTATTACGGTTTTACCTTCTTAATGGATCATTTACTTGTAACAGTTATCTTTATCTGTTCACTCTTGATTGCTTGGCTAGTAAAAAAGCAGTGGACGAAATGGCTTGCTGCTGGTAGTTATCTATTTTTGATTTTGTGGATTGCTACAGAAGGATATCTATTCCGTATGTCACTAGAAGATTTGATACGACTTTGGACAAGTTTGGAAATCTTGACACAAACTTATCAGTTGGGTTTTTATCTAAACATCATATTGGGAATCTTGTTGATAATAAAGTATTTTAAGGTTAAGCAATAGTAAAAATGTACCCGATTGCAGACGAACTGTTTTTTCCTGACTATGATAATTTGTAGTTCCCGATAGATTGTAATGTATTTCTAATAATTGAAAGAGATTGAAGAAAAGGTTTTTTGACTAGGATTCTTCAGTCTTTTTCATTTGATCATCACTTTGTAAACGATTTACAATTTAAGACAAATTATGGTAAAATAGTTTTATGAGTAAAATGTATTATGCAGAAAATCCTGATGCTGCTCACGACATTCATGAGTTGAGAGTGGAGTTGTTGGGAGAAAATATGACCTTTTTGACGGATGCGGGTGTTTTTAGCAAGAAAATGGTTGACTTTGGGAGTCAGCTCTTGCTCAAGTGTCTAGAGGTTAATAAAGGAGAGACGGTCCTTGATGTGGGTTGTGGTTATGGGCCGTTGGGCTTGTCATTAGCCAAGGCTTATGGAGCTCAGGCAACCATGGTCGATATCAATAATCGCGCTCTAGACTTAGCGCAACAAAATGCTGAGCGTAATAAAGTAGAAGCAACGATTTTCCAATCCAATATCTATGAACAAGTTGAAGGAAAGTTTGACCATGTTATTTCCAATCCGCCGATTCGAGCGGGCAAACAGGTTGTTCATGAGATTATCGAAAAGAGCAGAGATTTCTTGAATGACGGAGGAGATTTAACCATTGTCATTCAGAAAAAACAAGGAGCTCCAAGTGCTAAAAGTAAGATGGAAGACGTTTTTGGAAATTGTGAAATCGTAAAGAAAGATAAGGGATACTATATCCTTAGAAGTGTGAAAGAATGAGAGCAGTTGATTTAATCCAAAAGAAACGAGATGGTCAAGAACTGACTACGGCTGAAATAAAATGGTTGGTAGAAGGCTATGTGGCTGGAACTGTTCCAGACTATCAGATGTCTGCTTTTGCTATGGCTGTTTATTTTAAAGGGATGACCACACGTGAGATTTCTGACCTGACGATGAATATGGTCAAGACTGGTCAGGAGTTTGATTTGTCAGCTATTGATGGGGTTAAAGTTGATAAGCATTCGACTGGTGGTGTAGGTGATAAGGTGACCTTGATTCTGGCTCCCCTTGTTGCGAGTTTCGGTATTCCCGTAGCTAAAATGAGTGGTCGTGGTCTTGGCCATACTGGTGGGACAATTGATAAATTGGAGTCCATTAAGGGCTATCAAGTTGAGCGAAGTCAAGAAGATTTCATTCGTCAGGTACAGGACATTGGTGTATCTGTCATTGGGCAGTCCGATCAGCTGGTTAAAGCAGACAAACTTCTCTATGCCCTCCGTGATGTGACAGCAACTGTCGACACGATTCCTTTGATTGCTAGTTCGGTGATGAGCAAGAAAATTGCTGCAGGAGCGGATGCCATTTTGCTAGACGTAACGGTCGGTGAGGGTGCCTTCATGAAGACGGTTGATGAGGCGCGCGAATTGGCTCAAACCATGGTGGATCTTGGTAAGGCAGTTGGTCGAAAGACGGTAGCAGTCATTACCGATATGAGCCAACCCTTGGGAAGAGCCATTGGCAATCGTCTCGAAATCCTTGAGGCAATCGAGATTCTCCAAGGAAAAGGCCGAGAAGATATTAGTCACTTTATCTGCGAGCTAGCTCAGATTATGCTTGGGTTGGCTGATGTTGAGAAAACGATCGAGGAAATCCGTCAACACCTGGAAAATGGCCAAGCACTGGCTAAGTTGGAAGAAATGGTAGCAGCACAAGGCGGCGATTTAGAAGATCTTTATCGTCCAGTCAAAGTTGCCCATGTGGTGGAAATTCCAGCTCAAGATACAGGTGTTATTTCAGCTCTTCCTGCAATGGAATTTGGACTCTATGCCATGAGACTAGGAGCTGGTCGTGCAGTCAAGTCTGATGACTTGGACTATGAAACAGGGATTGTTTTTGAAAAGAAAGTTGGAGACTCCGTTCAAAAGGGTGAAATTGTTGCAAAAGTTTATACAAATGGAAAAATTTCTTCTGAACTAGTTACAGAATTTCAAAAATATGTTAAAATAAATGATGGAGTGCAAAGTTTACGAGAAATTATAGAAATTATCTCATAAAATCAGGGAGAATCCGAATATGAAGTTAAATAAATATATCGATCATACGCTTTTAAAGCAAGATGCAAGTCAAGAACAAATTGATCGTTTGCTATCTGAAGCGCGTGAGTATGACTTTGCCAGCGTTTGTGTCAATCCCACATGGGTGAAACATGCGAAAACAGGGCTCGAAGGCTCAGATGTAAAAGTTTGTACAGTAGTAGGTTTTCCTTTGGGAGCAACAACTTCAGCTGTGAAAGCTTTTGAAACAAAAGAAGCTGTCCAAAACGGTGCAGATGAGATTGATTTGGTTATCAATGTCGGTGCCCTCAAATCAGGCAATCTGGATTTAGTTGAATCGGACATCCGTGCTGTCGTAGAAGCAAGTGGTGACAAGTTGGTGAAAGTCATTATCGAAGCTTGCTTGTTGACAGACAATGAAAAGGTTGTGGCCTGCCAATTATCCCAGAAAGCAGGCGCAGACTATGTCAAAACATCAACTGGATTTTCAACTGGTGGTGCCACTATAGAGGATGTTCAGTTGATGCGTAAAACAGTCGGGCCAGATATGGGAGTTAAGGCAGCTGGTGGAGCGCGTTCATATGCAGATGCTGTCGCTTTTGTGGAAGCAGGTGCTACCCGTATCGGAACATCTGCTGGAGTTGCGATTTTAAAAGGAGAATTGGCAGATGGCGACTACTGAGTTAATTGAACTAGCAATTGAAACTAGCAAGAAAGCTTATGTGCCTTATTCTCACTTTCCTATCGGAGCTGTTTTAGTAGCCAAGGATGGTAGTATTTATACGGGTGTGAACATCGAGAATGCTAGTTATCCCTTGACTAATTGTGGAGAACGTACTGCTATTTTTAAAGCAGTTTCGGAGGGGCAACGGGAGTTTTCAGAATTGATTGTCTACGGTCAAACTGAAAAACCCATCTCGCCATGTGGTGCTTGCCGCCAGGTCATGGTTGAATTTTTTGAACAAGATCTAAAAGTGACTTTAGTCGCTAAAGATAAATCGACGGTCGAGATGACGGTCGGGGAGTTACTTCCATACTCATTTACAGACTTAAACTAGTCTGAGTCACTCTCTGAGTGACGCGGTCCTTGTGGCCAACCAATCCATACTTGCAACATCGTTGCACATCTTATTTAGGAGGTTCAGTAATGAACAAGAAACAATGGCTAGGCCTTGGTCTAGTTGCAGTAGCAGCAGTTGGACTTGCTGCATGTGGTAACCGCTCTTCTCGTAACGCAGCTTCATCTTCATCAGAAATGAAGACCAAAGCAGCGATCGTAACAGATACTGGTGGTGTTGATGATAAATCATTTAACCAATCAGCTTGGGAAGGTTTGCAAGACTGGGGTAAAGAACACAATCTTTCTAAAGATAAAGGTTACACTTACTTCCAATCAACAAGCGAAGCAGACTATGCCAACAACTTGCAACAAGCGGCTGGAAGTTACAACCTGATCTTCGGTGTTGGTTTTGCCCTTCACAATGCAGTTGAGGAAGCAGCAAAAGACCACTCTGACCTAAACTATGTCTTGATTGATGATGTGATTGAAGGTCAAAAGAATGTTGCGAGCGTAAGATTTGCAGATAATGAAGCAGCTTACCTTGCTGGTGTTGCAGCAGCGAAAACTACGAAAACAAAACAAGTTGGTTTTGTAGGTGGTATCGAATCTGAAGTTATTTCACGTTTTGCAGCTGGATTCAAAGCTGGTGTTGAGTCAGTAGACCCATCTATCAAAGTCCAAGTTGACTACGCTGGTTCATTTGGTGATGCTGCCAAAGGTAAAACAATTGCAGCAGCTCAATACGCTGCCGGTGCGGACGTTGTCTACCAAGCAGCTGGTGGTACAGGTGCTGGTGTCTTTGCTGAAGCAAAATCATTGAACGAAAACAAAAATGAAAACGAAAAAGTTTGGGTTATTGGTGTAGACCGTGACCAAGCAGCAGAAGGTAAATACACTTCTAAAGATGGTAAAGAATCTAACTTCGTTCTTGTATCTACATTGAAACAAGTTGGTACAACTGTAAAAGATATTGCCAACAAAACAGAAAAAGGTGAATTCCCTGGTGGACAAGTGATTGTTTACTCATTGAAAGATAAAGGGGTTGAGCTAGCAGTAACAAACCTTTCAGAAGAAGGTAAAAAAGCTGTTGAAGATGCAAAAGCTAAAATCCTTGACGGAAGCGTAAAAGTTCCTGAAAAATAATGGATAAAAGTCATTTCTTAGGAAGCGGCCATTGGTCGCTTCTTTAAGAATTGAGGCAATTTTTGTCTCAATAGAGCTTGTTAATGTGATTAGCAGGTTTTATTGAAATAAAATAAACCTCTGAAAGGAAGAGCATATGGCACACGAAAATGTCATTGAGATGCGGGATATTACCAAGGTGTTTGGTGAATTTGTAGCAAACGACAAAATCAACTTGCAACTGCGAAAAGGTGAAATTCATGCACTTTTAGGAGAAAATGGAGCGGGTAAATCCACTCTGATGAATATGCTGGCAGGACTTCTTGAACCAACAAGTGGTGAAATTGTGGTGAATGGTCAGGTTGTAAAACTAGACTCACCATCTAAAGCCGCTGGTCTTGGAATTGGGATGGTTCACCAACATTTTATGTTGGTTGAAGCTTTTACAGTAGCTGAGAATATCATTTTAGGGAGTGAAATCACTAAAAATGGTGTTCTAGATATAGCTGGTGCTACTAAAGAAATCAAGGCTCTTTCTGAACGTTATGGTTTGGCAGTGGATCCTGCTGCTAAGGTGGCGGATATTTCCGTTGGAGCCCAACAACGTGTAGAAATCTTGAAAACACTCTATCGTGGTGCTGATATCCTTATCTTTGACGAACCTACAGCCGTATTGACTCCTTCAGAGATTGATGAATTGATGGCAATCATGAAAAACCTTGTCAAAGAAGGGAAGTCCATTATTTTGATTACCCACAAGTTAGATGAGATTCGTGCGGTATCGAATCGAGTGACAGTTATCCGTCGTGGAAAATCAATCCAGACAGTTGAAATCGCAGGGGCAACAAATGCGGACTTGGCAGAAATGATGGTTGGACGCTCAGTCTCCTTTAAAACGGAAAAACAAGCACCGCAACCAAAAGAAGTAGTCTTGTCTATCAAAGACTTGGTTGTTAATGAAAACCGAGGTGTACCAGCTGTGAAGAATCTTTCTTTGGATGTTCGTGCTGGTGAAATTGTTGGTATTGCAGGTATTGATGGCAATGGTCAATCTGAACTCATTCAAGCCATTACAGGCCTTCGTAAGGTTGAGTCAGGTAGCGTTGAATTAAAAGGCAAATCAATCGTGGGGATGCATCCTCGACAAATTACAGAACTAAGCGTGGGGCACGTTCCTGAGGACCGTCACCGTGATGGCTTGATTTTGGAGATGATGATTTCAGAAAATATCGCTCTTCAAACCTACTACAAAGAACCACTCAGCAAGAATGGTATCTTGAACTATGCCAATATCACTTCACATGCTAGGAAATTGATGGAAGAATTTGACGTCCGTGCTGCCAGCGAATTTGTTCCAGCAGCAGCTCTTTCAGGAGGAAATCAACAAAAAGCGATTATAGCACGTGAGATTAATCGTGATCCTGATCTCCTTATCGTCAGCCAGCCAACTCGTGGTTTGGATGTCGGTGCCATTGAATATATCCACAAACGTTTGATTGAAGAACGTGATAACGGGAAGGCTGTCCTTGTTGTCAGCTTTGAATTGGATGAGATTTTAAATGTCTCAGACCGAATTGCTGTTATTCACGATGGTAAGATTCAAGGTATTGTATCGCCAGAAACGACTAATAAACAAGAACTTGGTGTCTTGATGGCTGGTGGAAACTTGGGAAAGGAGAAGAGTGATGTCTAAAAAATTACAACAATTTTCGGTTCCCTTGATTTCCGTATTCTTAGGAATCTTGCTCGGAGCTGTTGTCATGTGGATCTTCGGCTATGATGCTATCTGGGGCTATGAGGAGTTGTTCTATACAGCTTTTGGTAGCCTCCGTGGAATTGGAGAAATTTTCCGTGCCATGGGTCCTCTTGTCTTGATAGGTCTTGGTTTCGCAGTTGCCAGTCGAGCAGGTTTCTTTAACGTTGGACTTCCTGGTCAAGCACTTGCAGGCTGGATTCTCAGTGGTTGGTTTGCCTTGTCAAATCCAGATATGCCTCGTCTCGTTTTGATTCCATTGACAGTGATCATTGCTTTGATCGCAGGTGGAATTGTTGGTGCGATTCCAGGTATCCTCAGAGCTTATCTCGGTACGTCAGAGGTTATCGTGACCATCATGATGAACTACATTGTATTGTATGTGGGAAATGCCTTTATTCATGCCTTTCCGAAAGATATTATGCAAAGTACAGACTCAACGATTCGTGTTAGTGCCAATGCTACTTACCAGACACCATGGTTATCAGAGTTGACTGGAAATTCTCGTATGAATATTGGAATCTTCTTTGCAATCATTGCTGTTGGCGTGATTTGGTTCTTGCTCAAGAAAACGACTCTCGGTTTTGAAATTCGTGCAGTTGGTCTCAATCCTCACGCCTCAGAGTACGCTGGTATTTCAGCAAAACGTACAATCATTCTATCAATGATTATCTCTGGTGCCTTGGCTGGTCTTGGTGGAGCGGTAGAAGGTCTTGGAACTTTCCAAAACGTTTACGTTCAGGGATCATCATTGGCTATCGGATTTAACGGGATGGCAGTTAGTTTGCTTGCTGGAAATTCACCAATTGGAATTCTCTTTGCAGCCTTCTTATTTGGAGTTTTGCAAGTAGGAGCACCGGGTATGAACGCAGCACAAGTTCCGTCTGAGCTTGTTAGCATTGTAACAGCGTCTATTATCTTCTTTGTCAGCGTTCACTACATTATCGAACGCTTTGTCAAACCTAAAAAACAAGTTAAAGGAGGTAAGTAAGGATGTCTATTACAACATTACTCACCCTCTTGGTCTCTTCTATGCTGATTTACTCAGCACCACTTATTTTTACGAGTATCGGGGGAGTTTTCTCTGAACGTGGTGGTGTCGTTAACGTCGGTCTTGAAGGAATTATGGTTATGGGAGCCTTTTCTGGAGTTGTCTTTAATCTTGAGTTTGCAGAACAACTTGGAGCAGCTACTCCTTGGATTTCCTTGTTAGTTGCTGGTATCGTGGGAGCTATTTTCTCCCTCATCCATGCAGTCGCTACAGTTCATTTCCGTGCGGACCATGTTGTCAGTGGTACAGTATTGAACTTGATGGCTCCTGCCCTAGCAGTTTTCTTGGTTAAAGTTCTTTATAACAAAGGACAAACGGATAACTTAAGCCAGACTTTTGGACGTTTTGATTTCCCAGTTTTGGATGATATCCCTGTGATTGGAGATATCTTCTTCAAGTCAACAAGTTTGCTAGGTTATATCGCGATTGCCTTCTCTTTCCTTGCATGGTTTATTCTCTTTAAAACACGTTTTGGTCTTCGCCTTCGCTCTGTTGGTGAACACCCTCAGGCAGCAGATACCTTGGGGATCAATGTCTACAAGATGCGATATCTTGGAGTTATTATTTCAGGATTCTTAGGTGGAATTGGGGGAGCGATTTATGCTCAATCAATCTCAGTTAACTTCTCAGTGACAACTATTGTCGGTCCTGGATTTATCGCCCTTGCGGCAATGATCTTTGGGAAATGGAACCCAATCGGTGCTATGCTTTCTAGTCTCTTCTTTGGACTTTCACAAAGTTTGGCAGTTATCGGTTCTCAATTGCCTTTCTTACAAGGAGTACCAGCGGTTTACCTTCAAATCGCGCCTTATGTCTTGACCATTCTTGTCTTGGCAGCCTTCTTTGGAAAAGCAGTTGCACCTAAGGCAGACGGTATCAACTACATCAAGTCAAAATAAGCATACAAAAAAACGTCAGTTTCAAACTGGCGTTTTATTTTTTTGGATTTTGATGGGTTAGGTTCAATCCCCAAGGAACGAGATTTTCAGTTTTATTTTTGATACGTGTGATATTATCTTTGTGACGAATGATAATCAAGCTAGCAAGTGCTAGGATAATCAAAATGAAGAGAGGGTCATAGTTGTTCAGGATAAATCCAAATAGTGGAAATAGGAGAACTCCAATAACGGCTGCAATAGCAGCAGTAACGCTAGACAGTGAAATCATACTACCTAGATAGAGGCTTCCAAAGAATACGATTGCTAGATAGAGACAGAAAACAGGCGCAAATCCGAAAATCACTCCAGCACTGGTTGCGACAGCCTTACCACCTTTAAATCCTGCAAAGATAGGAAAGGTATGTCCAATTACGGCCAAAAGTCCAAATACAAGAGGTGATACACCTTGAAGGTGGAAAAGGATTGGAAGGAGAGTGGCCAAGGTTCCTTTAAAGAAGTCAATCACAAAGGTTGCCATACCCGCTTTCTTACCTAAAATTCGGAAAGTATTGGTTGTTCCGGTGTTTCCAGAACCATGTTCACGCAGATTTGTTTGAAAGAAGATTTGTCCAATCCAAAGACCAGATGGAATCGAACCTAGCAGATAAGCTAAAATTAATAATACAAATGTCATCATAGAACTATTATACCATGAAATGGTATAGAAAGTCAGAGAATATCCTGTGAAATTGTGACAGCTGAAAGGGAAAAGCTTTGCAAAATCGCTAGAAAACCTGTAAAATAGAAAAGATGAACAAATAGGAGGTTCCTTGTGTCAAAAAAGGAAATCAATATTAATAACTACAATGATGACGCCATTCAGGTGCTAGAAGGGTTGGATGCGGTCCGTAAACGTCCAGGGATGTATATTGGATCGACCGACGGTGCTGGTCTCCATCACCTAGTCTGGGAAATTGTGGACAATGCAGTCGATGAAGCCTTGTCTGGA
The DNA here is from genome assembly GCF_000960035.1 of Streptococcus oralis subsp. oralis. GTDB lineage: Bacteria > Bacillota > Bacilli > Lactobacillales > Streptococcaceae > Streptococcus > Streptococcus oralis_G. Next base: position 471,467 of record NZ_JYGR01000005.1, read on the forward strand.
TTTGGTGATCGCATTGATGTGACCATCAATAAAGACGGCAGTCTAACGGTTCAAGACCATGGTCGAGGGATGCCGACCGGGATGCACGCCATGGGAATTCCAACCGTTGAGGTTATCTTTACTATTCTCCACGCTGGAGGGAAATTCGGTCAAGGGGGTTATAAGACATCTGGTGGTCTCCACGGAGTGGGATCTTCAGTCGTTAATGCCCTCTCTAGCTGGTTAGAAGTTGAAATTACTCGTGACGGTACAGTCTACAAGCAACGTTTTGAAAATGGCGGGAAACCCGTCACAACCTTGAAGAAAATTGGTACAGCACCCAAGTCTAAGACCGGTACCAAAGTCACTTTCATGCCTGACGTGACGATTTTCTCTACGACTGACTTCAAATACAATACCATTTCAGAACGCCTCAATGAGTCAGCCTTTCTCTTGAAAAATGTGACCTTGTCCCTGACGGACAAGCGAACAGATGAAGCGATTGAGTTTCATTATGAAAACGGGGTGCAGGACTTTGTTTCTTATCTGAACGAAGACAAGGAAACCTTGACACCAGTTCTCTACTTTGAAGGGGAAGATAATGGTTTCCAAGTGGAGGTTGCCCTTCAGTATAATGATGGATTTTCAGATAACATTCTATCCTTTGTCAATAACGTTCGTACGAAAGATGGTGGAACGCATGAGACAGGACTTAAGTCAGCCATTACTAAGGTCATGAACGATTATGCGCGTAAGACGGGACTTCTCAAGGAAAAAGATAAAAATCTTGAAGGTTCAGATTATCGCGAGGGACTAGCAGCCGTTCTTTCTATTCTAGTTCCGGAAGAACACCTCCAGTTTGAAGGTCAGACCAAGGATAAACTAGGGAGTCCTCTGGCTCGTCCAGTTGTGGATGGGATTGTGGCTGATAAGTTGACCTTCTTTCTTATGGAAAATGGTGAACTGGCTTCCAATCTCATCCGCAAGGCTATTAAGGCACGTGATGCGCGAGAGGCAGCCCGCAAAGCGCGTGATGAGAGCCGAAATGGTAAGAAAAACAAGAAAGACAAGGGCTTGTTGTCTGGAAAATTGACCCCAGCCCAGTCTAAGAATCCTGCCAAGAATGAACTCTATCTGGTCGAGGGGGACTCTGCCGGTGGTTCTGCCAAACAAGGTCGTGACCGTAAGTTCCAGGCTATCTTGCCACTTCGAGGTAAGGTTATCAATACAGCCAAGGCCAAGATGGCGGATATCCTCAAAAATGAAGAAATCAATACCATGATTTATACCATTGGTGCGGGTGTGGGAGCAGACTTCTCTCTTGAAGATGCTAACTATGACAAGATCATTATCATGACCGATGCGGATACCGACGGTGCCCATATCCAGACTCTTCTTTTAACATTCTTCTACCGTTACATGCGTCCGCTAGTTGAGGCAGGCCATGTCTATATCGCCCTTCCGCCTCTTTACAAGATGTCCAAAGGGAAAGGTAAGAAAGAAGAAGTGGCCTACGCTTGGACGGACGGAGAGCTAGAAGAACTCCGCAAGCAGTTCGGTAAAGGCGCTACCCTTCAACGCTACAAAGGTCTTGGTGAGATGAATGCGGACCAGCTCTGGGAAACAACCATGAACCCCGATACCCGTACTCTCATCCGTGTTACAATCGAAGATCTAGCACGCGCTGAACGCCGCGTCAATGTCCTCATGGGAGACAAGGTCGAGCCACGCCGTAAGTGGATTGAGGATAATGTCAAGTTTACGCTGGAGGAAGCGACAGTATTTTAAGGGGCATGAATAATGGTTGATTTAGGACATTCGATTTTTGGTAGTTACTTGGGTTTGATTTTCTTAGTTTCTTTACCCTCGGCTATTCTTGCATGCTACATCAATAGCCGAAAAAAAAGTTTCCAAGGATTATATGCACCGATTGTATTTACTTTATTTATGATCTTGATGCTTTTATTCAATATGGATCCCTCAGAATCCAGTGCTTTAGTGGCGTCTGCTATCATGCTTTTTATTGGTTTTCCTTTGATAGCAGGAGCCTTAATCTACACACTTATTCGATTGTGTTACGTCTATCCGGAGAAACGATGGAAGGCTTTTTTGATTTTCCTATCCTATATTTTAGGTCCCCTATCTGTGGGTATTCTGGGATGGTATGTGGTAAATTTAGTTCAGATCCATCTGTTGACATTCTTGGTAATGATTTTGATGATTCTGGTTTCCTATCTTCCTCCTCTCTATCTCCATTACACCAAACGTAATCAGTAAGACACAGAATACTTTTTGGTTGGGTATAGTGATTAATTGCTTAGATTATGTCAGAGATGGCAAATGGTTTACGATTTATAATGAAAAATAATTTCAAACAGCTCTAAGTGATGAAGAAGTGAAATATGAGAACAGATCAGGAAATACTTGGACTGATTTTAGGGACAGTTAAAACTTTAAAAGTTGACGCTGGTAAGAACTCAAGTATCTCCTCCTCAATAATCTGACGGACGACCTTACTCAAACCCGTTTCTTTAAGGGGATGGATGCTTCATATTATTACGAAGGGTATAACCTTTACCAGACAGGGGAGTTGTAAAGTTCAAGTAAAGGTGACGATTATCTTTTTTAGGTAAACAATCGCTAAAACTATTGGAGGTGCGGTATTGATTACGTTATTAATGTTGCCTTTTTTCCTTGTTCTCCTAGCCATTTTTGGAATTATATATGATTTAACGACCAGTAAAGGTGGAAAAGAGTGTGCTCGCACAGTATCATTGTTTATATTGAACATCCTCACTATTGGTATCTGTCTATTAGATCTACCAATGGAAAGTAAACCATACTCAGGAATAGGATTTATCTTATTTTATGCACTTGCCTTCACACCTTTGATGATTGTTTTCTCACTATATACCCTCTATCGGATTGGAAAACATTATAGGTATTTTAAGAGTGAGTTTGCTATAACACTTCGATTCAATGCTATTTTACTTTTCCTTCTTTCATTAGTAAATACTTTTGTATTGTGGAGAAGCTTTCAAATATATCATAGAAACGATATGAATTTGTTTTATTTTATTTTAATCGTTTTGGGGATTTGTTCAACTATCCAATTGATCGTAGGAGAACTTGAGAAGAAAAGAATACGAGGCATCCAAAAACAAGAGGAGCAAGACGGCAATGAAAAATAATTCTATAAAAGATATGTGCAGACAACATAGAAGTGAAGCGCAAATGCTGAGATTGATTTTACAAACAGCTAAAACTTTACAAGTTGAAGCTGTCGCCATGTCTGGTTCACGGACAAACCCAAAAGCACCAAAAGATGAGTTTCAGGATTACGACGTGGTCTATGTCGTGGACGACTTAGATAATCTGACGAGTGACCTTTCTTGGTTAGACCAGTTTGGCACTCGTATCATTGAGCAGCATAATGTCCTAGGCAACCGTCGACTTTATCTGATGCTATTTGAAGATGGAAATCGGATTGATTTGACCCTCTGTCCTACGGAATATATTCAAGAGTGGGTGGATAGTGAAGCTGATTATACAGTTTTGAAAGATGAGAAAGGCTTGTTTGTGCCCTATTCTCCAAATCCTCAACGTTACTGGACAAGCCCAGCTAGTGCGATTGATTTTGAAAAAGCCTGCAATGAATTTTGGTGGGTATCAGCTTATGTGGTCAAGGGAATCTGTCGCAAGCAAGCCAACTATGCTACTGACCATCTCTACGGGATTTGTCAGCAAGAGTTGTTAAAAGTCTTTGCTTGGCAGGTCGCAAGTGATAGGGGAGAGGTCGATATCGGCAAGAACTACAAGTATCTTTTCCAGTATTTACCTACAGAGAAAGAGAAGGAATTCTCAGCTCTACTTGATTTTTCAAGTGTAGAGAAAATCACTCAGTCTTTATATGCTACCATGGAACTTTTCCACCGAGAAGTTCAGTCCCTTGCCCAAAAGATGGGCTTTTACTACGATAAGGAAGTGGCTGAGAAGATGATCGAGTATGCTAAGGAGAGGTTGAAATAGTATGTTAGATTATGTATTTGCTACATTTTTTATGGGATTCCCAGGAGTACAAATTTTAGTATTGGTGTCCTCTATATTTCTAGCTATCAAAAGAAATAAGTTACATAAAAGGGTGTATGGATTATTTTTCCCGATCATTATAACGATGTGTAATATTTGGCTTATTTCAATTGATCGCACAGAGCTTTTTGATGATGCTTTAAGATTTTCGTTCTTTCTAATTTCTTTTTGTTTACCTATGCTTATTTCTTCCACACTCTATCACTCAATACGCTTATATTATTTATACAAATCAATCAAGTGGAGAGTCTTCCCTGTAAGTTTCTGTTATTTATTCGGTTTAATTTTTCATTATCTTAATACAATGCATTGGGAGGAGCTATTTCGAGGGCAAAAGTTTATGTTTAATATCTTGCTGATATCAACTGCTATAGTTTCTTATTTACCTTGTCAATATTTGTACACACTTCAAAGAAGAAAGAATAATCCATAGGAAATAGTTGCCTTTGCTTAATCTAAATAAGTGTTTGTGAATGACTTAAATAGTATCTAAAAATATTTTTCTTAATACCAATTTTAATGTAAAAACCACTCTACATTCTTTGAAAGGAGTTGAACACGCCCTAAATGCTGTGCGAAAAAGATAAATTCTCTTGTGAGCATCGCTCACTGCAATAATTTCCTATTTTCACTTTGCATTTTACGGGCTTTGTATCCTATATGAGTAATATCCAAAACATGTCCCTCGAGGACATCATGGGAGAGCGCTTTGGTCGCTACTCCAAGTACATTATTCAAGACCGGGCTTTGCCAGATATTCGTGATGGATTGAAGCCGGTTCAGCGTCGTATTCTTTATTCGATGAATAAGGATGGCAATACTTTTGACAAGAGTTACCGCAAGTCGGCCAAGTCTGTCGGGAATATCATGGGGAATTTCCACCCACACGGTGACAGTTCCATCTATGATGCCATGGTCCGTATGTCTCAGGACTGGAAAAATCGTGAGATTCTGGTTGAAATGCACGGTAATAACGGTTCCATGGACGGAGATCCGCCAGCGGCTATGCGTTATACTGAGGCGCGCTTGTCTGAGATTGCTGGTTATCTTCTTCAAGATATAGAGAAAAAGACAGTTCCTTTTGCATGGAACTTTGACGATACTGAGAAAGAGCCGACAGTCCTACCAGCAGCATTTCCAAACCTCTTGGTCAATGGTTCGACTGGTATTTCGGCTGGTTATGCCACAGACATTCCTCCCCATAATTTAGCTGAGGTTATTGATGCCACGGTTTACATGATTGATCACCCAACGGCCAAAGTTGAAAAACTCATGGAATTCTTGCCTGGACCAGATTTCGCGACGGGAGGAATCATACAAGGGCGTGACGAAATCAAGAAAGCCTATGAAACTGGGAAAGGGCGCGTCGTTGTTCGTTCTAAGACGGAGGTTGAAAAGCTAAAAGGTGGTAAGGAACAAATCGTTATCACTGAGATTCCTTATGAAATCAATAAAGCCAATCTCGTCAAGAAAATCGATGATGTTCGTGTCAATAACAAGGTAGCTGGTATTGCTGAGGTTCGTGATGAGTCTGACCGTGACGGTCTTCGTATCGCTATTGAGCTCAAGAAAGATGCTAATACCGAGCTCGTACTCAACTATCTCTTCAAATACACTGACCTTCAAATCAACTACAACTTCAACATGGTGGCGATTGACAATTTCACACCTCGTCAGGTTGGGATTGTCCCAATTTTGTCTAGCTATATCGCCCACCGTCGTGAAGTGATTCTGGCGCGTTCCCGCTTTGACAAGGAAAAGGCTGAGAAACGTCTGCATATCGTTGAAGGTTTAATTCGCGTGATTTCGATTTTGGACGAAGTCATTGCCCTTATCCGTGCTTCTGAGAACAAGGCTGACGCTAAGGAAAACCTCAAGGTCAGTTATGATTTTACAGAAGAGCAGGCTGAAGCCATCGTGACCTTACAACTTTACCGTTTGACCAATACAGACGTTGTTGTCTTGCAGGAAGAAGAAGCAGAACTTCGTGAAAAGATTGCCATGCTTGCGGCTATCATCGGTGATGAACGGACCATGTACAATCTCATGAAGAAAGAACTCCGTGAGGTTAAGAAGAAATTTGCGACACCACGTTTGAGTACTTTGGAAGATACAGCAAAAGTGATTGAGATTGATACAGCTAGTTTGATTGCCGAGGAAGATACCTATGTCAGCGTGACTAAGGCAGGCTATATCAAGCGTACTAGCCCACGTTCCTTTGCGGCATCCACTCTGGAAGAAATTGGCAAACGTGATGATGATCGTTTGATCTTTGTTCAATCTGCCAAGACAACCCAGCACCTCTTGATGTTTACAACTCTTGGGAATGTCATTTATCGACCAATCCATGAATTAGCAGATATTCGTTGGAAGGATATCGGAGAGCATCTGAGCCAGACCATTACAAACTTCGAAACTAACGAAGAAATTCTCTATGCAGAAGTAGTGGATCAGTTTGATGATGCGACAACTTATTTTGTAGCGACTCGCCTTGGTCAAATTAAGCGCGTAGAACGCAAAGAATTCTCTCCATGGCGGACCTACAAGTCGAAGTCTGTTAAGTATGCTAAGCTCAAAGACGAGACAGACCAGATTGTAGCAGTAGCACCAATCAAACTGGATGATGTTCTCTTGATTAGTCAAAATGGTTATGCCCTTCGTTTCAATATCGAAGAGGTTCCAGTTGTTGGTGCCAAGGCGGCAGGGGTCAAGGCTATGAACCTGAAAGCAGATGATGCGCTTCAGGCAGCCTTTATCTGTAACACCTCATCCTTCTACCTCTTGACCCAACGTGGAAGCTTGAAACGCGTTTCCATTGAGGAAATTCCAGCGACCAGCCGTGCTAAACGAGGCCTACAAGTCTTGCGTGAGTTGAAAAACAAACCGCACCGAGTCTTTTTAGCAGGAGCAGTTGCAGAGCAAGGTTTCGTTGGTGATCTCTTTAGTACAGAAGTAGAAGAAAACGACCAAACGCTGCTTGTCCAATCTAACAAGGGAACAATCTATGAAAGCCGATTGCAAGATTTGAACTTGTCTGAACGCACTAGCAATGGAAGCTTTATTTCAGACACGATTTCAGATGAAGAAGTTTTCGATGCTTACCTCAAAGAAGTCTTTAAAGAGGACAAAACAAATTCGTAAAAAGAATCAGTCCAGAGGGCTGATTTCTTTATGTTGAAAAAATTTTCAGAAAATTACAAATAATACTTGAAATTTTACTAGAAAAGTGTAGAATAGAACACATAGTTTGAATAGTATAAAGGAGAAACACATGACAGTTGCAATTGATTGGGAAAACCTTGGATTTGCTTATATGAAATTACCTTACCGTTATATCGCTCACTACAAAAATGGTCAATGGGATCAAGGAGAATTGACAGAGGATGCAACCTTGCATATTTCAGAGTCTTCTCCAAGTCTCCACTATGGACAGCAAGCATTTGAGGGATTGAAAGCCTATCGTACCAAGGACGGCAGTGTTCAACTTTTCCGTCCTGACGAAAATGCCAAGCGTTTGCAACGTACTTGTGACCGTCTTTTGATGCCACAAGTTCCAACAGAAATGTTTGTAGAAGCTTGTAAAGCAGTTGTGCGTGCAAATGAAGAATACGTCCCACCATATGGAACAGGTGGAACCCTTTATCTTCGTCCACTGTTGATTGGTGTTGGAGATATTATCGGGGTTAAACCTGCAGAAGAGTATATTTTCACCATCTTTGCCATGCCAGTTGGAAATTACTTTAAAGGTGGTTTGGTTCCAACCAACTTCTTGATTCAGGATGAATACGACCGTGCAGCTCCGAATGGTACAGGTGCGGCCAAGGTAGGTGGAAACTATGCTGCTAGTCTCCTCCCAGGTAAAATGGCAAAATCACGTCAATTTTCAGATGTTATCTACTTAGACCCATCTACACATACAAAGATTGAAGAAGTCGGATCAGCTAACTTCTTTGGAATCACGGCAGACAATGAATTTGTTACGCCATTGAGTCCATCCATCTTGCCATCTATTACCAAGTATTCTTTGCTTTATTTGGCAGAACACCGCTTGGGCTTGACTCCGATTGAAGGCGATGTCCCAATTGATAACCTGGATCGTTTTGTAGAGGCAGGAGCTTGTGGTACAGCAGCGGTCATTTCGCCAATTGGAGGTATCCAACATGGCGATGATTTCCATGTTTTCTATAGTGAAACAGAAGTAGGTCCTGTAACACGTAAACTTTATGATGAATTGACCGGTATCCAATTTGGTGATGTAGAAGCGCCTGAAGGATGGATTGTCAAAGTGGACTAAAAGACATGAAATAAAGAAGAGCTCCATAGCAGTTGTAAGTGCTGAAATGGAGTTTTTTCTTGCTAGTTTGAGCATTTTCTTGTACAATAGAAAAAGTGAAAAGAGGTAGAGTATGAGTAAAAAAGATAAGAAAATTGAAATCCAATTAACCGATGCAAAAGTGACTGTTGGAAAAGATAGTTATGAAGGATACGTTTTGACGATCGGGAAAAAGGTTATTGGGGAAATTGCCGAATTAGATAGCCAATTTGCCATCATAAAGAATGGAAATGTCGATAGTTTTTATAAAAAACTTGAAAAAGCTGTGGAAATTTTGATTGAAAACTATAATTTGACAAAATAATACTTGTTTTATTGAAAATTTCATGATATAATAGTTCTCGTTAAACATTGGAGAGATAGCGAAGAGGCTAAACGCGGCGGACTGTAAATCCGCTCCTTCGGGTTCGGGGGTTCGAATCCCTCTCTCTCCATTCATCAATGGGGTATAGCCAAGCGGTAAGGCAAGGGACTTTGACTCCCTCATGCGTTGGTTCGAATCCAGCTACCCCAGTTCTTAGGTAATAAATTCAAGATAAAAAGAAAAATATCTTAGGGTATTTTATTTTTATAATTGAAAGACGTGAACGATATGAACATGTCTTTGCGGGTGCTTAGGAAAAAAATTATAAGTATGTCAAGTTTGGAAAAACTTGATTGTTGGAGGATTTTTTAGATGAACGAATTTGAAGATTTGCTAAATAGCGTTAGCCAAGTTGAGCCTGGTGATGTTGTTAGTGCTGAAGTATTGACAGTTGATGCGACTCAAGCTAACGTTGCAATCTCTGGGACTGGTGTTGAAGGTGTCTTGACTCTTCGCGAATTGACAAACGATCGCGATGCAGATATCAATGACTTTGTGAAAGTAGGAGAAGTATTGGATGTTCTTGTACTTCGTCAAGTAGTTGGTAAAGATACTGATACAGTTACATACCTTGTATCTAAAAAACGCCTTGAAGCTCGCAAAGCATGGGACAAACTTGTAGGACGCGAAGAAGAAGTTGTTACTGTTAAAGGAACTCGTGCCGTTAAAGGTGGACTTTCAGTAGAATTTGAAGGTGTTCGTGGATTTATCCCAGCTTCAATGTTGGATACTCGTTTCGTACGTAACACTGAGCGTTTCGTAGGTCAAGAATTTGATGCTAAAATCAAGGAAGTTGATCCTAAAGAAAACCGCTTCATCCTTTCACGTCGTGAAGTTGTTGAAGCAGCTACTGCAGCAGCTCGTGCTGAAGTATTCGGTAAATTGGCTGTTGGTGATGTAGTAACTGGTAAAGTTGCTCGTATCACTAGCTTTGGTGCTTTCATCGACCTTGGTGGTGTTGACGGATTGGTTCACTTGACTGAATTGTCACACGAACGTAACGTATCACCTAAATCAGTTGTAACTGTTGGTGAAGAAATCGAAGTGAAAATCCTTGATCTTAATGAAGAAGAAGGACGCGTATCACTTTCACTTAAAGCAACAACACCTGGACCATGGGATGGCGTTGAGCAAAAGTTGGCTAAAGGTGATGTAGTAGAAGGAACAGTTAAACGTTTGACTGACTTTGGTGCATTTGTTGAAGTGTTGCCAGGTATCGATGGACTTGTTCACGTATCACAAATTTCACACAAACGTATCGAAAATCCAAAAGAAGCTCTTACTGTTGGTCAAGAAGTTACTGTTAAAGTCCTTGATGTTAACGCTGACGCAGAACGTGTATCACTTTCTATCAAAGCTCTTGAAGAACGTCCAGCTCAAGAAGAAGGACAAAAAGAAGAAAAACGTGCTGCTCGTCCACGTCGTCCAAAACGTCAAGAAAAACGTGATTTCGAACTTCCAGAAACACAAACAGGATTCTCAATGGCTGACTTGTTCGGTGATATCGAACTTTAATCAAATTGATAATCACAAAATCCTTTGTTTAAAACAAGGGATTTTTCTTTTGTCTCTTTCCCATTTTTGATATAATAGTTCTATGTTAGATTCAGAAAAACAATCACAATATCAATTGTTAAATAAGGAACTCTCTTATTTACTTGAAGGTGAGAGCAATGTTCTTGCCAATCTTTCGAATGCTAGTGCCCTCCTAAAATCTCGCTTTCCCAATACTGTATTTGCAGGTTTTTATCTGTTTGATGGTAGCGAGTTGGTTTTGGGGCCTTTTCAGGGTGGCGTTTCGTGCATTCGCATCCCACTTGGGAAAGGTGTGTGTGGAGAAGCTGCTGAGTTCCAGGAGACTGTTTTAGTTGGCGATGTGAGTACCTATCCAAACTACATTTCTTGTGATAGTATGGCAAAGAGTGAAATCGTAGTTCCCATGCTTAAGAATGGTCGATTGCTAGGTGTCTTAGACCTGGATTCTTCACTTATTGATGATTACAATGCCATTGACCGTGATTACTTGGAACAATTTGTCGCTATTTTGCTTGAGAAGACAGAATGGGACTTTACGATGTTTGAGGAGAAAGCCTAATGTATCAAGCACTTTATCGAAAATATAGAAGTCAAACTTTTTCGCAACTAGTAGGTCAAGAAGTTGTGGCTAAAACCCTAAAACAAGCGGTCGAGCAGGAAAAGATTAGTCATGCATATCTTTTCTCGGGTCCTCGTGGAACTGGGAAGACCAGTGTAGCCAAGATTTTTGCCAAGGCCATGAACTGTCCGAACCAAGTGGACGGAGAACCATGTAATAGCTGCTATATCTGCCAAGCTGTGACAGAAGGTAGTTTAGAAGATGTTATCGAAATGGATGCAGCTTCGAATAACGGAGTCGATGAAATCCGTGAAATTCGTGATAAATCTACCTATGCTCCTAGCTTGGCTCGTTATAAGGTCTACATTATCGACGAAGTTCATATGCTGTCTACGGGAGCCTTTAATGCGCTTTTGAAGACTCTAGAGGAACCAACTCAGAATGTCGTCTTTATTTTGGCAACCACTGAATTGCACAAGATTCCTGCAACTATTTTATCGCGTGTCCAACGTTTTGAGTTTAAATCGATTCGAACGCAAGATATCACAGCACATATTCATCAGATTTTAGAAAAAGAGAATATCAGTTCTGAACCTGAGGCTGTGGAAATCATTGCTAGACGGGCTGAAGGTGGGATGCGGGATGCCTTGTCTATTCTGGACCAAGCTTTGAGTTTGACGCAAGGGAATGCTTTAACCACAGCTATCTCTGAGGAGATTACAGGTACCATTAGTCTATCAGCACTTGATAACTATGTAGCTGCCTTGTCTCAGCAGGATGTTCCAAAAGCGCTTGATGCTTTGAATCTTTTGTTTGAAAATGGCAAGAGCATGACTCGTTTTGTGACGGATCTCTTGCAGTATTTGCGGGATCTACTGGTTGTTCAGACAGGTGGCGAAAATACTCATCATAGTCCAGTTTTTATGGACAATCTAGCTCTTTCTCAGGAAAGTCTCTTTGAAATGATTCGAATAGCGACTGTGAGTTTGGCGGATATGAAAGTTAGCCTGCAACCTAAGATTTATGCTGAGATGATGACCATTCGTTTAGCTGAGATCAAGCCTGAATCGGCGCTTTCAGGAGCTGTCGAGGGTGAAATTTCTGCACTGAGACAGGAAGTCGCTCGTCTCAAGCAAGAACTTGCTAATGTTGGAACGGTGCCTAAACAAGTGGCGCCAGTCCCTAGCCGTCCAGCCACTTCCAAGACAGTCTATCGAGTAGACCGTAATAAAGTTCAGACTATTCTGCAAGAAGCTGTTGAAAATCCTGAATTAGCACGGCAAAACTTGATTCGTCTCCAGAATGCGTGGGGAGAAGTGATTGAAAGCTTAGCTGGACCTGATAAGGCTCTTCTCGTAGGTTCTCAACCAGTTGCGGCAAACGAACACCATGCTATTTTAGCCTTTGAGTCTAATTTCAATGCTGGGCAAACCATGAAACGTGATAATCTCAATACCATGTTTGGCAATATTCTCAGCCAGGCAGCTGGATTTTCACCTGAAATTCTGGCTATTTCCCTAGAGGAATGGAAAGAGGTTCGAGCAGCATTTTCAGCTAAAAACAAGTCTTCTCAAGCAGATCAAGAGGTAGAAGAAGAAAGTCTGATTCCAGAGGGATTTGAATTTCTGGCTGATAAAGTCATGGTCGAAGAAGACTAAAAGTGGATTTCATGGTACAATAATTCTATGACTAGACAACAATTTATCGTGATAGCACTATTTACTGCTGCTGAGACTTATTTCTTCAATGAAGCTTGGATGACGAGTCGCTATTTCATGGCAGCATTTTGGGCTATTCTACTTTTTCGAAATTTTAGGTTAAGTTATGTAATGGGTAAAATAGTAGACGCCATTGATCAGCACCTAAACCGCAAGGATTAGCCTCCAGCTTCTAAACAAAATCAAAGCCTTTTAGGCTTTTTTTTGTTATACTAGTAGAGTATATTTATGGACCTTTTCTTCTATTTTTTAGAGAAATGTAAGTGATTTCTTTAAGGGTAAAGGAAGTAGGCCAGAAAAAGAAAGGAACTATCATGTCAGTATTAGAGATCAAAGATCTTCACGTTGAAATTGAAGGAAAAGAAATTTTGAAAGGGGTCAATCTGACTCTGAAAACAGGAGAAATCGCAGCTATCATGGGACCAAATGGTACTGGTAAATCGACTCTTTCTGCCGCTATTATGGGGAACCCTAACTATGAGGTTACAAAAGGGGAAGTCTTGTTTGATGGTGTAAATATCCTTGAGTTAGAAGTGGACGAGCGTGCGCGTATGGGACTTTTCCTTGCTATGCAATACCCATCTGAAATTCCTGGAATTACCAATGCTGAATTTCTTCGTGCAGCTATGAATGCTGGTAAAGAAGATGATGAAAAAATTTCAGTTCGTGAGTTCATCACTAAACTAGACGAGAAAATGGAATTGCTCAACATGAAAGAAGAAATGGCAGAGCGTTACCTCAACGAAGGTTTCTCTGGTGGTGAGAAAAAACGCAATGAAATTCTTCAACTTTTGATGTTGGAACCAACTTTTGCTCTTTTGGATGAGATTGACTCAGGTCTTGATATTGATGCCCTTAAAGTAGTATCGAAAGGTGTCAATGCTATGCGTGGCGAAGGTTTTGGTGCTATGATTATCACTCACTACCAACGTCTTTTGAACTACATTACACCAGACGTGGTACACGTGATGATGGAAGGTCGTGTGGTCCTTTCTGGTGGCCCAGAATTGGCTGCCCGTTTGGAACGTGAAGGATACGCAAAACTAGCTGAAGAACTTGGCTACGACTACAAGGAAGAATTGTAATTCCCTCGTATCTTTTAGGAGAAGTAAATGACTAAAGAGAATATTAAACTTTTTTCAGAAATGCACGCTGAACCAAGCTGGTTGGCTGACCTCCGTCAAAAAGCTTTTGATAAGATTGAGAGTTTGGAATTACCAGTTATTGAGCGTGTCAAATTTCACCGTTGGAATCTGGGAGATGGAACCATCACAGAAAGTGAACCTTTAGCAAATGTTCCTGACTTCACGGCTCTAGATAATCACTTGAAGTTGGTGCAAGTAGGAACGCAGACTGTTTTTGAACAAACTCCAGTTGAATTGGCTGAACAAGGAGTAGTCTTTACAGACTTCCACTCAGCTTTAGAAGAAATTCCAGAACTTATCGAGGAATTCTTCATGTCATCTGTGAAGTATGACGATGACAAGTTGGCAGCCTACCACACGGCTTACTTTAACAGTGGTGCTGTTCTCTACATTCCTGATAATGTTGAGATTGCTGAACCAATCGAAGGAATTTTCTACCAAGACAGCGATAGCGATGTGCCATTTAACAAGCATATCCTCATCATCGCTGGTAAGAACAGTAAGATTAGTTATCTTGAACGTTTAGAGTCGCGTGGTGAAGTTAGTGCCAAAGCAACTGCCAATATCACAGTCGAAGTGATTGCTCGTTCTGGTGCGCAAGTGAAATTTGCTGCCATTGACCGTTTAGGTGAAAATGTTACGGCCTACATTAGCCGCCGTGGTAAACTAGGCAACGATGCAAGCATTGACTGGGCAATCGGTGTCATGAACGAAGGAAATGTCGTTGCGGACTTTGATAGCGACTTGATTGGAAATGGTAGCCATGCTGACCTTAAAGTCGTAGCTCTTTCAAGTGGCCGTCAGGTGCAAGGGATTGACACTCGAGTGACTAACTACGGATGTAACTCAATCGGAAATATCCTCCAACATGGGGTTATCCTTGAAAAAGCGACCTTGACCTTCAATGGTATTGGGCACATTATCAAAGGCGCTAAGGGAGCAGATGCGCAGCAAGAGAGTCGTGTTCTTATGCTTTCAGACCAAGCACGTTCAGATGCCAACCCAATTCTTTTGATTGATGAAAATGACGTAACTGCAGGTCACGCGGCCTCTATCGGTCAGGTGGATCCAGAAGATATGTACTACCTCATGAGCCGTGGCTTGGATAAGGCAACTGCAGAACGTTTGGTTGTTCGTGGTTTCCTTGGTTCCGTTATCGTTGAGATTCCAGTCAAGGAAGTTCGTGATGAAATGATTGCAACCATCGAAGAAAAATTGTCAAAACGCTAAGGGGAAGCCTATGTTAGATGTAGAAGCGATTCGTAAGGATTTTCCAATTTTAGACCAGATTGTCAATGATGAACCTTTGGTCTATCTGGACAATGCTGCGACGACACAAAAACCACTAGCAGTTCTGGAAGCCATTAAACGCTACTATGAGCAGGACAATGCCAATGTTCACCGTGGTGTTCATACCTTGGCTGAGCGAGCAACAGCTTCTTATGAAGCCGCTCGTGAGACCATTCGTAAGTTTATCAATGCAAGCTCTACAAAGGAAGTTCTCTTTACCAGAGGAACGACAACCAGTCTTAACTGGGTAGCGCATTATGCTGAGGAAGTCTTGACTGAGGGAGACCAGGTTTTGATTTCTGTTATGGAACACCATTCCAATATCATTCCTTGGCAGGAGGTCTGCTGCAAGACTGGGGCAGAGCTTGTCTATGTTTATCTCAAGGATGGAGCTCTGGATATGGATGACTTGCGAGCTAAATTGACTGATAAAGTCAAGTTTGTCTCCCTAGCTCACGCCTCAAATGTTCTTGGTGTGGTCAATCCTATCAAAGAAATCACTCAATTAGCCCACCAAGTTGGAGCTATTATGGTGGTGGATGGTGCTCAATCTACACCTCATATGAAGATTGATGTCCAGGATTTGGATGTGGACTTCTTTGCCTTTTCAGGTCACAAGATGGCTGGTCCGACTGGTATCGGTGTCCTTTACGGCAAAGAGAAGTATCTGGAGCAAATGTCTCCAATTGAATTTGGCGGTGAGATGATTGATTTCGTCTATGAGCAATCTGCTAGTTGGAAGGAATTGCCTTGGAAATTTGAGGCTGGAACGCCAAATATGGCAGGTGCTATCGGACTTGCTGCAGCAGTGGATTATCTGGAAAAGATTGGTATGGATGCCATTGAATCTCATGAACAGGAATTGATTGCATACGTCTTTCCAAAATTGCAGGAAATTGAAGGGTTAACCATTTATGGTTCGCAAGACCTGGCTCAACGTTCAGGTGTCATTGCCTTTAACCTAGGGGATCTTCATCCCCATGACCTAGCTACAGCACTTGATTATGAAGGAGTAGCAGTTCGAGCCGGTCACCATTGCGCCCAACCTTTGCTCCAATATTTGGAAGTCCCAGCAACAGCTCGCGCAAGTTTTTATATCTACAATACCAAGGCAGATTGCGACAAACTAGTAGATGCCCTACAAAAGACAAAGGAGTTTTTCAATGGCACTTTCTAAACTAGATAGCCTTTATATGGCAGTGGTGGCAGACCATTCGAAAAATCCACATCACCAAGGGAAGCTGGAAGATGCTGAGCAAATTAGCCTCAATAATCCAACCTGTGGGGATGTTATCAACCTCTCTGTCAAGTTTGACGCAGAGGACCGTTTGGAAGATATTGCTTTTCTAAATTCAGGATGCACGATTTCAACTGCCTCTGCTAGTATGATGACAGATGCAGTTTTAGGCAAGACCAAACAAGAAATTTTAGAGCTTGCAACCATTTTTTCTGAAATGGTTCAAGGGCAAAAAGATGAGCGTCAAGACCAACTTGGCGATGCAGCTTTCTTATCAGGTGTTGCTAAATTTCCGCAACGGATCAAATGTGCAACCCTGGCTTGGAATGCCCTTAAGAAAACAATTGAAGATCAAGAAAAACAGTAAGACAAGTTTCTTTTGTCTTACGAATCAGTAGAAATGAAGAATGAAAGAAAGGATATTATGGCTGAAGAAAGAGTAGAACCAAAACCAATTGACCTTGGTGAATATAAATTTGGTTTCCATGACGATGTAGAGCCTGTCCTATCGACAGGAAAAGGATTGAACGAAGAAGTCATTCGCGAATTATCAGCTGCTAAGGGAGAACCTGAGTGGATGTTAGAATTCCGTTTGAAGTCTTATGAAACCTTCAAAAAAATGCCTATGCAAACCTGGGGAGCAGACTTGTCAGAGATTGACTTTGATGACTTGATCTATTACCAAAAACCATCTGATAAACCAGCCCGTTCTTGGGATGATGTACCTGAAAAGATTAAAGAAACCTTTGAACGTATCGGTATTCCAGAAGCTGAACGTGCTTATCTAGCAGGTGCCTCTGCCCAGTATGAGTCAGAAGTGGTTTACCATAACATGAAGGAAGAGTTCCAGAAATTGGGTATTATCTTTACAGATACGGATTCTGCCCTCAAGGAATACCCAGACTTGTTTAAACAATACTTCGCTAAGTTGGTACCACCGACTGATAACAAGTTGGCGGCCCTCAACTCAGCAGTATGGTCGGGTGGAACCTTTATCTACGTGCCAAAAGGTGTCAAGGTAGATATTCCACTTCAAACCTACTTCCGTATCAACAACGAAAATACAGGTCAGTTCGAACGTACCTTGATTATCGTTGATGAGGGAGCAAGCGTCCACTACGTAGAAGGATGTACAGCACCAACATATTCTAGCAACAGCTTGCACGCTGCCATTGTAGAAATTTTCGCTTTAGACGGAGCTTATATGCGTTATACAACCATCCAAAACTGGTCTGATAATGTCTATAACTTGGTAACAAAACGTGCCAAAGCATTGAAAGATGCGACTGTTGAGTGGATTGATGGTAACTTGGGTGCCAAAACAACCATGAAATACCCATCTGTTTACCTAGATGGGGAAGGGGCCCGTGGTACCATGCTTTCGATTGCCTTTGCTAATGCTGGTCAACACCAAGATACGGGTGCCAAGATGATTCACAATGCTCCACACACAAGCTCGTCTATCGTGTCTAAATCCATCGCTAAAGGCGGAGGTAAGGTTGACTACCGTGGACAAGTGACTTTCAACAAGAACTCTAAGAAATCTGTTTCTCACATCGAGTGTGATACCATTATCATGGATGACTTATCAGCGTCAGATACCATCCCATTCAATGAAATTCACAACTCGCAAGTTGCATTGGAACACGAAGCCAAGGTATCTAAGATTTCAGAAGAACAACTATACTACCTCATGAGTCGTGGTTTGTCAGAATCTGAAGCTACTGAGATGATTGTAATGGGATTTGTCGAACCCTTCACTAAAGAGCTTCCAATGGAATATGCAGTTGAGCTGAACCGCTTGATTAGCTATGAAATGGAAGGATCTGTCGGATAAAACCCAAAAGGAGAAGCAAATGGGATTCTTAAAAAAATTATTTGGTAATGTTGAAAAAGCGAATAAAGGCGAAATTTCTGCCGAGGAAATTGTTCCACCGTTTACAAATGATCTAGCAGAAGAAGCAGATGATTATTGGCGACAAATGGAACAAAACCTCTTGATAAACGCTGTAAAAGCTGCTGGTGGTCCTGAGGCGGTAGAACGTGCTTTTGTTCTTGCTAATTTCAAAGAAAATCAAGAAACCTTTGAGCTCTTTTATCAGGTAAATGGTCAACTTCTTTCATGGAGAGAGATGGATGCGACTGTTGTTGATAAAATCAGCAATCAACTCCTTCCGCAAGCGGCAGAAGTAGCGCGTGCAGTAAATGAAAATTATGAAGAGGCAGATGTACCAGTAATCCAGTACGCTATGCTTCAGTTTGAAACTGCAACCATGGCTTGGTTTGGTCGGAAGCTGACAACAGCTTCTCCAGAGGCACAACTGACTTGTGAAGAATTGGTATCTGGTTGGCGCGCTATTTTGGAACAAGAAGTTCCAAATCGTTCTTTAGATAGTGACCGTCCGTTCCCTTACTTTGAAGTTTAAAAAATCCCAAATCCCTAAAAAACTTTCAATGGAGTATACTGTTGAGTCTACTCGCTTGATAGGTAACAAATTGAAAGAATCAGTGGGTAAAAATGCAAATTCTGAACAGGAATCCTTTCTGTTCAGAATTTTTTTCAAAAAAGAAGCTAATAAATATTCACAAAACTGCTTTTATATGGTAAAATAAAACAATTACATTTAGTGGAGATGAAGTATGAATATTTTTAGAACCAAGGATGTTAGTCTGAGACAGACAGAGATGCACCGCCATTTGAAATTGTGGGATTTGATTCTATTAGGAATCGGTGCCATGGTGGGGACAGGGATTTTCACCATTACAGGAACAGCAGCGGCTACCCTAGCTGGTCCATCACTAGTGATTTCCATTGTGATTTCTGCCCTGTGTGTTTCTTTATCAGCCCTCTTTTTCGCAGAATTTGCCTCTCGTGTTCCTGCAACTGGTGGTGCTTATAGTTACCTCTATGCGATTCTAGGAGAATTGCCAGCTTGGATTGCTGGCTGGTTGACCATTATGGAATTCATGACGGCTGTTTCAGGTGTGGCGTCTGGCTGGGCTGCTTACTTTAAGGGATTGCTCAGTAATTATGGTATCTCCATGCCCCAATCCTTGAATGGAACCTTTAATCCTGGACAAGGAACCTATATTGATCTTCTGCCTATTTTAGTACTAACATTGGTAACGGGATTGGTTTTATTAAATTCCAAGGCAGCCTTACGCTTTAATTCGCTTTTAGTGGTCTTGAAATTCTCAGCTCTCGCCTTATTTATCCTAGTTGGTATTTGGTACATCAAGCCAGAAAATTGGACGAATTTTGCTCCATTTGGTTTTGGTCAACTATATGGTGGAAGTACTGGGATTATGGCTGGTGCATCTTTGATGTTCTTTGGTTTTCTCGGATTTGAGTCTATTTCCATGGCAGTTGATGAAATTCAAAGCCCGCAAAAAAATATTCCTCGCGGAATTGTGCTTTCTCTGACAATCGTCACCATTCTCTATGCTTTGGTAACCTTAGTATTGACAGGGATTGTTCACTACAGTAAGCTTAATGTGGACGATGCAGTAGCATTTTCATTACGGAGTATTGGTATCGGCTGGGCGGCAAATTATGTTTCGCTTGTAGCCATTCTAACCCTGATAACCGTATGTATCTCCATGACTTATGCTTTGTCTCGGATGATTTATAGCTTAGCACGTGATGGACTTTTACCTCAAAGTTTCAAACAATTAAGCAAGACTAGTCGCGTTCCTAAAAATGCGACCCTCTTAACAGGAGTTGCTTCAGCCATTGCTGCAGGAGTCTTTCCTCTAGCCAGTATTGCAGCCTTCTTAAATATCTGTACGCTAGCTTATCTCATTTTGCTAGCCTATGGAATAATAAAACTCAGAAAGGATAAGGGTATGCCAAAAGAGGGAGAGTTTAAAACTCCCTTGGTGCCACTTTTGCCAATTCTTTCCATTCTTATCTGTGTTTCCTTTATGCTTCAATATAGTCTAGATACTTGGATTGCCTTTGGTATCGCTCTTCTAGTTGGTCTAGTCATTTACTTTACTTACGGGTTCCGCCATTCAACCCTCGCAGAAGAAGAATAAAAGCTGGGAATTCCCAGCTTTTTTAATCTTTCACATAAGTAAATCCTTCACCCAGAATTTCATGAGCCTCAGTGATGGTGATAAAGGCTTGAGGATCGATTTTGTGAATCATTTCTTTCATTTTTACGATTTCGTTCCGACCGACGATACAGTAGATAATTTTTAAATCCTTTTTGCTGTAGTAGCCTTGCCCAGATATAAAGGTAACGCCACGTCCGAGTTCATCGTTTATCTCTTTGGCCAATTGATCAGGATATTGGGTAATAATCATAAATCCTTTACCAGCATAACCTCCTTCGCCGATCAAGTCGATAACACGAGCGATGATAAAGTCAAATAAGAGGGTATAGGTAACTAGACGAAGGTCCTGGAAGATAATCAAAATCAACATTAGGATAAAAAAGTCAATCCCAAAGAGCAATTTACCAATCGAAATATTGGTGTATTTGTTGAGGATACGGGCAACGATATCAGAGCCACCAGTGGTTCCACCAGCATTAAAGATAATTCCTAAACCAACCCCTAGTAAGACACCTGAGACTAAAGCGACAATGATGAGATCCCCTTGCAAGTCGATGTGCAAAGGAATGCGCTCAAAGATTGCTAGCCAAACGGAAAGTGAAATAGATCCTAGAAGGCTGGAGTAGAGGGTCTTAGGTCCAAATATCTTCCAAGCCAGGGTAAATAAAGGGATATTAATCAAGAGGTTCATCAATGAGACAGGAATCTTAAAGAGATAGTAGGTAATCAAGGTAATACCTGTCGCCCCACCCTCAAATAAATGATAAGGAACAACAAAGTAGGTAAGACCGAAGGCATAGATAGCAGCTCCCAAAATAATGGTAATAATCGGTTGAAGTTTTCGAATCATAGCTGTTCCTCACTTTTCTATAGATAGATTATACCAAAAATTCAGTTCTTTTCATCGGATCACTTATGATTTTTTATCATTTTTTTGATATAATAAAGGAGAAAATCCCAATCCTATCGAGAAGAATAGAAAGATTGAATTATGACACAAGTAAAAATTGTAACGGACTCTTCTGTTACTATCGAACCAGAAGTAGTTAAAGAATTAAATATCACCGTTGTTCCTCTATCAGTTATGATTGATAGTGTGCTTTATTCGGATGCAGATTTGAAAGAGGGAGAATTCCTTCATCTTATGCAACAAAGTAAGAATCTGCCTAAAACAAGCCAGCCCCCTGTAGGAGTGTTTGCTGAGGTCTTTGAAGAACTAGGTAAAGATGGCAGTCAAATTATCGCCATTCACATGTCCCATGCCTTGTCTGGAACTGTGGAAGCTGCTCGCCAAGGGGCAAGTCTCTCAACTGCTGATGTAACAGTTATTGATAGTTCCTTTACAGATCAAGCGATGAAGTTCCAAGTTGTTGAAGCCGCAAAACTTGCTAAAGAAGGTAAAGATTTAGAAACGATCTTAGCTCATGTAGAGGACGTCAAAAATCATACAGAACTCTATATCGGTGTTTCGACGCTAGAAAACTTAGTTAAGGGTGGTCGTATTGGACGTGTGACAGGATTACTAAGCTCACTCTTGAATATTCGTGTAGTAATGCAGATGAAAAACCACGAACTCCAACCTATTGCCAAAGGACGTGGAGCGAAAACGTTCAAAAAGTGGCTTGAGGAATTAACCAATACTCTTTCCAAAAAATCAGTTGCAGAGATTGGCATTTCCTACGCTGGAACGAACGAATGGGCGAATGAGATGAAGGCATTATTGCAACCTTATGTTGAGAAGCCAATCTCTGTATTGGAAACTGGCTCTATTATTCAAACTCATACTGGAGAGAATGCTTGGGCAATTCTAATTCGCTACAATTCCTAAAAAAATAGTCAAAATAGTGTTTTTGACTTGACCTATAGCCGATTTTAGGATATGATTATATTTGTTAATTAGAAATTATTTGGAGGATTTGTTAACATGGCAAACAAACAAGATTTGATCGCTAAAGTAGCAGAAGCTACAGAATTGACTAAGAAAGATTCAGCAGCAGCAGTTGACGCTGTATTTGCAGCAGTAACTGAATACCTTGCAGCTGGTGAAAAAGTTCAATTGATCGGTTTCGGTAACTTTGAAGTTCGTGAGCGTGCTGCACGTAAAGGTCGCAACCCACAAACTGGTAAAGAAATCAAAATCGCAGCTTCTAAAGTTCCAGCATTCAAAGCTGGTAAAGCTCTTAAAGACGCTGTTAAATAATGAATTTTCAAAAAGCCTATTGTATCAAGCTTCATTGCTTGGTCGATAGGCTTTTTTTGTTTATTTGAAAAGTTGAGTTATGATTCTGTGCAAAAAGAAAAAGGTTCCCATGTTTGAGAACCTTCTTTTCATTAGTTTTTAGAAGCTGCTTGGAATTCAGGGTTTTTCCATGCTTCATCAATGATAGCTTGCAATTCTTTAGCTGATGCTTGCATTTTTTGAGTTTCAGCATCGTTCAATGGGATGTTAACTGGACGAACGATACCGTGTGCACCAACGATAGCAGGTTGACCGATAAAGACATTTTCAACACCGTATTGACCTTCTTGGAATACAGAAAGTGGTAGCACCGCATTTTCATCGTCAAGGATAGCACGAGTGATACGAGCAAGGGCAACGGCGATACCGTAATAAGTAGCACCTTTTTTGTTGATGATTGAGTAAGCTGCATCACGAACTGAGATGAAGAGTTCAACAAGGTCAGCTTCATTCAAGTCACGGTTAGCTTGCAACCATTGTTCCAATTTAACACCGGCAACGTTAGCGTGTGACCAAACAGCAAACTCAGAGTCACCGTGTTCACCCATGATGTAGGCGTGAACTGAACGTGCATCAACACCGATAGTTTCAGCAAGTGCTTGACGGAAACGAGCTGAGTCAAGTGAAGTACCTGAACCGATAACGCGTTCTTTAGGGAAACCTGAGAATTTCCATGTTGAGTATGTCAAGACGTCAACTGGGTTAGCAGCAACAAGGAAGATACCGTCAAATCCAGATGCAACAACTTGTTCAACAATTGATTTGTTGATTGCCAAGTTTTTACCTACAAGGTCAAGACGAGTTTCACCTGGTTTTTGTGGAGCACCAGCAGTGATAACTACAAGGTCTGCATCCGCACAGTCTTCGTACTTAGCTGCATAGATTTTTTTAGGTGAAGTAAAAGCTAGCGCGTGGCTAAGGTCTTCAGCATCACCAACTGCTTTTTCAAACAATTGAGGAATTTCAATGATACCAAGTTCTTGTGCAATTCCTTGTGTTACGAGGGCAAAAGCGTAAGATGAACCTACGGCACCGTCACCGACAAGGATCACTTTTTTGTGTTGTTTAGTTGCTGTCATTTGTCTAAACATCTCCTTTATTTTATTAAGGGGGAACCCCCATTTGATTTCATTCTATCACTTTTGCTAAGCTTTGTCACGGATATACCTTCGGGATAAGTATGTAAACGTTTTAGTGGTTTCAGAAGGCTGAAATGAAGGACGAATTATGGTATAATATATCTAATTACTAATAGTGAAATGAGGCATTTATGAATGCAGGATAGAAATTTAGTGAATGTCAATTTGACAAAGGAGATGAAGACCAGCTTTATCGACTACGCCATGAGCGTTATCGTTGCGCGGGCCCTTCCTGATGTTCGAGATGGCTTAAAACCTGTTCACCGTCGTATTCTTTATGGAATGAATGAACTAGGTGTTACACCAGACAAACCTCATAAAAAGTCAGCCCGTATTACAGGGGATGTTATGGGTAAATACCACCCACACGGAGATTCCTCTATTTACGAAGCCATGGTTCGTATGGCCCAGTGGTGGAGTTACCGTTACATGCTTGTTGATGGGCATGGAAACTTTGGTTCTATGGACGGGGACGGTGCTGCCGCGCAGCGGTACACTGAGGCACGTATGAGCAAGATTGCTCTTGAAATGCTTCGTGATATCAACAAAAACACAGTTGATTTCGTAGATAACTACGATGCTAACGAACGTGAACCCTTGGTTTTGCCTGCTCGTTTTCCAAACCTTTTGGTCAATGGAGCAACGGGTATCGCTGTTGGGATGGCAACCAATATTCCACCTCACAACTTGGGTGAAACAATTGATGCAGTGAAGTTGGTTATGGATAATCCTGAAGTGACGACTAAGGACTTGATGGAAGTCTTGCCTGGTCCAGATTTTCCGACTGGTGCTCTTGTTATGGGGAAATCAGGTATTCATAAGGCTTATGAGACTGGTAAAGGTTCCATTGTCCTTCGTTCTCGTACAGAGATTGAAACCACTAAGACGGGTCGTGAGCGTATCGTTGTAACGGAATTCCCTTATATGGTTAATAAAACCAAGGTACATGAGCATATTGTTCGCTTGGTTCAGGAAAAACGAATTGAGGGCATTACAGCCGTACGTGATGAGTCCAACCGTGAAGGCGTTCGCTTTGTAATCGAGGTTAAACGCGACGCGTCTGCTAACGTTATCCTTAACAACCTCTTCAAGATGACCCAGATGCAAACCAACTTTGGTTTCAACATGTTGGCGATTGAAAATGGTGTGCCAAAAATCTTGTCCCTTCGTCAAATTTTGGATGCTTATATCGAGCACCAAAAAGAAGTGGTTGTTCGCCGTACTCGTTTTGACAAGGAAAAAGCAGAAGCGCGTGCGCACATCTTAGAAGGTCTTTTAATCGCTCTGGATCACATTGATGAAGTGATTCGTATTATCCGTGCTAGTGAAACGGATGCGGAAGCCCAAGCTGAATTGATGAGTAAGTTCAAGCTTTCTGAACGTCAAAGTCAAGCTATCCTTGATATGCGTCTTCGTCGTTTGACAGGATTGGAACGTGATAAGATTCAATCTGAATATGATGAGTTGATTGCCTTGATTGCAGATTTGGCTGATATTCTTGCCAAACCTGAGCGCGTGGCTCAAATTATTAAAGAGGAATTGGACGAAGTCAAACGCAAGTTTGGTGACAAGCGTCGTACGGAGTTGATGATCGGAGAAGTCTTAACTCTTGAAGATGAAGATTTGATTGAAGAAACGGATGTCTTGATTACCCTTTCTAATAAGGGCTATATCAAACGTTTGGACCAAGGTGAGTTCATCGCACAAAAACGTGGTGGCCGTGGAGTTCAAGGTACGGGAGTTAAGGATGATGACTTTGTGCGTGAGTTGGTTTCAACCAGCACCCACGATCATTTGCTTTTCTTTACTAATAAAGGACGCGTATACCGACTAAAAGGTTATGAAATCCCAGAATACGGTCGTACAGCCAAGGGCTTGCCAGTTGTCAATCTTTTGAAGTTGGACGAAGGTGAGAGTATTCAGACCATCATCAACGTTGAGTCTGAACGTAGTGATGACGCGTATCTCTTCTTCACAACTCGTCACGGTGTCGTAAAGAGAACCAGTGTCAAAGAATTTGCAAATATTCGTCAAAATGGACTTAAGGCCTTGAATCTCAAGGATGAGGATGAGTTGATCAATGTCTTGCTGACAGAAGAAGATACGGATATTATCATTGGTACCAAGTTTGGTTATGCTGTTCGCTTTAATCAATCAGCTGTTCGTGGCATGAGCCGTATCGCGACTGGTGTTCGAGGAGTCAATCTTCGTGAGGGTGACACAGTAGTTGGCGCTAGCGTGATTACAAACCAAGACGAAGTTCTTATCATCACTGAAAAAGGATATGGTAAACGTACACTGGCTACTGAATATCCTACTAAAGGCCGTGGTGGTAAAGGGATGAAGACTGCTAATGTTGCTGAGAAGAATGGTCCTCTGGCAGGTCTCCTCACTGTTAAGGGTGATGAAGACCTGATGATTATCACAGATACAGGTGTCATGATCCGTACAAACGTTGCCAATATTTCACAAACGGGACGCTCAACTATGGGAGTTAAGGTGATGCGTCTAGATCAGGATGCTAAGATTGTGACCTTTACAACGGTTGCTGCGGCAGAGAAAGAAGAAGTTGGGACTGAAATTGAAACAGAAGGTGAAGCATAATGTCTCATAAAAAAACGAATAATAAGAAGAATAAACGCAGAAATCTATTTATTAATATTTTAGCAGGTTTCTTAATTCTTTTATCGCTAGCTTTAATTTTTAATTCAAAGATTCGTGATCTCTTTTTGGTCTGGAATACCAATAAATACCAAGTCAATCAAGTCACTAAGGAAAATATAGATGAAAATCTAAAAACCGAAGGGAATTTTGATTTTGACTCTGTTAAGTCTATTTCATCTGAAGCTGTATTGGCTTCACAATGGGATGCTCAGAAACTTCCCGTTATTGGAGGTATTGCTATTCCTGAAGTAGAAATCAACCTGCCTATTTTTAAAGGATTGGACAATGTAAACTTGTTCTACGGAGCAGGGACCATGAAACGCGATCAAAAAATGGGAGAAGGCAACTATTCTCTAGCCAGTCACCATATCTTTACTGCTGAAAATGCGAGCCAGATGCTCTTCTCGCCATTGGTCAATGCCAAGGCAGGTATGAAGATTTATCTGACGGATAAGGACAAGGTTTATACCTACGAGATTACGGAAGTTAAACGTGTCACACCAGACCGAGTGGATGAAGTCGAAGACCGTGATGGAGTGAAAGAAATTACCTTGGTAACCTGTGTAGACTACGATGAAACCGAACGAATTATTGTGAAAGGTATTTTTAAAGAATCAAAAGCTTATTCGGATACATCTGAAGATATTTTGAAGGCCTTTAATCAACCGTATAGACAACGTTATTAAGAATGAATGAACCAGTGAAGTGCTATTTCACTGGTTTTTTATGTCAACAAAATAGGATCAAAATAGTTCGTATGAAAAAGGACAGGAAGGTCTTAGGATAAAGATTTTTAAGATAAATATTTTAGAATTTCACAGAAAACGCTTTCTAGAAAACAAGAATTATGTTATAATTATCACAAATAAAAGTTTAGGAGTTTTTTATGGTCTCTTCAGAATTTATTTCAAAGATTGAATTTGCTTGCAAGAAGAAAGAAAGTCTTTATAGCCAAAGTAAGTTTAAGTATGCGATTCGTTCCATGTTTGCAGGTGCCTTTTTAACATTTAGTACGGCTGCAGGTGCAGTTGGGGCTGACTTGATTAATAAGATTGCTCCAGGTAGTGGACGTTTTCTCTTCCCATTTGTTTTTGCTTGGGGATTAGCCTACATTGTTTTCTTGAATGCTGAGCTGGTAACTTCGAATATGATGTTTTTAACAGCTGGTAGTTTCTTGAAAAAAATCTCTTGGAGAAAAACAGCTGAGATTTTACTTTACTGTACCTTGTTCAACCTCATCGGAGCTTTGATAGCAGGTTGGGGCTTTGCCCACTCAGCAGCCTTTGCAAATCTAACACATGATAGCTTCATTTCAGGGGTTGTAGAGATGAAGTTAGGCCGTTCCAATGAGTTAGTCCTACTTGAAGGTATTTTAGCCAATATCTTTGTAAACATTGCCATTCTTTCATTCGTTTTGGTGAAAGACGGTGGCGCCAAACTTTGGCTTGTCTTATCAGCGATTTACATGTTTGTATTCTTAACAAACGAACACATTGCTGCGAACTTTGCTTCTTTTGCGATTGTTAAGTTTAGTGTTGCAGCAGATTCAATTGCTAACTTTGACATACCTAATATTCTTCGTCACTGGGGTGTAACCTTTGTCGGAAACTTTATCGGTGGGGGTCTCTTGATGGGCTTGCCATACGCTTTCCTCAACAAAAATGAAGATACTTATGTCGATTAAAGAAATGAGCACGAGTTAATCGTGCTTTTTTGTTTGATGTGTAAGACCAGTCATAGTTGTTCCTTATATCAAAATATAGAAAAACGGTATTGGAAAAGACTAGCACAAGATGATACAATATCCCTAATGAAGCTATTTGGAGGTCGTCTTATGACTCGTGATTTTAAATTTGAAACCCTACAATTGCATGCTGGGCAAGTAGTTGATCCAGCGACTAAGTCTCGTGCAGTACCGATTTATCAAACAACATCCTTCGTTTTTGATGACACGCAAGAAGGTGCCGATTTGTTTGCCTTGAGAAAACCAGGGAACATTTATACTCGTATCACCAATCCTACAACAGCGGCATTTGAAGAAAGAATCGCTGCTCTTGAAGGTGGTGTTGGAGCACTAGCGACAGCATCAGGTATGGCTGCTGTAACCTACACTATTTTGGCGCTTGCTCACGCAGGTGATCATGTGGTGGCTGCATCAACTATTTACGGTGGGACCTTCAACCTCTTGAAGGAAACCCTTCCTCGTTATGGGATTACAACAACCTTTGTGGATGTGGATAATTTGGAAGAAGTAGAAGCAGCTATCAATGACAATACCAAGCTTGTCTTGATTGAAACCTTGGGGAATCCCTTGATTAACATTCCTGACTTGGAAAAATTGGCTGAGGTTGCGCATAAACACCAGATTCCTCTCGTTTCGGACAACACTTTTGCCACACCATATTTGATTAACGTCTTCTCTCACGGTGTAGATATTTCCATTCACTCAGCAACTAAGTTTATTGGTGGACATGGTACGACTATTGGAGGAGTGATTGTCGATAGTGGTCGTTTTGACTGGGAAGCTTCAGGAAAATTCCCTCAATTTGTTGAGGAAGACCCAAGTTACCATAACTTGAGCTATACTCGGGATGTGGGTGCAGCAGCCTTTATTATCGCTGTTCGTGTTCAATTGCTCCGTGATACAGGTGCTGCCTTGTCGCCATTTAATGCCTTTCTCTTGCTCCAAGGGCTTGAAACTCTCTCTCTTCGTGTTGAACGTCATGTGCAAAATGCAGAGAAAATTGTTGATTTCCTTGTTAACCATCCTAAGGTAGAGAAGGTAAATTATCCAAAACTAGCTGACAGTCCTTATCATGCCTTGGCTGAGAAATATTTGCCAAAAGGTGTTGGTTCAATCTTTACCTTCCATGTTAAAGGCGGAGAGGCAGAAGCTCGCAAGGTAATTGATAATTTGGAAATCTTCTCTGACCTTGCAAACGTGGCAGATGCCAAATCTCTTGTTGTCCATCCTGCGACAACCACCCACGGTCAGTTGTCAGAAAAGGATCTAGAAGCAGCAGGTGTAACACCAAACCAAATTCGCTTGTCGATCGGTCTTGAAAATGTAGAGGATTTGATTGAAGATTTGCGCTTGGCCTTGGAAAAAATTTAAAGTAACAGATATAAACAGTGGGTTTCGACTCGCTGTTTTTGATTTTCCCTCAGGCATGATATAATGGTTACAGAAGTCTAGAAAGAGGAAAGTTATGAACGAAATCAAATGTCCCAACTGTGGGGAAGTCTTTACAGTAAATGAAAGTCAGTATGCCGAACTTTTATCCCAAGTGAGAACTGTTGAGTTTGATAAGGAATTGCACGAGCGAATGAAGCAGGAGCTGGCCTTGGCTGAACAGAAGGCTATGAATGAGCAACAGACTAAACTGGCTCAGAAGGATCAAGAAATTGCGCAACTGCAGAGTCAAATCCAAAACTTTGATACAGAAAAAGAATTAGCTAAGAAAGAAGTTGAGCAGACAAGCCATGAGGCCCTATTGGCTAAGGACAAGGAAGTACAGGCCTTGGAAAACCAACTGGCTACCTTGCGTTTAGAGCATGAAAACCAACTGCAAAAGACTCTCTCTGATTTAGGAAGAGAGCGTGATAAGGTCAAAAACCAGCTCCTCTTGCAGGAAAAGGAAAATGAGTTATCTTTGGCTTCTGTTAAGCAAAATTACGAAGCTCAGCTCAAGGCAGCTAGTGAACAGGTCGAGTTCTATAAGAATTTCAAAGCCCAACAATCCACAAAAGCTATCGGGGAAAGTTTGGAACAGTATGCAGAGAGTGAGTTTAACAAGGTTCGTAGTTTTGCCTTTCCAAATGCCTACTTTGAGAAGGATAACAAGGTCTCTGCGCGTGGATCTAAGGGAGACTTTATCTTCCGTGAATGTGATGAAAATGGAGTGGAAATTATTTCCATCATGTTTGAGATGAAAAACGAAGCGGATGGGACAGAGAAAAAGCACAAGAATGCCGATTTCTACAAGGAGTTGGACAAGGACCGCCGTGAGAAGAACTGTGAGTATGCTGTTTTAGTAAGTATGCTTGAGGCTGATAATGACTACTTCAATACTGGGATTGTGGATGTCAGTCATGAGTATGAGAAAATGTATGTTGTGCGTCCTCAGTTCTTTATCCAGTTGATTGGACTCTTGCGCAACGCTGCCCTTAATTCCCTAAAATACAAACAAGAATTGGCCTTGGTTCGAGAGCAAAATATCGATATTACACATTTTGAGGAAGATTTGGATGCCTTTAAACTAGCCTTTGCCAAGAACTACAATTCAGCTTCAACTAACTTCGGTAAAGCCATCGACGAAATTGACAAGGCCATTAAGCGTATGGAAGAGGTTAAGAAATTCCTAACCACATCTGAAAACCAACTCCGCCTCGCCAATAACAAATTGGAAGATGTTTCAGTAAAAAAATTGACCCGAAAAAATCCAACTATGAAAGCGAAATTTGAAGCGTTGAAGGGGGAGTAGGAGGATCCTATGCAGATACGAAAAGCAACCATGAAAGATGCTGAAGCACTACTGTCTCTATACGAAGACTTGGGCTATCCAACGACCGCTTCTAAGCTGTCTCGACGTTTAGAAATGATTCTTTCTCAACAACATTATGGCTGTCTTCTAGCTGAAAGAAACGGAGAAATTTTAGGTTTCTTAGGTTATGCGAAGCTCTTCTTTTTTGAAGCAGATGGATCTTACTATCGTATTTTAGCTTTGTCAGTTGCAAAAGAAACAAGACGACAAGGAATTGCCAGTAGGCTAATCGATGAATTGAAAAAACAAGCGGTAAAAGAAGGATTTGAGGCACTGGCTCTAAATAGTGGATTAACAGCTGAACGAAATGCTGCACATCAGTTTTATCAGACAGTTGGATTTGAAAAAGTGACTGCCGGCTTTGCCTTGCATTTAAAAACTCAACATAGATAAATCATGAAAAAATAGTAGAGGGAACAAA
Source organism: Streptococcus oralis subsp. oralis (assembly GCF_000960035.1). Classification (GTDB taxonomy): domain Bacteria; phylum Bacillota; class Bacilli; order Lactobacillales; family Streptococcaceae; genus Streptococcus; species Streptococcus oralis_G. The sequence goes on from NZ_JYGR01000005.1 coordinate 502,783, forward strand.
GTAATATCTTCAACAAAAGGGAAAAACTTATATTTTAACGACAAGGGCATGGATTATGTGACCTTTGGTAAAGGAAAGAAGTCTTTCGTCATCATAAAGAGAGTTTTAGTATTTTTAGAAAGTTAATGAATGAACGGTATTATCAATTTAAAGAAAGAAGCGGGGATGACCTCGCATGACGCAGTTTTTAAGCTGCGTAAGATTTTGCGAACCAAGAAGATTGGTCATGGCGGGACCTTGGATCCGGATGTAGTGGGAGTTCTGCCAATCGCGGTTGGCAAGGCGACCCGCATGGTCGAGTTTATGCAGGACGAGGGCAAGGTCTATGAGGGGGAAATCACTCTTGGTTATTCAACGACGACTGAGGATGCCAGTGGAGAAGTGGTCGCAGAGACTCCTGTTTTGTCGCCCTTGGATGAAACCATTGTCGATGAAGCCATTGCGAGCCTGACTGGGCCTATTACTCAGATTCCGCCTATGTACTCGGCTGTCAAGGTTAATGGTCGCAAACTCTATGAGTATGCACGTGCAGGTCAGGAAGTGGAGCGTCCAGAACGTCAGGTGACTATTTATCAATTTGAGCGGACAAGTCCAATTTCTTATGAGGATCACCTCGTTCGATTCACTTTTCGTGTGAAATGTAGTAAGGGGACTTATATCCGTACCTTGTCTGTTGACTTGGGAGAGAAGCTGGGTTATGCGGCCCATATGTCCCATTTGACTCGGACGAGTGCAGCAGGTTTACAACTAGAAGATGCCTTGACCTTGGACGAAATTGCTGAAAAAGTAGAGGATGGTCAACTGAACTTTCTCCATCCTCTTGAAATTGGAACAGGGGACCTTGTTAAAGTTATCCTAACTCCAGAAGAGGCTACAGAAGTGCGCTTTGGTCGTTTTATTGAGTTAGAACAAACAGACAAAGAATTGGCGGCCTTTGAAGGTGATAAATTGCTTGCCATTTTAGAAAAAAGGGACAATTTCTACAAACCAAGGAAAGTTTTTAGCTAGTTTAACTAGAGTGTGGGGATGGAATCGTTTCCCCTAGACTATCCAAATCAGACTATAAATTTTGCAAAAAATGTGATAGAATAGACGACGGATAAAAAAACGGAGGATAGCATGCAAAATAGACCAATCATTATCGGAGTGACAGGTGGTTCTGGTGGTGGTAAAACCAGTGTTTCAAGAGCCATTTTATCGCATTTTCCTGATGAAAAGATTTCCATGATTGAGCATGATTCATACTACAAGGATCAGTCTCATTTGACCTTTGAAGAGCGTGTCAAAACCAACTACGACCATCCATTTGCCTTTGATACAGATTTGATGATCGAGCAGATTAAGGAATTGTTGGCAGGGCGCCCAGTAGACATTCCAACTTATGACTATACAGCGCATACACGGAGCAGAAAGACCTATCGTCAGGAGCCTCAAGATGTCTTTATCGTTGAGGGGATTTTGGTATTGGAGGACAAGCGCTTGCGCGATTTGATGGATATCAAGATTTTTGTGGATACAGATGATGATGTGCGTATTATTCGCCGTATCAAGCGTGATATGGAGGAGCGTGGACGTAGCCTTGACAGTGTCATTGAGCAGTACTTAGGTGTAGTTAAACCTATGTACCACCAGTTTATCGAGCCGACTAAGCGTTATGCCGATATCGTCATTCCTGAGGGAGTCAGCAATACCGTTGCTATCGATCTTTTGACGACAAAAATTGCAAAGATTTTGGAAGAAGCGCGAAACAGTAAATAATCAGATGAGGAGGCCTAGCCTCCTTTTTCTATTTTTCCTTTAGTTTCAGTAGGAAAAAGGTGATTTTTAAGCATGTTTTTGGTATAATAATACCCATGGAAAAGCAAGAAAATGAATAGTAGGTGGAGATGGAAAAGTATTTATCGGTAACAACTTTGACCAAGTATCTGAAAATGAAATTCGATAAAGACCCTTACTTGGAACGGGTCTATTTAACTGGTCAAGTTTCCAACTTTCGTAAACGACCTACTCACCAATATTTCTCCTTAAAAGATGACCATGCAGTTATTCAAGCGACCATCTGGTCTGGGATTTATCAAAAATTAGGTTTCGACTTGGAAGAGGGAATGAAAATCAATGTGATTGGGCGTGTGCAGGTCTATGAACCCAGCGGGAGCTACTCTATCATCATTGAAAAAGCTGAGCCTGATGGGGTTGGGGCGCTTGCGATTCAGTTTGAACAACTCAAGAAGAAACTGACAGAAGAAGGTCTGTTTCAAGAGAGATTCAAGCAACCTCTTCCCCAATTTCCTAAGCGTATCGGCGTAGTAACCAGTCGTAGTGGTGCTGTTATTCGAGATATCATCACGACCGTCAGCAGACGTTTTCCTGGTGTTGATATCCTTCTCTATCCGACAAAGGTACAAGGTGATGGAGCTGCGGAGGAAATTGCTCGAAATATTGCGCGTGCCAATCAACGTGAGGACCTAGATGTTCTCATCATTGGTCGCGGTGGTGGTTCCATCGAGGATCTCTGGGCTTTTAACGAAGAGATCGTGGTACGGGCTATTTTTGAATCCCGTTTACCCATCATCTCTAGTGTTGGTCATGAGACGGATGTGACCTTGGCGGATTTTGTGGCAGATAGACGGGCTGCGACGCCAACAGCTGCTGCTGAACTGGCAACGCCTGTGACCAAGTTGGATGTATTAGCTCATTTGCAAAACCAAGAAAAGCGGATGGCAACAGCAGTTCAGAATGTCCTGTCAAGAAAAAAAGAAGCTCTGAAAAAATGCAGTCAGTCAGTCATCTTTAGACAACCAGAGCGCTTGTATGATGGTTATTTGCAACGGTTAGATCAACTGCAACTGAGATTAAAACAAAGTTTGCGCACACAGATTTCCGATAACAAACAACTAGTACAAGCAAGGACACATCAACTGGTGCAATTATCACCTGTGACCAAAATCCAACGCTATCAAGACCGCCTAGGTCAGTTGGATAAGCTCCTACGTAGCCAAATGGCGCTGGTTTATGATGCCAAGGTTGCTGAAGTCAAGAGACTTTCAGAAGCTCTACTAATGTTGGATACCAGTCGAATAGTGGCGCGTGGCTATGCAATTGTCAAAAAAGAAGAGTCAGTAGTAGATTCGGTTGAAAATTTGAAGAAAAAGGACCAAGTGACGCTTTTGATGCGAGATGGTCAAGTAGAATTAGAGGTTAAAGATGTCAAAACAAAAGAAATTTGAGGAAAATCTAGCAGAACTGGAAACCATTGTCCAAAGTTTGGAAAATGGTGAAATCGCTCTAGAAGATGCAATTGCTGCTTTTCAAAAGGGCATGATCTTGTCAAAAGAGCTCCAAGCGACGTTGGACAAGGCTGAAAAGACCTTGGTTAAGGTCATGCAAGAAGACGGAACAGAAAGTGATTTTGAATGAAGAAGCAAGAAAAATTATCTCTTGTCGAGTCTGCCTTGGAAGATTTTTATGGAGACCAGCAGTTTGCCTCTAGTTTGCGAGAGTCTGTTCTCTATTCCATTCATGCTGGTGGCAAGCGTATTCGGCCTTTTCTCTTGTTAGAAGTTTTGGAATCCCTGAGAGTGGTTATCCAACCAGCTCACGCGCAGGTGGCTGCGGCCTTGGAAATGATTCATACAGGAAGCTTGATTCATGATGATCTTCCTGCCATGGATGATGACGATTATCGTCGGGGGCGTTTAACCAATCATAAGAAATTTGGCGAAGCTATGGCAATATTGGCAGGTGATGCCTTGTTCCTAGATCCCTATGCCTTGATTGCTCAGGCAGATTTGCCAAGTCAGATCAAGGTGGATTTGATTGCCAACTTATCCCTTGCTTCAGGAAGTCTAGGCATGGTTGCAGGTCAGGTTTTAGATATGGAAGGCGAACACCAGCATTTGTCCTTGGAAGAACTTCAGACCATTCATGCCAATAAGACTGGAAAATTGCTAGCCTATCCCTTTCAAGCAGCTGCTATCATAGCTGAATTAGCACCAGAAATCCAAGCAAAACTGAAAACGGTTGGTGAATTGATTGGGCTGGCCTTTCAAGTTCGAGATGATGTGCTGGATGTGACAGCTAGTTTTGAGGAAATCGGCAAGACTCCGCAAAAGGATTTACAAGCTGAAAAATCAACCTACCCAGCCTTGTTGGGCTTGGAGGAGGCGACTGCCTTTTGTAACCAAACTCTGGATCAAGCCAAGGCTAAATTAGAAGAAATTGCCCAGCAGGTTCCCTTTGAAACAGCGCCGATTGTGAAAGTAGTAGAAAGTTTGAGAATCAATGGCTAAGGAAAGAGTGGATGTACTAGCTTATAAACAGGGCTTGTTTGAAACGCGAGAACAGGCTAAACGCGGTGTCATGGCTGGTCTAGTTGTAGCAGTCCTCAATGGGGAGCGTTTTGACAAGCCAGGAGAGAAAATCCCAGATGACACTGAGCTAAAACTCAAAGGTGAGAAACTCAAGTATGTTAGCCGTGGTGGTTTGAAATTAGAAAAAGCCTTGCAGGTCTTTGGGTTGTCAGTTGATGGAGCGACCACGATTGATATCGGTGCTTCCACTGGAGGATTTACTGACGTCATGTTGCAAAATGGTGCTGAGTTGGTCTTTGCAGTTGATGTTGGCACCAATCAGTTGGCTTGGAAATTACGCCAAGACTCGCGGGTTATCAGCATGGAGCAGTTTAATTTTCGTTATGCTGAAAAGACTGATTTTGAGCAGGAACCAAGCTTTGCCAGTATTGATGTGAGTTTCATTTCCCTCAGTCTGATTTTGCCTGCTTTGCATCGTGTCTTGGCAGATCAAGGGCAGGTTGTGGCCCTGGTTAAGCCCCAGTTTGAAGCAGGTCGTGAGCAGATTGGGAAAAATGGAATCATTCGCGATGCCAAGATTCATCAACATGTCCTTGAATCTGTCACTGCTATGGCAGTTGAGCAAGGTTTTTCAGTGCTTGGATTAGACTATTCACCAATCCAAGGTGGACATGGGAATATTGAGTTTTTAGCTTATTTGAAAAAGGAAGAGGGAGCAAGTAACCAAGTTGCTCCTGAAATAGAAAAAGTTGTAGAGAGAGCACATAGAGAATTTAAAGATGAATAAAAAAGAGAGACTTGAAAAAATTAGAAGATTTGTTACGGATTATCAGATCGGGACTCAGGAAGAAATCGTTGAGCATTTGAAGGAAGCAGGTATTTCTGCTACGCAAGCCACTGTCTCAAGGGACATCAAAGAGCTTGGTATTGTTAAAATTCCTTTGAAGAACAATACTTATATCTATGAGTTGCCAAAATCAATCGTCAAGAGTTTGCAGTTGGCTGAGGACAATATTGTGAGTTCTGAGTTAATGGGAAATATGATCAACCTTGCTGTCATTCCAGGAAATACTATTTTTGTGAAGAGTCAGCTGGTTGAAGCATTTTCTGAACAGATTTTTAGCTGTCTAGCTGATGATGATTCTATCTTAATTGTAGCTAGAACAGCAGAGGCAGCTGAGGAAATTGTTGAACAAGTCAAAAAATGGTAGGTCAGTATGTTACTTGAAATTTCGATAAAAAACTTTGCCATTATTGAGGCGATTTCCCTCAATTTTGAAAAGGGTATGACTGTTTTGACAGGGGAAACGGGTGCTGGAAAGTCAATCATTATCGACGCTATGAATCTCATGTTGGGGGCTCGTGCAACGACAGACGTTATTCGTCACGGTGCTCCTAAGGCAGAGATTGAGGGGCTTTTCTCGGTTGAAAACAGTCGCCTTTTACAGGAACTTTTTGATGAGCAAGGTTTAGAATTGGGAGATGAGATTATCATCCGCCGGGAAATTTTGCAAAATGGTCGTAGTGTTAGTCGCGTGAATGGTCAGATGGTCAATCTTTCCGTCTTGCGTGCCATTGGGCAACACCTTGTAGATATCCATGGTCAGCATGACCAAGAGGAGTTAATGCGTCCTCAACTGCACATTCAGATGTTGGATGAGTTTGGTGATGCTGCTTTCTTGGAGTTGAAGGAGACCTATCAGACGAGCTTTGATGCCTATCGCAAAATGCGCAAGCAGGTTCTGGAAGTCAAGAAAAACCAGCAGGAACACAAGGCACGTATCGAAATGTTGGAATTTCAAATGGCAGAGATTGAGGCTGCAAACTTGCAGGCTGGTGAAGACTTGGCTCTCAACCAAGAACGAGATAAACTCCTCAATCATAAAAATATTGCGGATACGCTGACCAATGCCTACAGTATGCTGGACAATGAGGAATTCTCCAGTCTTGCTAATGTCCGTTCAGCCATGAATGACATGGAAAGTGTCGAAGAATATGACCCTGAATACCGTGAAATTTCAAGTTCTCTGTCTGAGACCTACTATGTTTTAGAAGATGTTACCAAGCGTTTAGAAGATATTATTGAGGACTTGGATTTTGATGGCAATCGTCTCATGCAGGTTGAAAATCGCCTAGATCTTCTGAATACTATTACTCGCAAGTACGGTGGGACTGTAGACGATGTTTTGCTTTATTTTGCTAAGATTACGGATGAGTACAATCTCTTGACTGGAAATAACCTTTCTTCTGAAGACATGGAAGCAGAGCTCAAGAAATTGGAAGTTAATCTTGTCGATTTGGCAGGGCAGCTTGCATCAGCTCGCCATGACTTGGCCCAGCAGCTTGAAGCTGAGATTAATCAAGAACTGCAGGACCTCTATATGGAGAAGGCACAATTCCAGGTTCGCTTTAGTAAGGGCAAATTTAGTCGTGAGGGGAATGAAACGGTCGAGTTTTACATTTCCACCAACCCAGGTGAGGACTTTAAGCCTTTGGTCAAAGTTGCATCTGGTGGAGAATTATCCCGTCTCATGTTAGCTATCAAGTCAGCCTTTTCTCGTAAAGAAGGCAAGACCAGTATTGTCTTTGATGAGGTGGATACGGGAGTTTCAGGTCGTGTTGCTCAAGCTATAGCTCAGAAGATTCATAAGATTGGCCAGCATGGCCAAGTCTTAGCAATCTCTCACCTACCACAAGTAATTGCCATCTCGGATTATCAATTCTTTATTGAAAAGATTAGTGATGAACATTCAACTGTTTCGACAGTTCGTCTCTTGACTTTAGAAGAACGAGTAGAGGAAGTTGCTAAGATGTTAGCAGGAGAGAATGTAACAGAGGCTGCCCTTACCCAAGCTAGAGAATTATTGCAAACGAGGGAGAAATAAATGACAGACTATTATGTAATTGGAGATGTTCACGGAAAGGCAGCTATGCTAGAAGATCTGCTCAAAACCTGGGATGGTCAAACTCAGTTACTCTTTCTAGGGGATTTGATTGACCGTGGTGAAGACAGTCGCCGTGTTCTAGAAATGGTTAAGGACTTAGTGGACAATCAAGGGGCTATCTGTCTATCAGGAAACCACGAGTATATGTTTCTGACTTGGCTCGATGATCCAGAAGAAAGCTATGACCATTATCGTCGCAATGGTGGAGATACAACTATTAACTCAATCCTAGGTCGCCCCTTGGATGCACCAGTTGATGGCGTAGAAGATGCCAAGCGTGTTGCGACAGAAGCAGCAGACTTGGTCGAATTTATTCGTCAAATGCCTTTTGTTGTTGAGACAGACAAGTATATCTTTGTGCACGCTGGTATTGATTTGACCTTGGATGATTGGCATGAAACTACAGATTATAAGAAAGTATGGCTCAGAAAACCATTCCACGAAGCTGAAAATCATACTGGAAAAACCATTGTCTTTGGCCATACACCAGTTTATGGTTTGCTCAAGCAAGACCGAGGTACTGCTGAGCTTTGGATAACAGAGGATGGCAAGATTGGCATGGATGGAGGGGCTGTCTATGGTGGTGTCCTTCATGGAATCGTCTTTACAGACCAAGGAATGACAGAACACCACTTTATCGAAAATGATGGCTTTATTGCCGAAGATTAGTACTCCTAGCAGGGTATGGTCTTGTCAAAATGTTAAAAACAATTTATAATTAATAGATACCCTGAAAGGAAGAGCATCATGAACTTAGAAGATTTGAAAAAACGACAGGAGAAGATTCGGAACTTCTCTATTATCGCCCATATTGACCATGGGAAATCAACCCTAGCAGACCGCATTTTGGAAAAGACGGAGACCGTTTCTAGTCGTGAAATGCAAGCCCAGCTTTTGGATAGTATGGATCTTGAGCGTGAACGTGGGATTACCATTAAACTCAATGCCATTGAGCTCAATTATACTGCAAAAGATGGTGAGACCTATATTTTCCACTTGATTGACACACCCGGGCACGTGGACTTTACCTATGAAGTTTCGCGTTCACTAGCGGCCTGTGAAGGAGCGATTTTGGTGGTTGATGCGGCCCAAGGGATTGAGGCTCAAACTCTTGCTAACGTTTATCTAGCCTTGGACAATGATTTGGAAATTCTGCCCGTCATTAACAAGATTGACCTTCCAGCAGCTGATCCAGAGCGTGTGCGTACAGAGATTGAGGATGTCATTGGACTAGATGCCAGCGAAGCGGTCCTGGCTTCTGCCAAAGCTGGTATTGGTATCGAAGAGATTCTTGAGCAAATCGTGGAAAAAGTGCCAGCTCCAACTGGTGATGTGGCGGCGCCACTCAAGGCCTTGATTTTCGACTCAGTTTATGATGCCTATCGTGGGGTTATCCTGCAAGTGCGTGTTATGGACGGAGTGGTTAAACCTGGTGATAAGATTCAGCTCATGAGCAATGGCAAGACCTTTGATGTGACTGAGGTCGGAATTTTCACTCCGAAAGCAGTAGGGCGTGATTTCCTCGCGACTGGTGATGTTGGTTATATCGCAGCTTCTATTAAGACGGTTCAAGACACGCGTGTCGGAGATACAGTTACCTTGGCAACCAATCCTGCGGAAGAGCCATTACATGGCTACAAGCAAATGAATCCTATGGTCTTTGCAGGACTTTATCCAATTGAGTCAAACAAGTACAATGACCTTCGTGAAGCCCTTGAAAAATTGCAGCTCAACGATGCCAGCCTGCAGTTTGAACCAGAAACATCTCAGGCGCTGGGATTTGGTTTCCGTTGTGGATTCCTTGGACTTCTCCATATGGATGTTATCCAAGAGCGTTTAGAGCGCGAGTTCAACATTGACCTCATCATGACAGCTCCATCTGTTATCTATAAGGTTAACCAAACTGACGGTGAATCTATGGATGTGTCTAACCCCTCTGAATTTCCAGATCCCACTAAGATTGCGACTATTGAAGAACCTTATGTTAAGGCGCAAATCATGGTACCGCAGGAGTTTGTCGGAGCAGTTATGGAACTAGCTCAGCGTAAACGTGGGGACTTTGTGACTATGGATTATATTGATGATAATCGTGTCAATGTTATCTATCAAATTCCACTTGCTGAAATCGTCTTTGACTTCTTTGATAAGCTTAAGTCTTCGACGCGTGGTTATGCAAGCTTTGACTACGAATTGTCAGAGTACCGTCCATCTAAACTGGTCAAAATGGATATCCTTCTCAATGGGGATAAGGTGGATGCCCTCAGCTTTATCGTTCACAAGGATTTTGCCTACGAACGTGGGAAACTCATCGTGGATAAGCTCAAGAAAATCATCCCTCGTCAACAATTTGAGGTGCCGATTCAAGCAGCTATTGGGCACAAAATTGTGGCTCGTACTGATATCAAGGCCCTTCGTAAGAACGTACTTGCCAAGTGTTACGGTGGTGACGTTTCTCGTAAACGCAAACTGCTTGAAAAACAAAAAGCTGGTAAGAAACGCATGAAAGCTATCGGATCAGTAGAAGTCCCACAAGAAGCCTTCCTTAGCGTCTTGAGCATGGATGAAGAATAGAAATAAAAAAAACTCTTGAAGATTTTTCAAGAGTTTTTGCTTTAAATGAGAGTGATAAAATCGGAAGCTAACAGAATCGATTAGGTTAGAATTTGACAGAAGTCCTTATTTTTCTTATAATGCAGATGGAAAGGTGGTAGGATGAAAAAATTATTAATTTTAGGTACTGTAGTTACTGTTAGTGCTTTTTTAGCTTCATGCTCCAATAAATCGCAAACAGCAACCGAAGAAAGTTCGACTGCGGTTGTCAGTTCTTCAAGCAGTCAGGAAACGAGTAGCACTAGTTCTGCTGTTTCTGAAGCGAAAAAGGAAGAGACGCAAATCATCGGTTCGAATGAATATGGATTTGTCAAGGTACCCAAATCATGGGTTCGATTCCATGAAGTAGAAGGTGGAAATGATATACAGTATTGTGATGGAACAGATATCAACATTGTTACGCTGAATACCTTTAAGGCTGAGCAGTTCAATATCAGCGAAGAAGAATATGCTAAACTGGATGTTGTGACTGTCTCATCTAGTATTTTAACTTCCAAAGAACAAAGCTCTGATTTCAGTAAGGTCTGGGGTTCCAAATCGACCATTGGAGGTTATGAAGCCTATGTTGTCAATGCAATTGCTAAGTCAGGGAAATACCTCGTTACCTGGGTTTTCCGATCAAATGATGGTAAAATCCGCTATGTTTCACTTGAAGGGGATGGGGAAACTTTAAAAACAATCTTACCGATGGTTGAAAGTAGCTGGTCAACTACTAAAGCTGAATAAATGAAAAAAAGAAGATCCTTGGTCTTCTTTTTATTTTTTTTACGAATAGATAGATGAGTAGAAAAAGAAATGGAGTTGTATATGAAGATCACAAACTATGAGATTTACAAATTGAGAAAAGCTGGGCTGAGCAATCAACAAATTTTAACAGTTCTTGAATACGATGAGACTGTAGATCAGGAGCTCTTGCTAGGTGATATTGCAGAAATATCTGGGTGTCGTAATCCTGCTGTCTTTATGGAACGCTATTTCCAGATAGATGATGCACAGTTGGAGAAGGAGTTTCAGAAATTTCCATCCTTTTCTATTCTTGATGACTGTTATCCTTGGAATCTGAGTGAGATTTATGATGCTCCAGTACTCTTGTTTTATAAAGGAAATCTGGATTTATTGAAATTTCCAAAGGTTGCTGTTGTAGGGAGTCGTTCATGTTCTAGTCAGGGAGCAAAGTCGGTCCAGAAAGTCATTCAAGGTTTGGAAAACGAGTTAATTGTGGTCAGTGGTTTAGCCAAAGGGATTGATACGGCTGCTCATATGGCTGCACTCCAGAATGGAGGAAGAACAATTGCAGTGATTGGAACAGGATTGGATGTTTTCTATCCCCGCGCTAATAAACGTTTGCAGGAACACATTGGCAATCACCATTTAGTACTTAGCGAGTACGGACCTGGTGAGGAACCCTTGAAATTTCACTTTCCAGCTCGTAATCGCATCATTGCTGGCCTTTGCCGTGGTGTGATTGTAGCAGAGGCAAGGATGCGTTCTGGTAGTCTCATCACCTGTGAGCGAGCTATGGAGGAAGGGCGTGATGTTTTTGCCATTCCAGGAAACATTTTAGATGGCCATTCAGATGGCTGTCACCACTTGATCCAAGAGGGAGCAAAGCTGATTTCCAGTGGTCAAGATGTGCTGGCTGAGTTTGAATTTTAAGGAGAAATCTGTTCACACAGATAAACTTTTCTTCTATATATAGGACTTAGGTCTTGACAGCTATAGAAAAATGGTTTACACTTTATAAAGTTTATTACTTTGAAAAGGTGTGATAGTGTGGCTACGGCAACAAAGAAGAAAAAATCAACAGTTAAAAAAAATCTAGTCATCGTGGAGTCGCCTGCTAAAGCGAAAACGATTGAGAAATATCTAGGCAGAAATTACAAGGTTTTAGCCAGTGTCGGGCATATCCGTGATTTGAAAAAATCCAGTATGTCAGTCGACATTGAAAATAACTATGAACCACAGTATATCAATATCCGAGGAAAAGGTCCTCTCATCAATGACTTGAAAAAAGAAGCTAAAAAGGCCAATAAAGTCTTTCTTGCGAGTGACCCGGACCGTGAAGGAGAAGCGATTTCCTGGCATTTAGCTCACATTCTCAACTTGGATGAGAATGATGCCAACCGTGTAGTCTTTAATGAAATCACCAAAGACGCAGTAAAAAATGCCTTTAAAGAGCCTCGCAAGATTGACATGGACTTGGTCGACGCCCAACAAGCTCGTCGAGTCTTAGACCGCTTGGTAGGCTATTCGATTTCGCCAATTTTGTGGAAAAAGGTCAAGAAGGGCTTATCAGCAGGGCGGGTGCAGTCGGTTGCCCTTAAGCTCATCATTGACCGTGAAAATGAAATCAATGCCTTCCAACCGGAAGAATACTGGACAATTGATGGTGTCTTTAAAAAGGGAACCAAGCAATTTCAGGCTTCTTTCTATGGTATGAATGGCAAGAAGATGAAATTGACCACTAATGAAGAGGTCAAAGAAGTCTTGTCCCATTTGACTAGTAAAGATTTCACAGTAGACCAGGTAGATAAGAAAGAACGCAAACGCAATGCGCCCCTCCCTTATACGACCTCAACCATGCAAATGGATGCGGCTAACAAAATTAATTTCCGTACTCGAAAGACTATGATGGTGGCTCAACAGCTCTATGAAGGAATCAATATCGGATCGGGCGTGCAAGGTTTGATTACCTATATGCGTACAGACTCGACTCGTATTAGTCCAGTAGCTCAGAACGAAGCTGCAAGCTACATCAACGATCGTTTTGGTAGCAAGTACTCTAAGCATGGTAGCAAGGTCAAAAATGCCTCAGGTGCTCAGGATGCCCACGAAGCCATTCGTCCATCTAGTGTCTTTAACACACCTGAAAGCATCGCTAAGTACTTGGACAAAGACCAGCTCAAGCTCTATACCCTTATCTGGAACCGTTTTGTAGCTAGCCAGATGACGGGAGCTATCTTTGATACCATGGCTGTTAAGCTCTCTCAAAATGGGGTTCAGTTTGCGGCAAATGGAAGCCAAGTTAAGTTTGATGGTTATCTTGCTATCTACAATGACTCTGACAAGAACAAGATGTTGCCAGATATGGCTGTTGGAGATGTGGTCAAGCAGGTCAGTAGCAAGCCAGAACAACATTTCACTCAACCGCCAGCTCGCTATTCGGAAGCGACTCTTATCAAGACCTTGGAAGAAAATGGAGTTGGACGTCCGTCAACCTACGCTCCGACCATTGAAACCATCCAAAAACGTTACTACGTTCGTCTGGCTGCTAAACGTTTTGAACCGACAGAACTGGGAGAAATTGTCAATAAACTCATTGTTGAATACTTCCCAGATATTGTCAATGTGACCTTCACAGCTGAGATGGAAGGAAAACTGGATGATGTTGAAGTTGGAAAAGAGCAGTGGCAACGTGTTATTGACGCCTTTTACAAACCATTCTCTAAAGAAGTAGCCAAGGCTGAATCCGAAATGGAAAAAATCCAGATCAAGGATGAGCCAGCTGGATTTGACTGTGAGGTTTGTGGCAGTCCGATGGTGATTAAGCTCGGTCGTTTTGGTAAATTCTATGCTTGTAGCAATTTCCCAGACTGCCGTCACACACAAGCGATTGTCAAAGAGATTGGAGTCGAGTGTCCAAGCTGTCATCAAGGACAAATCATCGAACGCAAAACCAAGCGTAATCGTATCTTCTATGGTTGCAATCGTTACCCAGAATGTGAATTTACTTCCTGGGACAAACCAATTGGACGTGATTGTCCAAAATGCGGACACTTCCTTGTGGAGAAAAAGGTCCGTGGTGGTGGTAAGCAGGTTGTATGTAGTAATGGCGACTACGAAGAAGAGAAAATTAAATAACACGAAGAGTCCTGAAAATAAATTTCAGGCTCTTTTTACTTGAAGCTTGACAAATTTCCTCACTTTGTGGGAAACTAGTAGAAGATTATTTCAATTAGGAGAAGACATGCGTATTATTTACCTAAGTATTGGTTTTATTTCTTTAGCCTTGGCTCTTGTTGGAGTTGTCCTACCACTTTTGCCAACAACGCCCTTCCTTTTGCTATCAATTGCTTGCTTTTCCAAATCGTCAAAGAGATTTGAAGACTGGCTTTATCATACAAAGCTTTATCAGACCTATGTAGCTGACTTTCGGGAAACTAAGTCAATAGCGCGAGAACGAAAGAAAAAAATCATCGTATCTATCTATATCTTGATGGGGATTTCTATTTATTTTGCCCCTCTTTTGCCAGTCAAAATCGGTCTGGGAGCCTTGACTATCTTTATCACCTACTATCTCTTTAAAGTCATTCCTGATAAAGATTAGTTTCTGAAATTTGATATTTCCTTTGAAAAATTGAAAGCATATTTAAAATAATATGATATAATAAATTTAAAGAAAATATCAAGGAGAATCAAATGATTTACGAATTTTGTGCTGAGAATGTGACCTTGCTTGAAAAAGCGATGCAGGCTGGAGCTCGTCGAATCGAACTTTGTGACAATCTAGCAGTAGGAGGAACAACACCTAGCTATGGAGTGACCAAGGCAGCGGTTGAACTGGCAGCTAACTACGATACGACCATTATGACCATGATTCGTCCACGTGGTGGCGACTTTGTCTATACTGATCTTGAAATAGCAATCATGCTAGAAGACATTCGTTTGACTGCTCAGGCTGGAAGTCAAGGAGTAGTCTTTGGTGCTTTAACTGCTGATAAAAAGTTGGATAAAGCTAATCTGGATAAGCTGATTGCCGCATCTAAAGGAATGGAAATTGTCTTTCACATGGCCTTTGATGAATTAAGTGATGAAGACCAGTTGGAAGCCATTGACTGGCTCAGCCAAGCTGGTGTCACCCGTATCTTAACTCGTGCTGGTGTGTCTGGTGACTCGCTAGAGAAACGTTTTGAACACTATCACAGAATTTTGGAACATGCAGCTGGTAAAATTGAAATCTTACCAGGTGGGGGGATTGACTTGGACAACCGTCAAACCTTTATCGAACAGTTGGGCGTGAAACAATTGCATGGAACTAAGGTTGTCTTTTAAAAAATAGAAAGGAACTGCTAGCTTTTGGTAGCAGTTTTCACTTATGTTTGAAATTTTTAAATCCTATCAGTTTAATAAAGAAAAAGCTCATGCCTATGGTTTTGTAGAAAATGAGGGAGTCTGGGCCTACAGTTTCCTGATCTTGGATGGCGACTTCGTCATGAATGTGTCCATCACAACGGATAATGTGAGCTTTCAAGTTTTTGATCAGGAGACTGGTGACCTTTATCCTCAAGTCCATATGGAAAGCATGAGAGGGACTTTTGTAGGAAGTGTCCGTCAAGCTTGTCTGGAGATTCTCTACCAGATTCGGAAGGCCTGTTTTGACGTGCAGGATTTTATCTGCCCTCAGACCAAGCGCATCATGGATCAAGTTCAAGAAAAGTATGGTAATCAGTTGGAATATCTATGGGAGAAATCCCCTGATACAGCGGTATTACGTCATGAAGACAGTAAAAAGTGGTATGCTGTTTTAATGAGAATTCCTTGGGATAGGCTAGATAAGGGGAGAGAAGGGCTAGTCGAAGCAGTCAACCTCAAACACGACCAAGTAGCTGATTTGCTTTCAAAAAAAGGCATTTATCCGGCCTTTCATATGAACAAACGCTACTGGCTTAGTCTGGTGCTTGATGATAGTTTGCAAGATGAAGAAGTGATAGAACTCATCGAAAAAAGTTGGAACTTGACTGTGAAAAAATAAGGAAATTCGCTTGAGTTTTCAAATACTTTCAATTAGCAAAATATTCTTTATTGAAGAAATTTTCAGAAAATAATGGATTTTTTCTTGACAAGTGCTTTTGCCTATGCTAAAATACTAAACAAGATATCAAACGAAGGAGAAAGTCAAACATGAAAACAGCTAAGTTTAATCAATTTGCTTTGTTGTTGAGGTACTCGGGCTAGTGCAAAAGCATTAGTCCTGTTTGGCTTACCAAGCGGGAGTAAATCAACATCTCGCTTGGGCTTCTAAGCGAGATGTTTTTTTAAAACCACATTTGGAAAAGGGGAAATCTTATGCGTAAAGTTGAATTTTTTGATACAAGCCTTCGTGATGGGGAACAAACACCTGGTGTTAACTTCTCAATAAAGGAAAAAGTTTCCATTGCAAGACAGCTGGAGAAATGGGGAATTTCTGTAATTGAAGCTGGTTTTCCGGCTGCTAGTCCAGATTCATTTATAGCTGTTCAAGAAATTGCTAAAGCCATGAAAAAAACAGCAGTGACAGGATTAGCTCGTTCTGTAAAATCTGATATTGATGCTTGTTATGAGGCTCTTAAGGATGCCAAGTATCCTCAAATTCATGTCTTTATCGCTACCAGTCCGATTCACCGCAAGTATAAGCTCAATAAGAGCAAGGAAGAGATTTTAGAAGCTATCAAGGAGCATGTTTCTTACGCACGTTCTAAGTTTGAAATCGTCGAATTCTCTCCTGAAGATGCGACTAGAACAGAGTTGGATTTCCTATTACAAGTCGTTCAAACAGCGGTCGATGCAGGTGCATCTTATATCAATATCCCTGACACAGTTGGCTTTACGACTCCAGAAGAGTTTGCACGTATCTTTGATCACTTGACTGAAAATATTAAATCAGATCATAAAGTTGTCTTTGGTGTCCACTGTCACGATGATCTCGGTATGGCAACTGCAAATACTTTGACAGCAATTAAACACGGTGCTGGACGCGTCCAGGGAACTATTAATGGTATCGGTGAACGCGCAGGTAATGTTGCTCTTGAAGAAGTAGCTGTTGCTTTGAAGATTCGTGAGGATTTCTTCCAAGCCACTAGTGATATTGTTTTGGATGAAACAATGAATACGTCTGAAATGGTTTCTCGCTTTTCTGGTATTCCAGTTCCTAAAAACAAGGCTGTGGTTGGTGGTAATGCCTTCTCTCATGAATCGGGCATTCACCAAGATGGAGTCCTTAAAAATCCTCTCACTTATGAGATCATCACACCTGAATTGGTCGGTGTTAAGAGTAATAGCCTTCCACTTGGTAAATTGTCTGGTCGCCATGCCTTTGTTGAAAAACTAAGAGAATTGGCTCTAGACTTTACAGAAGAGGATATCAAACCACTCTTCGCTAAGTTCAAGGCACTAGCGGACAAAAAGCAAGAAATCACAGATGCAGATATTCGTGCTCTGGTAGCTGGAATCATGGTTGAAAACCCAGAAGGCTTTCACTTCGATGATTTACAACTTCAAACCCATGCGGACAATGACATCGAAGCGCTCGTTAGTCTAGCCAACATGGATGGTGAGAAGGTTGAGTTTAATGCGACAGGACAAGGTTCTGTTGAGGCTATCTTCAACGCTATCGATAAGTTCTTCAATCAATCCGTTCGCTTGGTGTCTTACACAATTGATGCGGTGACAGATGGGATCGATGCCCAGGCTCGGGTCTTGGTCACTGTTGAAAATAGAGATACAGAAACCATCTTTAATGCAGCAGGGCTTGATTTCGATGTACTGAAAGCTTCGGCTATTGCCTATATCAATGCCAATACCTTTGTTCAAAAAGAGAATGCTGGTGAAATGGGGCGCAGCGTTTCCTACCGAGACATGCCTAGTGTGTAAAGGAGAAGGCTATGACAAAAAAAATAGTTTCTTTAGCAGGGGATGGAATCGGTCCAGAAATTATGGAAGCTGGTTTGGAAGTTTTGGAGGCCCTAGCTGAAAAAACGGGCTTTGACTATGAGATAGATGGGCGACCTTTTGGAGGGGCAGGTATTGATGCTGAGGGGCATCCCTTACCTGATGAGACCCTCAAGGCATGTAGAGGAGCAGATGCTATTCTCCTAGCGGCTATTGGTAGTCCCCAGTATGATGGGGCAGCGATTCGGCCTGAACAAGGACTGCTGGCCCTCCGTAAGGAACTCAATCTTTATGCCAATATTCGCCCCGTAAAAATCTTTGAAAGTCTCAAGCATTTGTCACCTCTCAAACCGGAACGAATTGCTGGTGTAGACTTTGTCGTGGTACGTGAGTTGACAGGTGGGATTTACTTTGGGGATCATATCCTTGAAGAGCGAAAAGCGCGTGATATCAACGACTACAGCTACGAAGAAGTAGAGCGGATTATTCGCAAGGCTTTTGAAATTGCAAGAAATCGTAGAAAACTCGTTACTAGTATCGATAAGCAAAATGTTCTAGCAACCTCAAAACTCTGGCGCAGAGTAGCTGAGGAAGTCGCGCAGGATTTCCCAGATGTGACCTTGGAACACCAGTTGGTGGACTCAGCTGCCATGCTTATGATTACCAATCCTGCCAAGTTTGATGTCATCGTGACGGAGAATCTTTTCGGAGATATCTTATCTGATGAATCAAGTGTTCTATCTGGTACACTTGGAGTCATGCCATCAGCCAGTCATTCTGAAAAAGGTCCAAGTCTCTATGAGCCTATTCATGGTTCAGCGCCTGATATTGCAGGTCAAGGAATTGCCAACCCTATTTCCATGATTTTATCAGTAGCCATGATGTTGAGAGATAGCTTTGGACATTATGAGGATGCGGAGCGTATCGAACATGCTGTTGAGAACTGTTTGGCAGCAGGAATTTTAACGAAAGATATTGGAGGACAGGCTTCGACCAAGGAAATGACAGAAGCCATCATTGAAAGACTATGAAGATAAATGAAGGAATCACTCTTACCCTCTTGATTTGGAATTTGCTGATTTTCTTGATTTATGGCATTGACAAATCCAAGGCAAGAAGAGGTGCTTGGCGCATCCCAGAGAAAATCTTACTCATTTTGGCTCTTACTTGTGGTGGTTTTGGTAGCTGGTTGGCAGGAATCACCTTTCACCACAAGACTAGAAAATGGTATTTTAAAACAGTTTGGTTTCTCGGGATGGTAACCACACTAGTAGCCTTATATTTTATTTGGAGGTAATGGATGGCAGGAAAATCGATTTTTGATAAATTATGGGAACGACATGTCATCATAGGAGAAGAGGGGCAACCCCAACTCATGTATGTAGATCAGCACTATATTCACGAGGTGACCAGTCCCCAAGCCTTTCAAGGATTACGAGACGCAGGTCGCAGATTGAGACGACCAGATTTGACATTTGGAACTTTTGACCACAATGTCCCGACAGTTAATATCTACGATATTCGAGATGTTATTTCTAAGGCCCAAATTGATAAGCTTGCTGAGAATGTTGAGGAGTTTGGGATTGAACATGCAGCTCACGGTTCTGAAAAGCAGGGAATCGTTCACATGGTTGGTCCAGAAACAGGACGGACGCAACCAGGAAAATTCATCGTCTGTGGAGACAGCCATACGGCAACTCACGGGGCTTTCGGAGCTATCGCCTTTGGGATTGGGACTAGTGAGGTTGAGCATGTCTTCGCTACCCAGACACTCTGGCAAGTTAAACCCAAGAAAATGTTGGTAGAATTCACTGGTGTTCCTCAAAAAGGAGTTTATTCCAAGGATTACATTCTCGCCTTGATTGCCAAGTACGGCGTTGCTTGTGGTGTAGGCTATGTGGTGGAATATCGTGGGCAAGCGATTGATGCTCTGACCATGGAAGAGCGAATGACTATCTGCAATATGTCCATCGAGTTTGGCTCTAAGATGGGAATCATGAATCCAGATCAGACTACCTTTGACTATCTCAAGGGACGAGAATGTGTTCCTGAAGCTTTCGAAGAGGCAGTTGCTGACTGGAAGACGCTTGTCAGTGATGAGGATGCTGTCTATGATAAGGTTATCCAGATGGATGTCTCTGACTTGGCACCCATGGTGACCTGGGGAACCAATCCTGCTATGGGCGTTGACTTTGACAGTAGTTTTCCAGAAATTAAGGATATGAATGATGAACGAGCTTATCATTACATGGACTTGGAACCTGGCCAAAAGCCAGCGGACATTGAACTAGGCTATATCTTTATCGGGTCTTGTACCAATGCTCGTCTCAGTGACTTGCAACTGGCTGCGCGATTTGTCAAAGGAAAGAAAATAGCACCCAACTTAACAGCAATAGTAGTACCAGGTTCTCGTCCTGTCAAACGAGCGGCTGAGAAGTTGGGCTTGGACAAAGTGTTTCTAGATGCTGGTTTTGAGTGGAGAGACCCAGGTTGCTCCATGTGTCTAGGGATGAATCCCGACAAGGTACCTGATGGAGTTCACTGTGCTTCAACCAGTAACCGCAACTTTGAAGATAGACAGGGATTTGGCGCTAAGACCCATCTTTGCAGTCCAGCCATGGCAGCTGCGGCAGCTATCGCAGGTCGATTCGTAGATGTTCGGCAAATGCCAGAGGCCCAGTAAGGAGAGGATATGGAGAAATTTACAGTTTATACGGGAACGACCGTTCCTCTTATGAATGATAACATTGACACCGACCAAATCCTTCCCAAGCAGTTTCTCAAGTTAATTGATAAAAAAGGCTTTGGTAAGTATCTTATGTATGCTTGGCGTTATCTGGACGATAACTACACTGAGGATCCAGACTTTGTCTTTAACCGACCTGAATATCGAAAAGCTAGCATTCTCATCTCAGGGGATAACTTTGGCGCAGGGTCTTCCAGAGAACACGCAGCTTGGGCTCTAGCCGACTATGGTTTTAAGGTCGTGATTGCAGGATCTTTCGGGGACATTCATTACAATAATGAACTCAATAATGGCATGTTGCCTATTGTTCAGCCTAAGGAGGTTAGAGAAAAGCTAGCCCAACTCAAACCGACCGACCAGGTAACTGTAGACTTGGAACAACAAAAAATCATCTCACCAGTTGGAGAATTCACTTTCGAAATCGATAGTGAATGGAAACACAAGCTCTTAAATGGTTTGGATGATATCGGTATTACTTTGCAGTATGAAGACTTGATTGCTGCTTATGAAAAACAACGTCCAGCCTACGGGAAGGATTAGAAAAAGTTAGAAAAGGAAATATAGAATTATGACAAAACACATTCAATGGAACGGAACACTTTCACAAGAAGGCTATGACATTTTAAAAGGTGAGGGCGGGTGCATTGTATGCCCTACAAAAGTTGGTTACATTATCATGACTAGCGACAAGGCAGGTCTTGAACGCAAATTTGAAGCTAAAGAACGTAACCGTAACAAACCAGGTGTTGTACTTTGTGGTAGCATGGATGAGCTTCGCGCTTTAGCACAACTCAATCCAGAAATTGAAGCCTTCTACCAAAAACATTGGGACGAAGATATTCTCCTTGGCTGTATCCTTCCTTGGAAACCAGAAGCTTTTGAAAAACTCAAAGCATACGGTGATGGCCGAGAAGAACTTATGACTGACGTGCGTGGTACTAGCTGTTTTGTCATTAAGTTTGGTAAATCTGGTGAACAATTGGCTGCCAAACTTTGGGAAGAAGGTAAAATGGTCTACGCATCATCTGCAAACCCATCTGGAAAAGGAAACCGTGGTAAGGTGGAAGGTATCGGAGAACGTATCGAAGGAGCAGTGGACCTTGTCATCGAAGCAGACGACTATGTGGCATCTATCCAACCGGACAAAACGATTGAAACGCGCTACGAGCAAGGTGTGATGGTGTCTATGGTTGATAAAGACGGCAAACTAATCCCAGAACAAGGAGGAGCACGTTCAACTTCACCAGCGCCAGTTGTGATCCGCAAAGGGCTTGACATTGATAAAATCATGATGCACTTGTCAGATACCTTTAACTCGTGGGACTACCGTCAGGGAGAGTATTATTAAGATAAAAAGAGTCTAGTGTTATGAGGTAATAAAGCTCTCTACACTGGGCTTTTTCTTTAGAAATTCTTTTCTTTTTATATAGGATATGATATTCTATATATGAAATAGGGTTTTGAAATATTAAATACTAACTAGCCTATAATATGAAAATGGAGTTACAAAATGGAAGAAAAATTAAATTATTGGATGATAGTTGCAGGAGGAGGTGGAAAAGTTTGGTCTTTATTTAAAGAGGAGAATATAGCTTGTATAGATTTTGATTCTAATTTATCTAATATTTTAGATTACAATAATCCTGAAGAATTGAAGCAAGGAAAGCAGAGAAATTTATTTATTTGGAAGTTTGCACATGACATAAAAATAAATGATTATATAATAGCCACCTCAGGATTTAACAAAATTTTAGGTATTGGACAATGTGTGAAAACATATTACTTTGATGAAACAAAAACAGAGTTTAAACATTGTATTGGTGTTAATTGGTTGAAAGTAGATGGTGGATGGGAATACCAAAGAAAAAAAGGTACAAGACAAACCATCAACTGGGATAGAAATTCAGAACGTATCAATTTATATAAATCTATTCTAAATGGTACATACAGAAAAAATATAGAGAAAGTTGTTATGAATAAAAATATTAACGATTATTTAGATAAATTAAAAAAATCTAAAAACCTCATCCTTCGTGGTGCTCCTGGTACAGGAAAAACTTATCTTGCTAAAGAAATAGCGACAGAGCTAACGGGTGGTAATGAAGATCAAATCGGCTTTGTACAATTTCACCCTTCCTATGATTATACAGATTTTGTAGAGGGGTTGAGACCGGTATCAAATGGCGATGGAGCTATTGAGTTTAAGCTAGAGGACGGTATTTTTAAGAAGTTCTGTCAGAGAGCGAAAGAAGCTCAGAAAACTGGAGGACAAGATAATTTTGAGGAAGCGTGGGGTAAGCTAACGGATGCTATCAATGAAAAGCAAGGACAATACTTCTTCCCTCGTAGTTCTGTTCCAGCCAGTTTAAATAGTCAAGGGAATGTGAAGTTTGATTCTCCTGTTGCTACCAAAGAAAAAGTGTATCTTTTGTACAAGGGTGAAGATACTAATTTAAAGTACGAAACTTATCAAAACATTGTTTTGGATCACATGAAAAAAAGTTATGGTTTATGTGATTATGTATCCCCAATGATTGACACAGACAAGAAATTCGTTTTCATCATCGATGAGATCAATCGTGGGGAGATTTCTAAGATTTTTGGGGAACTCTTTTTCTCTATCGACCCTGGCTATCGTGGTGAAAAGGGAAGTGTTTCTACCCAATATGCAAATCTACACGAAACTGATGAAAAGTTTTATATCCCTGAAAATGTCTATATCATCGGAACTATGAATGATATTGATCGTTCAGTGGATACCTTTGATTTTGCTATGCGTCGTCGTTTTCGTTTTGTTGAAGTTACTGCTGAAAGTCAAGTTGCTATGTTGGATAAAGAACTGGGTATCCATGCAGAAGAAGCAAAACTTCGTCTTAGAAGCTTGAACGCTGCTATCGAGAACGTTCAGGAGCTAAACAGTCATTATCATATCGGACCAAGTTATTTCCTTAAGTTGAAGGATGTAGACTTTGACTATGAATTACTCTGGTCTGATTATATTAAACCCCTCCTAGAAGACTACTTGCGTGGTTCTTATGAAGAAGATGAAACTCTGCAAACATTGAAAAAAGCATTTGAACTGACAAATAATGATCAAACTGGTCAGCAAGATACTGGTGATGATAATGCGGATAACTGATAATCAGCATAAAATTGCTAAAGAAGACTTTGTCGCAGAATATCCCAAACTAAGTCAAGCTCTTCTTGATAGAACACTGGATAACCTTTCTAGAGAGGATAATATCTTTATTTTCCCAAATGATTTGACTCATTCTCCTGATTTGGATAAGGACCAAAAGATTTTTGAAACTGTCAATCAGGAAATTAAGACTGGAAATGTGATTGGTTTTCTGGGGTGTGGTCAGGAAAAATTGACGATTTCCTCTCGTTTTTCTGATGAAAGTAACGACCATTTTTTGCATTATCTTTTACAAAAGGTTCTTCATATTAATCTCACTAGTTTAGATGTAGCTTTGTCGCGTGAAGATAAGCTCTATCAACTTTTGATGTATCTCTTCCCCAAGTATCTACAAGCTGCAATTCGAAAAGGTCTGTATAAGGAATACCAGCGATTTTTCCATAACGACAGTCATGTAAAGGATGTACTAGATGTTGGAAATCATCTGAAAAAAAATTTCCCTTTTACGGGG
The DNA here is from genome assembly GCF_000960035.1 of Streptococcus oralis subsp. oralis. Taxonomy (GTDB): domain Bacteria; phylum Bacillota; class Bacilli; order Lactobacillales; family Streptococcaceae; genus Streptococcus; species Streptococcus oralis_G. Next base: position 526,691 of record NZ_JYGR01000005.1, read on the forward strand.
AATATTGCCTATACCACTAGGGAGTTCACCTATGATAATCAACTCATGCAATTGATTCGTCACACTATTGAATACATTAAAAACCAGAAAGGCATTGGTCAAGGGGGATTTGATAGTCTCTTAACTAGTCGTGAAAATGTATCTGAAATCGTGCGTGTAACTCCAGCTTATAAACTAGCTGATCGTGCCAAGATTATCAGAATAAATAAAATCAAACCCATCCGACACGCCTATTTCAGAGAGTATAGAAAATTACAGGAACTCTGCTTGATGATTCTGAGTAGAGAAAAGCATGGTCTTGGATCTCAAGCCCAAAAGGTACATGGTATTCTTTTTGATGTTTCCTGGCTCTGGGAAGAGTATATTTACACCCTGTTGCCAAAAGGTTTTGTACATCCCAGAAATAAGGATAAGACAGACGGTATTTCAGTATTTTCTAATCGTGAAAGAAAAGTATTTCCAGATTTTTATCATAAAGAGTTAAAAATAGTTTTAGATGCTAAATATAAAGAACTGGAGTTCACTGAAAAAGGAATCAATCGCGAGGACTTATTCCAGCTGATTTCCTATTCTTATATTTTAAAAGCTGAGAAAGCTGGTCTTGTTTTTCCGAGCAAGGACAAGGTTGTTGATAATGAGATAGGAAAGCTAGCAGGTTATGGAGCTTTGTTGAAGAAATTGTCTATCCAAATTCCTCAGAATGCTTCATCTTATAATGAATTTTGTGAAATGATGGAAAGATTCGAAGCAATTTTTAAAAGAAATATTGATAAGGAAGTGGGGAGAAACTAATCTCCTCACTTTTTATATTTAAATCATAAAAACCGAACATTATTGTTTTATAATTGAAATTATTTGACAAAAACTGTACTTTGGTTTATAATAAATCAAGGAAACGTCGCAAAAGGCGTAGGGATGCGTAAGCATAGGTAGGTCATTACAAGAGAAACGAGACATCGATATGTTAAATGAATTTCCAATTTTTGATTACGAAGATATTCAGTTGATCCCAAATAAATGTGTCATTAAAAGCCGTGCAGAAGCAGACACGAGTGTCACACTTGGAAATCACACTTTCAAACTACCTGTTGTGCCAGCCAATATGCAGACGATTTTGGATGAGAATGTTGCAGAGCAATTGTCTAAAGGCGGATACTTCTACATTATGCACCGTTTTGATGAAGCGGGGCGCATTCCTTTTATCAAACGCATGCACGATCAAGGCCTCATTGCTTCCATTTCCGTCGGTGTCAAGGACTACGAGTATGACTTTGTTAGCCAACTCAAGGCTGATGCTCCTGAGTATATTACGATTGACATTGCTCATGGTCATGCAGATAGCGTGATTTCTATGATTCAGCACATCAAGAAAGAATTGCCGGATACTTTTGTCATTGCTGGGAATGTGGGAACACCAGAAGCTGTGCGTGAATTGGAAAATGCTGGTGCGGATGCTACAAAGGTTGGAATCGGTCCTGGTAAGGTTTGTATCACCAAGGTCAAGACTGGTTTTGGTACAGGTGGTTGGCAGTTGGCTGCCCTACGCTGGTGTGCTAAGGCAGCTCGCAAACCGATTATTGCTGATGGTGGGATTCGTACTCATGGTGATATTGCTAAGTCTATCCGTTTCGGTGCTAGCATGGTCATGATTGGTTCCCTATTTGCAGGACATATCGAAAGCCCAGGGAAGACGATTGAAGTTGATGGCGAACAGTTCAAAGAATATTATGGTTCAGCTTCTCAATACCAAAAGGGAGCATATAAAAATGTGGAAGGAAAACGCATCTTACTTCCTGCCAAAGGGCATCTGCAAGACACCCTTACTGAGATGGAGCAAGATTTACAAAGTGCTATCTCTTATGCAGGTGGACGCAAGGTTGCAGACCTCAAGCACGTTGATTATGTGATCGTAAAAAACTCTATCTGGAACGGAGATGCATCTCACTAAGAGACACTTAGTCCACCCATAAAAAACTTGTTATTAGAGCAAATTTCTGTTATAATAAGACAAGTTTCCACCCTTAGTGTAATGGATATCACGTAAGATTCCGGTTCTTGAGATGGGGGTTCGATTCCCTCAGGGTGGATGTAAATAGCCTATGAAAGCCTTTAAATAAGGCTTTTTTCTTTATATTGCCCCTAAAATTGAAAATTGTCATCTAAAAAATACTCAAATCCTCTCTAGTCCCGTTTTAAAGTGACTCAGGGGGCTTTTTTTGATATAATAAGAAGGACTGTTATCAGTTAGAAAGAGGTTGGTATGAAAGAATTACAAACTGTACTGAAAGACCGTTTTGCAATCGAATTTGCAGATAAAAAGCTACTAGAAACTGCCTTTACTCATACGAGTTATGCCAATGAGCACCGCCTCTTAAAAATTTCACACAATGAGCGCTTGGAATTTTTAGGAGACGCTGTTCTGCAATTATTGATTTCAGAATACCTGTATAAAAAATATCCTAAGAAACCAGAGGGCGATTTGTCTAAACTCCGTGCTATGATTGTTCGCGAGGAAAGTTTGGCAGGTTTTGCGCGTGATTGCCAGTTTGATCAGTTTATCAAACTAGGAAAAGGGGAAGAAAAGTCTGGTGGGCGCAATCGTGACACCATTCTTGGGGATGCTTTTGAAGCCTTTCTGGGTGCTTTGCTTTTAGACAAGGATGTGGCTAGGGTAAAAGAGTTTATCTATCAGGTCATGATTCCCAAGGTTGAAGCAGGTGACTTTGAAATGATTAAGGATTACAAGACACATTTGCAAGAGTTGCTCCAGGTCAATGGAGATGTAGATATTCGCTACCAGGTTATCTCTGAGACAGGGCCTGCTCATGATAAGGTTTTTGATGTAGAAGTTCTGGTTGAAGGAAATAGTATTGGAAAAGGTCAAGGACGTTCTAAAAAATTAGCAGAGCAAGAGGCCGCCAAAAATGCAGTTGAGAAGGGGCTGGATTCATGTATTTAAAGGAAATTGAGATTCAGGGATTCAAGTCCTTTGCTGACAAGACCAAGGTAGTCTTTGACCAAGGTGTGACAGCTGTCGTTGGGCCCAATGGATCTGGAAAGTCAAATATCACGGAAAGTCTGAGATGGGCCTTGGGTGAGTCTAGTGTCAAGAGTCTTCGTGGTGGCAAGATGCCCGACGTTATCTTTGCTGGAACTGAAAGCCGCAAACCACTCAATTATGCCTCTGTTGTCGTGACCTTGGATAATGAAGATGGTTTTATCAAGGATGCAGGGCAAGTTATTAAGGTAGAACGCCATATCTACCGTAGTGGTGATAGCGAGTATCGGATTGATGGTAAGAAAGTCCGTCTGCGGGATGTACACGACCTTTTCTTAGATACAGGTCTGGGACGTGATTCCTTCTCTATTATTTCCCAAGGGAAGGTTGAGGAGATTTTTAATTCCAAGCCCGAAGAACGCCGTGCTATTTTTGAAGAAGCTGCGGGTGTTTTGAAATACAAGACTCGTCGAAAAGAAACAGAGAGCAAACTGCAACAAACTCAGGACAATCTAGACCGTTTAGAGGACATTATCTATGAGTTAGACAATCAAATTAAGCCCCTTGCAAAACAAGCCGAGAATGCTCGTAAGTTTCTCGACTTGGATGGTCAACGCAAGGCTATTTACTTGGATGTTTTGGTTGCCCAAATCAAGGAAAACAAGTCTGAACTAGAGCTGACGGAAGAAGAACTAACTCAGGTTCAGGAACTTTTGACTAGTTATTATCAAAAGCGTGAAGAGTTAGAAGAAGAAAATCAAACTCTTAAAAAGAAACGCCAAGATCTCCAAGCTCAAATGTCCAAAGACCAAGGAAGTTTGATGGATCTGACGAATCTGATCAGTGATTTAGAACGAAAATTAGCCCTATCAAAACTGGAGTCTGAGCAAGTAGCCCTCAATCAACAAGAAGCACAAGCCCGTTTGACTGCTTTGGAAGATAAGAGAAAGGCGCTAAGTAAAGAAAAATCTGAAAAAGAAAAAAATCTGGAACAGTTAGAGGAAAGTCTAGCTGAAAACAACAAGGAACTCAATCGTTTAGAGGCAGAATTGCTAGCTTTTTCAGATGATCCTGACCAGATGATCGAGCTCTTACGCGAACGCTTTGTCGCTCTTTTACAAGAAGAAGCGGATGTCTCAAACCAACTGACCCGCATCGAGAATGAGTTGGAAAACAGCCGTCAGCTGTCTCAAAAACAAGCAGATCAACTTGAGAAATTGAAAGAACAGCTTGCTACAGCTAAAGAGAAGGCCAGTCAACAACAGGCTGAGCTTGAAACTGCCAAGGAGAAAGTTCAGAAATTATTGGCAGACTACCAAGCTAGTGCCAAGGAACAAGAGGAGCAGAAAGTTTCTTACCAAGCCCAGCAGAGTCAACTCTTTGACCGTCTGGATAGTCTCAAAAACAAGCAGGCTCGAGCCCAGAGTTTAGAGAATATTCTTAGAAATCACAGTAACTTTTACGCGGGTGTTAAGAGTGTTCTTCAAGAAAAAGACCGTCTTGGTGGGATCGTTGGTGCAGTCAGTGAACATTTGACCTTTGATGTACATTATCAAACTGCCCTAGAAATTGCGCTTGGAGCCAGCAGTCAGCATATCATTGTAGAAGATGAGAAAGCAGCAACTAATGCTATTGATTTCCTCAAGCGCAATAGAGCTGGTCGTGCGACCTTTCTTCCATTGACGACTATCAAAGCTCGTACGATTTCTAGTCAGAATCAAGATGCTATCGCAGCAAGTCCAGGATTTCTGGGAATGGCAGATGAGTTGGTGTCGTTTGATAAGAGACTAGAAGCCATTTTCAAGAATTTGCTAACTACCACGGCTATCTTTGATACTGTAGAACATGCGCGTGCAGCTGCTCGTCAAGTTCGTTATCAGGTTCGCATGGTGACACTGGATGGGACAGAGTTGCGTACAGGTGGTTCCTACGCGGGTGGTGCCAATCGTCAAAACAATAGTATTTTCATCAAGCCAGAGCTGGAACAATTACAAAAAGAAATTGCTGAAGAAGAAGCTGATTTGCGGTCAGAAGAAGCGAGTTTGAAGACCTTGCAAGATGAGATGGCGGTATTGGCAGAAAGATTAGAAGCTATCAAATCTCAGGGTGAGCAAGCTCGTATTCAGGAGCAAGGTTTGTATCTTGCTTATCAACAAACCAATCAGCAGGTCGAAGAGTTAGAAACACTTTTGAAACTTCAAGAAGAGGAATTAAATCGCCTATCTGAAGGTGATTGGCAAGCGGACAAGAAAAAATGCCAAGAGCGCCTTGCTACTATCGCCAGTGAAAAGCAAAATCTGGAAGCTGAGATTGAAGAGATTAAGTCTAACAAAAACGCTATTCAAGAACGTTATCAAAACTTGCAGGAACAGATTTCTCAAGCGCGCTTGCTTAAGTCAGAACTGCAAGGACAAAAGCGGTACGAAGTTACTGATATTGAACGCTTAGGCAAGGAATTGGATAACCTCAATCTCGAACAAGAGGAAATCCAGCGTCTTCTCCAAGAAAAGGTTGATAATCTTGAGAAGGTTGATACGGATTTGCTAAGTCAGCAGGAGGAAGAGGCCAAAACTCAGAAAGCCAATCTTCAACAAGGTCTGATTCGCAAGCAGTTTGAATTGGATGATATCGAGGGTCAGCTGGATGATATTGCCAGCCATTTGGATCAGGCTAGTCAGCAGAATGAAGAGTGGATTCGCAAACAAACACGTGCTGAAGCCAAGAAAGAAAAGGTCAGCGAACGCTTGCGCTATATACAAGCTCAATTAACTGACCAGTACCAGATTAGCTACAATGAGGCTCTAGAAAAAGCGCATGAACTGGAAAATCTCACTCTGGCAGAGCAAGAGGTTAAGGATTTGGAGAAGGCTATTCGCTCACTGGGTCCTGTCAACTTGGACGCTATAGACCAGTACGAAGAAGTTCACAACCGTCTGGATTTCCTCAATAGCCAACGAGATGATATTTTGTCTGCGAAAAACTTACTCCTTGAGACCATCGCAGAGATGAATGATGAGGTTAAGGAGCGCTTCAAATCAACCTTTGAGGCTATTCGTGAGTCCTTTAAAGTGACCTTTAGACAGATGTTTGGCGGTGGTCAGGCAGACTTGATATTGACTGAGGGCGATCTTTTAACAGCTGGTGTGGAGATTTCTGTTCAACCACCAGGTAAGAAAATCCAATCTCTCAACCTCATGAGTGGTGGTGAAAAAGCCCTATCTGCTCTGGCTCTGCTCTTCTCAATCATCCGAGTTAAGACCATTCCTTTCGTCATCTTGGACGAGGTAGAGGCGGCGCTGGACGAAGCCAACGTCAAACGTTTTGGTGATTACCTCAACCGCTTTGACAAGGACAGTCAGTTCATCGTCGTAACCCACCGTAAGGGAACGATGGTGGCAGCGGATTCTATCTATGGAGTTACCATGCAAGAATCAGGTGTATCTAAAATTGTTTCGGTTAAGTTAAAAGATTTAGAAGAAACAGTAGACTAGTTACCAAACGATAGCATCTCTTAGGAGGTGCTATTTTTTAAAACTAAAGCCCTAAATTTTCTCTTACGGTCAGTTCAGGCGCAAAAAACGACATTTGGGATTTCCTCTTAGCGAAAAGACTTTCTCTATGATATAATAGTTTCATGATTACAACAGTACCTATTAAGAACGAAAAAGATATTGCAGTACCAGGTAATACAGTCCTTGTACTAGGTTATTTTGATGGCATCCACAAGGGGCATCAGAAACTTTTTGAAGTGGCCAGTAAGGCTTCTATGAAGGATTATCTGCCAGTTGTCGTGATGACCTTTACGGAGTCGCCAAAACTTGCCTTACAACCTTATCAACCTGAGCTCATGCTCCATATCGTCAATCACGAGGAACGAGAGCACAAGATGAAGTGGCACGGAGTAGAGGCTCTTTTCTTACTTGACTTTAGTAGCAAATTTGCTAGTTTAACGGGTCAAGAATTCTTTGATACCTATGTTCGAGCTTTAAAACCAGCTATTATTGTAGCAGGATTTGACTATACTTTTGGCTCTGATAAGAAAACTGCGGATGACCTGAAGGACTATTTTGATGGAGAGATCATCATTGTTCCTCCAGTTGAAGATGAAAAGGGCAAGATTAGTTCTACACGGATTCGTCAGGCAATTCTTGATGGAGATGTAAAGGAAGTCAATCATCTGCTCGGCACTCCGCTCCCATCTCGTGGAACGGTCGTTCATGGAAATGCTCGTGGGCGTACTATCGGTTATCCAACAGCCAATCTGGTCCTAAGAGACCGAACTTACATGCCAGCGGACGGTGTTTACGTAGTCGATGTCGAGGTGCAACGTCAAAGATATCGTGGCATGGCGAGCGTTGGAAAAAATGTTACCTTTGATGGAGAAGAACCACGTTTTGAAGTCAATATTTTCGACTTTTCAGACGATATTTATGGTGAGACAGTCATGGTCTACTGGCTGGACCGTGTTCGCGATATGGTCAAATTTGACTCCGTAGAGGAACTGGTAGACCAACTCCAGAAAGACGAAGAGATTGCTCGAAACTGGAAGGATGGAGAGTGAGAGTTTGCTATCAATTCGAGAGAGTAGATAGAATGAAATTCATATAATGGACAAAAAAAGTAGCCTGCAAAGGCTACTTTTTATTAAAACACACGATAGACATAAGGATTTTCTGGTTTGTCTACTTTTGTGAAACTCTCAACCTCCAGTGTTGGGAGTTTTTGTTTGAGTTCTTTATGGTAGTGGAGAGTCAGGGTTCCTCTAGCGGTAATCCAAGTATTGTCAGGATACTGGCGTGAGTTCCCCTTGGTCAGGAGTCCATATACTCCAGAGTCTGCGATACAGTGGATGATGCCAAAGCGAAAGAGGAACTGGCTATCTGGATGGCTAGGATCGTTATAGACAAAGCCTGTAAATTCGATTTTCTTTCCTTCAAACTCTTGAGGGTAGTCATAGAGAACTTCCATGATCTCCATATAGTTATCGTCTGTAATTTGAATGGTTGGCTGGGAGAGGTATTTGTCAGCTGTAGTCCTCATTTCCTTTTCATAAGCAGATTTGGAAAAATAGGTACTGGTATCGGGTTTGAGGTATTGACTGGATGTGCCTTCGCTTGCCTGAATAGCAGTATCGATTCCCTCAGCAAGTGGGAAATGATAACCTTTGGCAGATACAGTTCTCGAGTCCAAACTTACTGTCGGAAAGGCAACTCCAATCAAGAGAGGTAGTGACAGTAAAAGGATGCTGATTCGTCTAGATCGACGACTTTCCAAATGGCTGTGAGAGTTGATTTTCTTGATCCAGATATAGAATTGGACCAGAGCCAACAGAAGAGAAAGGACCATAGAGATATAGACTAGATAGGAATAGTGGAGGTTAATGTAGTGACTGAGCTTGCCAGATAGCTGCAGATAAAGGGTCAGAGCAAAATAACCTAGTAGAATGATAAATCGGATCATAGCATCACCCCCAACATGTAAGAATAAAACAAAACAAGCACTGTCACGATGCCCATGAATTGCCAGATGAAGCGTGCTTTTAGATAGTGTTTCATCATGAGGAGATTTTTGATATCAAGCATGGGGCCAATGATCAGAAAAGCAAGGACTGGCGCTAGGCCGAAGCTCGAGAGGAGAGAAGCACCGATAAAGGCGTCCGCCTCGCTACAAAGAGAGAGGAGAAAGGCTAGAAACATGAGCAAGAGAATCGCAAGGACTGGACTTGCGCTGATAGAGGTCAAGATCCGAGTCGGGACATAGACCTGCACGATAGCCGCAAAGAGACAGCCAAAGACCAAGTAACGCCCCATATCGAAAAACTCATCAATAGCCTGTATAAAGACCTGAAAGACCTTTCTAGCAGGACCCAAGTGTGAAAAGTCATGTTCATGACAAGTGATAGGATTCTCTTTTTGAATGGGTTCCTTCCAGAAAAATCCTAGGAAAATCCCCAGAATCAAAGCAATCACAATAGCTCCCAGAGCTCGCAAGAAGGCAAGTTTTATTGAATTGCCAAAGGCAGAATATGTAGCGAAAAGAACAATAGGATTGATGATGGGAGCAGTCACCAGAAAAGGAACCGCTGTGTAGCTGGGCACTTTCTTTTCCAGAAAACGATTGATAATCGGAACGATTCCACATTCGCAAGAAGGAAAGAGAAAGCCAATGAAGGTACCAAAAAAGATCCTCCCCCAACGATTGCGAGGAAGAAACTCATAAACTTTATCAGGCGTGATATAGACCTCAATCCACCCCGAAATCAGACTCCCAATCAAGACAAAAGGAAGGGCTTCAATCATGATGGAGAGAAAAATAGCTCCCGCTTGTAATACACTAGGAGGAAGAGATTGGAAAACAGTCATCTATTTTTTCTTCTCAACTTTTTCTTTTTTGTCTTTGTCATCTGGGAAAGTGACTTGTGTTAAGTCAGGAAGTTTGGCGAATTCTTCAAACATCTTGTCCAAATCATCCGTTTTTGTAAATTTAACAGCCATGGGCCTACCTCTTTTCTACATTCTATCTCTATTATACTATTATTTTGCGGAAATGGGATTATTTTGATAATCAAAGATGCAAAAATAGGTAAGGCAAAACAAGAGCTGTTCCTTATGGTATAATAGATTTATGGATAAAAAATATGAAAAAATCTCCCAAGATTTGGGAGTAACCTTAAAGCAAATCGATACCGTTCTAAGTTTGACGGCTGAGGGAGCGACAATTCCCTTCATCGCGCGTTATCGAAAGGACATGACTGGTAGTCTGGATGAGGTGGCGATTAAGGCCATTATCGACTTGGATAAAAGTCTGACAAATCTCAATGACCGCAAGGAAGCTGTCTTAGCTAAGATTCAAGAACAAGGCAAGCTGACCAAGGAATTGGAAGCAGCTATTTTGGCAGCTGAAAAATTAGCAGACGTTGAAGAACTCTATCTTCCTTATAAGGAAAAACGTCGAACCAAGGCAACCATTGCCCGTGAAGCTGGACTCTTTCCTCTTGCTCGCTTGATTTTGCAGGATGTAGCTGACTTGGAGAAAGAAGCTGAGAAGTTTGTCTGTGAAGGATTTGCGACTGGTCAAGAAGCCTTGGCTGGTGCGGTTGATATTTTGGTCGAAGCCTTATCGGAAGATGTCAATTTGCGTTCACTGACATATCAGGAAGTGTTGAGACACTCTAAAATCACTTCGCAGGTCAAGGATGAGAGTCTTGATGAAAAACAAGTTTTTCAGATTTATTACGAATTCTCAGAGACTGTTGGCAATATGCAGGGTTATCGTACCTTGGCTCTCAATCGTGGTGAGAAACTAGGTGTCTTAAAAGTCGGATTTGAACATGCGACGGACCGTATCTTATCTTTCTTTGCTGCTCGTTTCAAGGTGAAAAATGCCTATATAGATGAAGTAGTTCAACAGTCAGTTAAGAAAAAAGTCTTGCCTGCTATAGAACGACGCATTCGGACAGAATTAACTGAGAAAGCAGAAGAAGGGGCTATCCAACTCTTTTCTGACAACCTGCGCAATCTTCTCTTGGTTGCTCCGCTGAAAGGGCGCGTGGTTCTAGGATTTGACCCCGCCTTTCGTACAGGTGCCAAGCTGGCTGTTGTTGATGCAACAGGGAAAATGTTGACGACTCACGTCATTTATCCTGTCAAACCAGCCTCAGCTCGTCAGATTGAAGAAGCCAAGAAAGATTTGGCGGACTTGATTGGTCAATACGGTGTGGAAATTATTGCTATCGGGAATGGAACGGCCAGTCGGGAAAGTGAAGCCTTTGTGGCGGAAGTTCTGAAAGATTTTCCTAAAGTCAGCTATGTTATCGTCAATGAAAGTGGTGCCTCTGTCTATTCTGCTAGTGAGCTAGCCCGTCAGGAGTTTCCAGAATTAACCGTTGAAAAACGCTCTGCTATCTCTATTGCTCGTCGTTTGCAGGACCCCCTTGCTGAATTGGTCAAAATCGATCCTAAGTCAATCGGTGTCGGCCAGTACCAGCACGATGTCAGTCAGAAGAAACTGTCTGAGAGTCTGGACTTTGTCGTGGATACCGTGGTTAACCAAGTCGGTGTCAATGTTAACACAGCCAGCCCAGCTCTTCTTTCCCACGTAGCTGGACTCAATAAAACTATCTCTGAAAATATTGTCAAATACCGTGAGGAAGAAGGAAAAATCACTTCACGTTCTCAAATCAAGAAGGTTTCTCGTCTAGGTGCTAAAGCCTTTGAGCAAGCAGCTGGTTTCCTCCGTATTCCTGAAAGTAGCAATATTCTTGATAATACTGGAGTTCACCCAGAAAACTATGCTGCGGTTAAGGAACTCTTCAAACGCTTGTATATCAAGGACTTGAATGAAGAAGCTCAAAATAAGCTTAAGTCTCTTTCTATCAAGGAAATGGCGCAAGAACTAGAACTTGGCCCAGAAACCCTTAAAGATATCATTGCTGATCTTCTCAAACCAGGTCGAGATTTCCGTGACTCATTTGATGCACCTGTGCTTCGTCAAGATGTCTTGGATATCAAGGATTTAAAAGTCGGCCAGAAACTGGAAGGTGTGGTGCGGAATGTCGTTGACTTCGGTGCCTTCGTTGATATCGGGATTCACGAGGACGGCTTGATTCATATTTCCCACATGAGTCGTAAATTTATCAAACATCCCAGCCAAGTGGTATCAGTCGGAGATTTGGTAACGGTTTGGGTCAAGAAAATCGATACTGAACGTAAAAAAGTTAATCTGTCGCTCTTAGCTCCAGATGAAACTGACTGAGTACGTTCAGTCTGTTTCCCTCGAAGACTTTGGTAGACCTTTCACGCACCAAGCCCAGTGGAATTCTCGTCTGCGAACGACAGGTGGGCGATTTTTCCCTAAAGATGGGAATTTGGATTTTAATCCCAAGGTTTATAATGAACTAGGTTTGGAAGTCTTTCGCAAAATCGTGCGCCATGAACTCTGTCACTATCACCTTTATTTTCAGAGAAAGGGCTATCGCCATAAGGACCGAGATTTTAAGGAACTTTTGAAAGAAGTGGATGGACTGCGCTATGTACCACCCTTGAAAACACAATCTCAAAGTGCCTACCTAGTCTATCAGTGCCAATCTTGCCAGCAAAGTTATCAGCGTAAGAGAAGAATTGATACCAAACGCTATCGCTGTGGAGTTTGTCGAGGTAAACTCGTCATCATAAATCGGCCTAAGGACTGATGTTGATAGTTCTGATTCATGCTATACTACTTGTAAGAATACCGAAAGAGGAAACAATCATGAATACAAAATTTTATAAAATGAGACGAAATCGTATGGTGTCAGGAGTTTTAGCTGGGCTATCAGACAAGTGGAATTTTGATGTAACCCTAGTCCGCTTTCTCTTCGCCATTTTTACCGTGGCAAATTTTGGAATCGGAGTGATTATTTACATCATCCTTGCCTCTATCCTGCCAACTAAGGAAGAAATCGAAGCTGAAATGTACGGAACAGGACCACGCAAACGCAAGGAAGCCCAAGCTATTGAAGACAATGATGGCTGGTTTTGGTGAGTAAATCTATGGTAACAAAAGTTTTGCAACGATACTACAAGAGAAAAGAAGGCAGTAGCATGCTTAGGAAATACTTTAAAAACTATAAATGGACGGACGTGTTCTGGATTCTATTTATTTTGATTACTAGTTTTCTATCAACCAATAATTACTTATACCACTTAACGAAACAGGATTTTTCAGAAGAAGGTTGTCTTTTAGCAATTCCTTTGTTTCTTTTTCATTTTCTCTTCATTGATAAATTCATCATTTCTAGACGAGATCAAAAAGATGAATAACTTTTAACCCTTGCATCCGCAAGGGTTTTCTTCTTGCCTTTCTTTTATGGTAAAATATTGATAGCGAAATTGCTTGATATTCTTCAATCTTACAAAAATGTAAGATTAAAGTCTCTTTTGTAAGGTTAGGTTATGGCAGGCTACCTTTTTTTGCGATAAACTAGACTCATAAAGAACAAAGGAGCAAAACCATGAAAAGAATTTTACAAAAGAAAACAAGAAAACCAAGTCAAAAAGATATCGAGCGTGTTCAACTAGGATGCGCTATGATGCAAGCACAGTTTCAAATGATGGGATATTAAGAAGGAGAAAATCATGACACTTTTAGATGTAAAACACGTTCAAAAAATCTACAAAACACGTTTCCAAGGCAACCAAGTAGAAGCACTCAAAGACATTCATTTTACTGTGGAAAAGGGTGACTACGTTGCTATCATGGGGGAGTCTGGTTCTGGGAAGTCTACCCTACTCAATATCCTGGCTATGCTTGACAAACCAACTCGCGGGCAGGTTTACCTAAACGGAATAGACACAGCAACCATTAAAAATTCTCAGGCTTCGAGTTTCCGTCGTGAGAAGTTGGGCTTTGTCTTCCAAGATTTTAACTTGCTAGATACCCTGTCTGTTAAGGACAATATCTTGCTTCCGCTAGTTTTATCACGAAAACCCATCACAGAGATGATGAAGAAATTGGTAGTGACAGCTGAAAATTTGGGCATCAACCAATTGCAAGAGAAGTATCCTTACGAGATTTCAGGTGGTCAAAAACAGCGGGTAGCAGTAGCACGCGCCATCATCACAGAACCTGAAATTCTTCTTGCCGATGAGCCAACTGGGGCGCTTGACTCCAAGTCTTCTGCAGCTCTTCTAGATGTTTTTGATGAAATCAATGAGCGAGGTCAAACCATTCTCATGGTAACTCACTCAACCGCGGCAGCAAGCAGGGCCAAGCGCGTTCTCTTTATCAAGGACGGAATTCTCTATAACCAAATCTACCGTGGAGACAAGACAGAACGTCAAATGTTCCAGGAAATCTCTGATACCTTGACAGTCATGGCGAGCGAGGTGAATTAGTATGTTTCGATTAACCAATAAGTTAGCGGTATCGAACTTAATCAAAAACCGCAAACTCTACTATCCCTTTGCTTTAGCAGTTCTCTTAGCTGTGACCATCACTTATCTCTTTTACTCATTGACACTTAACCCTAATATTGGCAAGATTCGAGGGGGAGAAACTATCTCCATGACGTTAGGTTTTGGTATGGTGATTGTCACTATAGCCTCTGCCATCATCGTCTTTTATGCCAATAGTTTCGTCATGAAAAACCGTTCCAAGGAACTAGGGATTTATGGCATGCTAGGATTAGAAAAACGCCATTTGATCAGCATGGTCTTTAAGGAGCTTCTTATTTTTGGCTCCCTAACCTTGACAGCTGGACTTGGCCTAGGAGCTCTCTTTGATAAGCTCATCTTTGCTCTGCTTCTGAAGCTAATGAATATGAAGGTGGAGCTCGTAGCAACCTTCCAACCAAGCGTCTTTATCCTAGTTACCCTTATTTTTGGGGCTATTTTCCTAGGTTTGGTTTTTATCAATGCCTTTCGTATTGCACGCATGAATGCCCTTCAGCTCTCTCGTGAGAAGGCTAGTGGTGAGAAAAAAGGACGTTTCTTAAGTCTTCAAACTATTCTAGGTTTGATTAGTATGGGAACAGGCTACTATCTAGCAGTAACAGTTGAAAATCCACTTAATGCTGTTGTGATTTTCTTTGTAGCAGTCTTGTTGGTAATCTTTGGGACATATCTCTTGTTTAATGCAGGGATTACTGTATTCCTACAAATCTTAAAGAAAAACAAGCGTTACTATTACCAACCTAACAACATGATTTCCTTATCCAATCTTATCTTCCGTATGAAGAAAAATGCGGTTGGTTTGGCTACGATTGCCATCCTTTCAACCATGGTCTTGGTAACCATGTCAGCAGCAACCAGTATCTTCTCAGCTTCTGAAACGTTCAAGAAATTCATGAATCCACATGATTTTGGAATTACAGGACGAAATGTTGAAATAGAAGATTTAGATAAACTTTTGAGTCAATATGCTAGCGATAAGGGATTAACTGTCACCAAAAAAGAAGTCTTTCGTCATAGCAATTTTGGCATCGAGAGCCAAGATGGAACCAAGCTCCGTATCTTTACAAAGGGAAATAACTTCGTCCAACCGAAAACCATTTTCATGGTCTTTGACCAAAAAGACTATGAAAACATGACTGGTCAAAAACTCTCCCTTTCAGGAAATGAAGTCGGCTTGTTTACCAAGAATAAGGTACTTGAAGGACAGAAAGAACTTACTCTAAATGATCAGAACTACACAGTTAAAGAAGAAATTAAAAATGATTTTATTCTGGAACATGTGCCAAATCAGTATAACATTCTGACATCTGACTACAATTATCTTGTTGTGCCTAATTTGCAGGCCTTTATTGATCAATATCCTGATTCCTCTCTCTTTGATCAACTTTATGGTGGTATGAATGTAACTGCAAGTGAGGAAGAACAGCTCAAACTCGCTGACGACTTTACAGAATATCTTCGTAACTTCAATAGAGACTTAAACAAAGAGGGAAGCTATGTATACGGAAGCAATCTGGCTGATATCAGTGCGGAAATAAGTGCTCTTTATGGAGGTGTCTTCTTTATCGGTATCTTCCTCTCTATCATCTTTATGGTGGGAACAGTCCTGGTTATTTACTACAAACAAATCTCTGAGGGCTATGAAGACCGTGAACGTTTCATCATTTTGCAAAAGGTCGGACTTGATCAAAAGCAAATCAAGCAAACGATTAACAAACAGGTTCTAACTGTTTTCTTCCTTCCATTGCTCTTTGCCTTCCTACACCTTGCTTTTGCCTATCATATGCTTAGCCTCATCCTAAAAGTTATTGGCGTGCTGGATGCGACCATGATGTTGACCGTTACATTGTCCATCTGTGCTATCTTCCTCATCGTCTATATTTTGATCTTTATGATTACCTCAAGAAGTTATCGCAAGATTGTGCAAATGTAAAAAAGATACCTCGATGCTGGTCGAGGTATTTCTTTTAGCTTAGATACTAAAGAGTTGTCCCAAGAGGAAGGTTACGCCCATGGTGAGAAGTCCGATACAGAGGTTACGGATCATAGCAGTTCTCGTAGGAGCTTTTCCTAATTTAGCACTGGTATAGCCGGTAATAAGAAGGGAAAGGGCTACGATAAGAACAGTTGCTGGAATACGATAGTCACTTGGAAAGACGGTGATCGAAAGTATAGGAGGAAGACTTCCCAGTACAAAGGCGATAAAGCTAGAGATAGCAGCATGCCAAGGGTTGGTAAACTCTTCGTACTCGATTCCATACTTTTCTTCTACCAAGGCTTTGAGTGGATTTTTTAAAAAGGCCTTGTTGGTCAAGAGTTGGGCTGACGTTTCACACTCACCGTTTTGAAGATAAGCAGCATAGAGGGATTGTTTTGCAGATTCGATGTCTTTATCCAAGAGTAATTGTTCTCTTGCAACAGCGGCTTCTTCCGTATCTTTCTGAGTGGATACAGAGACATATTCGCCGCCTGCCATAGAAAAAGCACCAGCGAGGATAGCGGCTAGTCCAGATAAAAAGATAATCCAGATATTGCTTGTCGCACTAGCAACCCCTATAACCACTCCAGCGATGGAAATAATCCCATCATTGGCACCGAGAACGCCCGCACGTAGGATATTGAGTCGTCCTGCAAAGTTTGCATCAATTTCATGTTTTATTTCTGTCATAGTCATCTCCTTTCTCTCCATTATAGAGAAAAGAGAAGGGGAATACAAACTTTTTAAACTATCTGAAAAAAGTTCTACGATTCTAATTTTTAAGCTCTTTTCAACTTTACCGAAAAAGCACGGCAATACAGTAGCCACTCCTACTGTACTAGTCCTTTTTTAACTTATCTATGGTATAATAGAAGGTAGATTTATCAATTGGAGTATGAAGGATTTTATGATTAAACTTGTAGCAACCGATATGGATGGAACCTTTCTAGACGGAGAGGGTCGGTTTGATATGGAACGCCTCAAAAACTTGCTTGTATCCTACAAGGAAAAGGGGATTTATTTTGCTGTGGCTTCGGGTCGTGGTATTCTGTCCCTGAAAAAGCTATTTGCGGATGTGCGTGATGAAGTGATTTTTATAGCTGAAAATGGGAGCTACGTTGAGTTTCATGGGGAGGATATGTATGAGGCTACGATGTCTCGGAACTTTTACTTGAGCACTTTTGATGCTTTAAAGAAATCACCCTATTTTGATGAAAGAAAAATGCTTCTGACAGGGAAAAAAGCTTGTTATGTATTGGATACGGTGGATGAGACTTATCTCATGATTAGTCGTCACTACAATGAGAATATTCAAAAAGTAGCGAGCCTGGAAGATATCACAGATGAGATTTTTAAATTCACTACGAACTTCACAGAAGATACGATAGAAGCTGGTGAGGCCTGGGTCAACGAAAATGTTCCTGGTGTGAAAGCCATGACAACTGGTTTTGAATCCATTGATATTGTCTTGGACTATGTTGATAAAGGAGTGGCTATTGTTGAGCTAGCCAAAAAACTGGGGCTTAGCATGGATCAGGTCATGGCGTTTGGAGATAATCTCAATGACCTTCACATGATGCAGGTCGTCGGGCATCCAATCGCTCCTGAAAACGCGCGACCAGAGATTTTAGAATTGACAGAAGCAGTGATTGGCCACCATAAGGACCAGTCAGTGATGGCTTATATGGAGGGCTTGTAATGGCAGATATTAAATTGATTGCACTTGATTTGGACGGTACCTTGTTGACAACGGATAAAAAGCTGACAGATCGTACCAAGGCGGTCCTCAAAGCTGCGCGTGATCGTGGCATCAAGATCGTACTGACAACAGGGCGTCCTTTGAAGGCTATGGATTTCTTTCTCAAGGAGTTGGGAACAGATGGACAAGAGGATGAGTACACCATCACTTTTAATGGAGGGCTTGTCCAGAAGAATACGGGCGAGATTCTCGATAAAACAGTCTTTTCAATCGACGATGTGGCACGCTTGTACGAGGAAACTGAAAAACTAGGTTTGCCGTTAGATGCCATTTCAGAAGGAACAGTCTATCAAATCCAATCAGACCAAGAAAGTCTCTATGCTAAGTTCAACCCAGCTCTGACTTTCGTGCCTGTCGCTTTTGAAGAGCTATCGAGTCAGATCACTTATAATAAATGTGTGACTGCCTTTGCCCAAGAACCTTTGGATGCAGCGATTCAACAGATTTCTCCAGACTTGTTTGACCAATATGAAATCTTCAAATCGCGTGAACTCTTATTGGAGTGGTCACCGAAAAACGTCCACAAGGCAACAGGCTTGGCGAAATTAATTAAACACCTTGGAATCGATCAAAGTCAAGTCATGGCTTGTGGGGACGAGGCCAATGACCTTTCTATGATTGAGTGGGCAGGTCTGGGAGTTGCCATGCAAAATGCAGTTCCAGCAGTTAAGGCAGTTGCTAATGTCATTACGCCAATGACCAACGACGAGGAAGCCGTTGCCTGGGCTATCGAAGAATACGTGCTAAAGGAGAACTAGAATATGGGATTATTTGATCGTCTATTCGGAAAAAAAGAAGAGCCGAAAATCGAAGATATAGTAAAAGAAGCACTGGAAAATATTGATTTGTCAGAAGAGGTTGAAGAAAACCAAACGGCTATCGAAGAAACAAGTCAGGAAGAGACAGTAAGGGGAAAAGTAGAAGAAACACTTGCTCAAGAAGAAATTCCTCAGATCTCGACAGAAGAAGTTATTAAACCAGAGGCATTCGAAGAAACTGCTCAGGAAGAGATTGAGCTAGAAGTTGATGAGACAGAGCAAAGCCAAGAGCCTGAAGAAGTTTTCGAAGAAGAGAGCCAAGAATCTCTAGAAAGTGACGAAGAGCCAGCTTTTGAAGTAGAAGAAGAATATCCACAAGTTGAAGAAACGGTTCAGGAAAAATATGACCGCAGTCTCAAGAAAACGCGTACGGGATTCGGAGCACGCTTGAATGCCTTCTTTGCCAACTTCCGTTCTGTCGATGAAGACTTTTTTGAGGAATTAGAAGAACTGCTCATCATGAGTGACGTCGGTGTGCAAGTCGCTTCGAACCTAACAGAAGAGCTTCGCTATGAAGCCAAATTAGAAAATGCTAAGAAACCTGACTCACTCCGCCGTGTCATTATCGAGAAATTGGTTGAGCTCTACGAAAAGGATGGCAACTACGATGAACAAATCCATTTCCAAGATGGTTTGACAGTTATGCTCTTTGTTGGTGTTAACGGTGTTGGGAAAACAACTTCTATTGGGAAATTAGCTCATCGCTACAAACAAGCTGGTAAGAAAGTTATGCTGGTTGCTGCGGATACCTTCCGTGCTGGTGCCGTTGCCCAGCTAGCAGAATGGGGACGTCGTGTGGATGTTCCTGTTGTAACGGGGCCTGAAAAAGCGGATCCAGCAAGTGTGGTCTTTGATGGGATGGAACGTGCCGTAGCAGAAGGAATGGATATTCTCATGATTGATACAGCAGGTCGTCTGCAAAACAAGGACAACCTCATGGCAGAGTTGGAAAAGATTGGTCGCATCATCAAGCGTGTCCTTCCAGAAGCACCACATGAAACCTTCCTAGCACTCGATGCGTCAACTGGACAAAACGCCTTGGTACAGGCTAAAGAATTTTCGAAAATTACCCCTGTGACAGGAATTGTATTGACCAAGATTGATGGAACTGCCCGTGGTGGTGTTGTTCTGGCAATTCGTGAAGAACTCAATATCCCTGTAAAATTGATCGGTTTCGGTGAAAAAATCGATGATATCGGAGAGTTTAACTCAGAAAACTTTATGAAGGGTCTTTTAGAAGGTCTACTATAAATAAGAAAATCCTGCAAGAATTCTTGCAGGATTGTTTTTGATTATTCTAAACGACCATCTTTACGATAGGCAAAGTCGGTTTCATCCTCTAAAAACTTCAGACCGTGTATCGGATTGACAGGAGGAGCAGGAGGAAGGCAGCCAGCAGAAATCGGGTACGGTAAAGACAACACGGAACTTGCTGCTTTTACGAGAGATTTTATTAGCAGCCATGGGGGGCTCCTGTTTGGGGGATAGGGTTATCTAAAAATGTATTTCAGATAACTCTTTTACATTTTACAGGGGTTATTGGAGTTTGATTCCGTCTATGCTAGTTATACCATATGATTCTCCTTGCAGAGCCAAAAGTAACTTTGCTGATATTTTTGCTAATAATAATTCTTTTGTCTAATTTCCCAGAATATTTTGGTCCTGCTAGTTTCTGAAATAAAATAATATTTAATTCATTGTCATTGTAAATAGTAGTTTCCGTACTTGATATTACCATTGCACTATTGCCAAGTAAACCTGTCAAATGAGCTTCTTTATTTCTATTTTCTTGAGCTTCAGTGATAGTAATTTTAAAATCCCAAATGTCATTAATATCAATTTCATCTTTTTCTAGGCAAAGCAGTTGATGCATTTGCTACTCCTCCATTAGCTTTTATGATAGATTTTTTAAGAGTGGTAGGATTGCTGATGGGGCCTAACCCACCAACTATATTAGAGTTAAGGTCTTCTTTAGTCCCTCCACAACCCAATCGGATTCTGATTTACAAACCGACCCGCTTCAGGCTCGTAATACCTGAAGAAGTTGTAATGTAGCCCTGTCTCACGGTCGCAATAATGGTTTTTTCAGGTGGAAGGGATGGTATACGCTATCTGTTACCGTTACCTTGGTTTCCTCTTTTAGACAACCTTACTGGAACATTGGTTCTCAACTCACCCTAGGACGACTATTTGAATTTCTGTTTAATTAGAATTAATTAATATTCAAGGCCTAATTAAATTTATTGATCAAATGCGGTTGGATCAAAAACAGAGATATATTTTATATTCATTTTGATGGCTTCTTCGAACGGAGGGTCATCTTCAGAAACTTCCAGTGCAATTCCTTCAATAATTTTTGAAAAAAAAGCTTCTTCACATTCATCGTAATAGAAACCTAAATTAGAATTTAAGATATCATTGATAGGCATTCCTATTTTAATAGTTCTGAATTTGCCTTGATATCCTTCTAATGCAGAAATTTTATAAATTTCTCCTGAAGTAATATCTACGTTAATTTCAATTGGGATATCAGTAAATATATATCTGCATGAATAAATATTAGTTTGAAAAAATTTTAATTTTCCATTTAAATTATATTCATTAATGATACTGGAGTAATTTTTAATATTGTCTTTTAATCTGATTCCCCCTAAACTCTTCGCGGGGATAATTTCATCATAAATATTCATTATCAACCTTTCATATTATTCTGCAGGAAATCTTTGCGTTCCACCTTTACCAGAAGATACTTTCCAATAAGGTGCTCCCTCATAATGCCTAGGGCTCCCTGGGTGGTATTGAATGTAACGATCAGTAAATTCATTACCCCGTGAATTTAATTCTCTTAATGTAAATCCTTTATTGTCTCCACGAGTTTTACTCATTACGTCTTGCTGTATAGTTTTTTCATTTGAGGATCAAATTTGTTGTGAACCATCAAAATTTGTGTCTAACCCATCTATATATTTCTCAAAATCAAGGTGATATAGTTTTTTTAAATTTCTAATCCAGATAACAAATTCAAAGAAAGTCTTAATATTTTCATCTGTTATTTCAAATATCCCGTTGTCTTGGTGAGATTCTTGGATAGCTGAGATAATTCTCTTAAATATTTCTTTATTTTTCCTAATTTCATCAATAGGTAACGTTTGTAATCTATCGATAAAAAATAATTCATCCTCAATACTTAAAATAGAGGGTAAGTTTTCCAATTTTTTATTTAGTTTAAAAATAGTATTCATATTATTTCCTGGTTAGTATGGTTTGACCTTTTTCGTCGAGATGTCGAGGATATTGTGGGCGGGATTGAAGGCGAACAGTTCGCTGCTGGATTTGCATTTTCAGACGACCTAGGGGGTCTAGTTCGTAACGGCTGGAGAGCTTACCTTTATGTTTTGTTGGGTCTCGTCGGTCTAAAAATGGTCTTAAAGAGGCTTTTTACCTTTAAATACATTAAATCTTGATAGATTTGCTCCTTTTGATTGAATATGTTTTATAGCTAATTCAAATTCATTAAATTCATTGAATTCTTCTATCTCATAATCTTCAGCCTGATCCAATTTATTTTTGGGTACCGTATAGTAATATGTAATATAAATTCCATTACTTTTCTTAATAGCAAACACTTGATAAACAACTTCTCCATCAATTTCAATAAGTTCATCATATCCTTTTGTTTGTAAATTAGTTAAATTTAACATATCTATTTTCCTATAATATCAATAAGTACTTGTTTTCCATCCGGACATCTAATATTTATATGCGGGTATTTTCCATGTCCTGTTCCTTTTGGATTATCATGTTCTTTACAACGCCCCGTTTCTTTATACATAGCATAATCTTTTCCTGATTCACAAACCGCCCGGCATCCTGTTCATAATACCTGAAGAAGTTGTAATGCAACCCGGTTTCTTTATCAAAGTATTGGTTTTGAAGTCGGAACGGCTGATTCGTGTTCTTGTAAAACCTTTCATCCTTTTTCAACGATCTCAAAGAAGATAGTGAGGTCGTCCTTACACAATTTAGATTCTAAATAGGGTTATCTTGTAGAAAGGAGTACCACATATCATCTATATCAGCACTATCAAATATATATTTATATCCACTTCCAAATATATATTCCTCAATAAATGAAGAGAAAGGAATACTTTTTCTACTATCAACATTAAATGTTACTTGATCATTGAGCCTATTTAAAAAAATTGGCTCATATAAAACTTGTCCTATTTCATAAGTATAGTCTTGTAAATTTTTTGGTACTCTATACTGTCTATCCAATATCTCTTCTGTACCCCATAATTCTATATCTCCAAAAGAACCCCCATTACATAATAATAAAAATTGTTTATGTTCAGGTGCCAAAAATTGCTCTAGCTGTTCACTTATCCTATCCGCACCTTGAGGAATATTTCCGTATAAAGGAGCATCAGGTAAGTCAGACAAACAATTTCTATAATGTTTAATTATTTGAGATAAGTTCATAACAACCTCCAGTCATAAATGTGATTAATATTCTACAGAATACGTATTTTTATAGGAGTACCTACAGGTAAATACCTTATTTGAGCCCAAATTTGTATATTTGGTGCAAACTGATACCGATTATCTCCACCCCACAACCCAATCGGATCTTGGTTAATGAAACGCCCTGTCTCCGCCTCGTAATACCGCATCAGATTGTAATGCAGCCCTGTCTCTTCATCGAAGTATTGGTTTTGCAATCTAAACGGCTGATGCGCGTTCTTGTAAACCCTCTAATTCTTTTTCAGACGACCTAGGGGATCGAGTTCGTAGCGGCTGGAGAGTTTGCCCTGTGTGCGGAAGATTTCGCGGTGCAGCTTATCGTGTTCGATGTCGGTGATGACTTCGTCGTCGAGACTGATTTGGTGCAGGTGTCCGCTACCGTAATACAGATAGTTGATCTGTCTGCCGTCAGGGGCGTATTGGTAAGCGGTTTCCTGAACCTTGTCGTTATCGCGGGCGAAGGTGCGAATCAGCCGTCCCAATACATCTCGTTTGGATTCGGTTTAGATTATTCTTCATTTGGATAGGCTAACAGTGGGCTAAAATCTACCTTCCATATATCTAGTTCATATAATCTTCCATCGCTATAAGAGTATAACGTCGCTAATACAGGGACATCATCTTTGTCATTAAATTGATATTCTGATATAGCTATAATTTCTAGATTGTTTTTTTCATTATGCTCATTTAAAAATGAAATGCTACCCATCCCCCCATCATCAAGAGAAATAACACTATCAGTAAAAGAGGTTTTTAAACTATCATATTGGGGCTTTTTATTAGCCAATAAAATTTTGAGTAGATTAACCTCATTACTTGTAAGCGGTCGTTTATTAAATTCCATGTATCCTCCCTACATTTAAAGTACTATTTTTTAATTTAAATGCTGTATATTGAATATCTATACAATTTACTGTAATTTTTTGATTAAAAGGTTTGCCATTTGGGACTTGATTAGCACATTTGGATAAATCGGCTATTACTGCTTTTTTTACTAACTCTCTATCTAATCCTAAATCATCAGTATGCCGAAAGGCGTGATAAATTTGATTAGGATTACTTCCAAACTGTATATTTAATAGACCTAATGGGTCAAACCAAGTTTTTGCGTTAAATGCAAATTGATAAAAATTCTCCCCACCCCATAGCCTAATTGGATCCTGATTCACAAACCGACCCGCATCAGGTTCATAATAGCTGAAGAAGTTGTAATGCAGCCCCGTCTCGTGGTCGCAATACTGGTTCTGCAAGCTGAATGGCTGATGCGCCGTTCGTGTTACGTTGATTTCGCTCTTTAGTTTGCCCCAACCGTAATACTCCCCGAACCACAGCAACAGACCGTCCTTGTCGGTCATCTCGCGCGGGATTCCGATTTGGTAGCAGTGGAAGTAGTGGGTCTGTTGGCTGTTTTCGTTGATGTGGTTTCGATAGACGAAACCGCGTACGTGCGCTTACATCGGAGTTGGAAGTACCATTAGAGCTACAATTAGCTTATGGCTTGTGATTACCAGCTAGTAATAGGTCTATGCAAATTTGCCCAAAAGTTTAATAATGATTGTTCAAAAAAACGAAATTCAGACAGATCCTTTTCTACAACTAGACCTATTTCTTTGAAAAGATATTTAGATTTCGTTCTCTCAATAACATCATATTGACTTAATAGCTCAGCAAGCCCTTTTTTTGATGATATCTCAATTTCATTGTAGTATATTGCAAGCCTTACTGCTTTATCATGAAAAATTGATACCTCAGTTAACTTTCCATTATCAAACCTCAGTACAAAATTATTTATCTCTATGATATTTTTTGCTTTTGAAATAACATTTTCTGATATATCATATTTTTTTATAATATCTGTTAGAGAACAATTAAATTCAAAATCACCTATAGCCTTATAAGGAACAAATATTAATTTATCATAAACTGAGGTTGGAGCTTTAAGTTTACTTTTTTGAAAGTCTGAGTACTTTTTACCTGTATTTTCATATAAGTCTCTCATACTTTCATCGTAAATTAATACCTGCAAAAATACTTTATCCTTAGAGTCAACATACAAAAGTAAATTATATTGTGGAAAAATATAAAAATAATTTCCTTCATCAGAAATTTCTATTAAAGGATCCTCTTCTTCTAAAAATTTTTCTAAATTGAAGAAGTTAATAATTTTTCCATCTAAGCTGAATTCATTGCAACTTCCAGAGGATGATACAGTAATTAATTGAGAATCAGATTGTATCTTATGCTTTCTATCAAACTCTAATGAATAACTAGGATCATTTAAAGTAACATTATCAAAATCAGCCTTTTTTTGACCCAATAAAATCCCATTTAACGAATTATTTGATATTTTCAACATAATATATATCCTTTCCTGTATTTGTCTATGTCAATTAGTTTCTCAGTTATCAGGGAAAACGACCTCTAGATAGAATGTCATTGCTAATGGTAATGAGATTTTAACGAACAAATAGTTCAGACGACCTCAACAAAGATATTAAGATGGTCTGAAAAGCAAAAACCGCGTGCGTGTTGCCTAAACATACTCTCCATTGTGATAGAGGGTTTCATAAGGGATACAACTTACTCATTCATTTTCATAAGCATCACCATAGCTTTGAAAAGAGGAATCTAACCAAAACCATTCTTTTTCATTGGAAACCAATTTCTCCAGTAGTTCTGTAAATGACTTAGCAATAATGGGAGACTCATCAGGTGTAGCATGAGTTTCTATGAAACTATCATAACAAAAACCAAATCTTTTTTTGTTTAAGTCTATACTGATAAATTGACTAAGCTCTTGAGAAGATGCAATCATGAACCAATCATTACTGATATCATCCGCCAACTCCTCCCAAATAACATCATCAGCTGGATATAGAATTTGGTTTGTTGGTTGCAATTCTGAAAGTGAACTGATTCTCATCTCACAAGAAGTATCAATATTGAGAATAGCATATTCATAATTTTCATAAAAGAATTCTAAATCTTTTGGCAAAGAAAAAGCAAATTCTGGTTTTGATACTGCCTTCAAAAATTGATGGCTACTTTTTTGTTCTAATTTTTCAATTAATTCTTTGATTTTCATAAAATACTCCTTAGGACTAAAAGTTTTTGTTCAGGCTACAGCTTGCTTACCTATACAAGTTATATTCTGTTTTTTGCTAAAAAAATATTTTCTAGTGTTTTCCTAAATGAAACCATATCAGTGTCTATATTTATTTCAATATCAATATGTTTCTCGATTTTCAAAGATTTCTGAATATCTTCGCCAAAATCGAATGATAAGATATTACCTTTTAAATCATAAGTAACGTTATTACTTTCAATTGAAAACGTTTGTTCATTGAATTCAAGGTATATTTGATCATCTTCATCTTGATTGAAGGTTAGGGTGAAATAATGAAAATTTCCCAAATCAAAGTAGATATATGACAAACCTTCATCATCGGACTCATCAAATGAAATTACTACGGGGTTCCACATAGATTTGTTTTTAATTAGCAAACTACAACCTCACAATCAGATTCCCCAAAAATATACTCAATATATTCATTTAATCTTTTATCAGATATATAAGTAATAATTAGATTTTCAATACTATTTTGATAAATTTTTTGTTTTTCTTGAAAATAAATAACTAATTTATCAGAATAAATTTCTACCTTTTTGAAGCCACCTACCCCTGAATATTGTTGACTATTAATTTCATAATAATAGTATTCTAAGTCATCAACTTCTCTTTGCAAGATTAAGTAATTATCAGGGTTAGGTTTGTCACTATCTGCAAATGCAATAGTAAGAATATCATCTTCTATTTTGTAATACGTATTTCTTGAAATAATTTCCATAAACAATTCCTTAACATATTGTTTCTTAACATTTTCCAGGTGGAGGTATTTGTCGTTTTTTTCCAGCTGGGCGAGGTGCTTTACGAGTTCTTTTTTGAAGATTTCCGCTTTAACCAGTTGGTCGTGCAAATCGTAGAAATAGTTCTGTACTTCGCCGTCGGCCAGTTCGCGGTGGAGCAGGTTGCCGAAGTGGTCGTAGTCATAGCGCACCAGTTCTTTGCCGTTGATGGTGACGGAGGCAAGGCAGTTGATGTAGAAACACTCGTCTTCGGAAACAAGATTGTTAAAGAACAAATGATTCAGATGATCTCAAAAGAAGATAGTGAGGTCGTTTGAAAAACAGAAAATGCGTGAGTGTGTACTGCACATACCCTACGTCAAAACTAAAGGTTTTGTGCGGGCTACGGCTTGCTGAAAACAGGAAAACAAGGATTTCAGGCTGCTTTGGGTTGAGTTTAGCCCCCCAACGCACGCTTGTTGCCACAGATATTTATAAATCAACAACAGGTTGGTAACCAAAACCATTCTTTTTCATTTGAAACCAATTTTTCCAGTAGTTCTGTAAAAGACTTAGCAATAATGGGAGACTCATCAGGTGTAGCATGAGTTTCTATAAAACTATCATAACAAAAACCAAATCTTTTTTCATTTAAATCTATACTGATAAATTGACCAAGCTCTTGAGAAGATGCAATCATGAACCAATCATTACTGATATCATCTGCCAACTCCTCCCAAATAACATCATCAGCTGGATATAGAATTTGGTTTGTTGGTTGCAATTCTGAAAGTGAACTGATTCTTATCTCACAAGAAGTATTAATATTAAGAATAGCATATTCATAATTTTCATAAAAGAATTTTAAATCTTGTGGCAAAGAAAAAGCAAATTTTGGTTTTGATACTGCCTTCAAAAATTGATGGCTACCTTTTTGTTCTAATCTTTCAATTAATTCTTTGATTTTCATAAAATACTCCTTAGGACTGAGAGTTTTTGTGCAGGCTACAATTTGCTAATTACTTTAATTTAGATATGTATAGAATACCATTTCCCATCATAACTATCAAATTCTTTTACATTATCTAATTTCCAGAGGCCTGCCTGTTTTTTAAATTTATAAAGTCTTTGTGTTTCCATTCCAGTGTAAAGCACATCACTTTTTACAGTTATAGAGCTACCTTTTTCTTCTATTTCAATGATTTTCTCATTGTTCGGATTGAATGTTGGAGGGTAGTTAATAGTCGTACATTCTAACTTTCCCATTTTTCTTGGTTTATCTGTTAGGTATTTATCGTATATTTCCTTTAGTGTTTGTTTCAATATCTCATCAGGAATATCTGTGCCTGCATCAATATGCTTATTAGCGTTGTCTTCCCATTTATACATTTCCATCAGAAAACTATTTAATATAGTTTCAATACTATCATTCATAATTTAATCCTTTTTAGTTTTGTTTAAGTTGTTTGTACGAAGAATAATCCACCAGATAGATCTCGATTTATAAAAATATATCCGATGTTCTCAGTTAGATAAAAAATTTCATTTACTTTTTCAGGTAGATCCATTCCTAAGATTTGACCTATGAAAATATAGTTTTCTAGAAAATCATCACTCTCTTGCTGTAAATATTGAGGTTGTCCTCCTAGAAAACTCATTTCATCTATATTCTCAATAGGATTAATTGGATAAAATTTATCTAGGTTAAACTTGAACTGATTTTTATCTCCGACGATAACTCTCGTGTATCCTTGAATAGCATCGTCAATTTCAGTAATGTAGTCAAGAAAATAATCTTCTTTATCATAATAAGAAAAAACGTAAATTGCTTTATCTTTATATTCCTTATCCTGAAAATCTGTTTTTAATTGAGGTGCAATTGTTAATAGATTTTCAATTGGTATAAAAGCAACCAATGCTAACTCATGACCATCTGGCGCTATCACTTTATTTGAATAGTCTAAATCTAGCCCAACTAATATATTATTTATATTGGGTTTACAATCTAAAAAGTTAAAATTAACGTATCCATTTTTTTTCATTTAAATTCTCCTAAAAATTTAAGGGCATTTCTTACCTGCTTTTTTCAATTTTCTAAGAAATTTATTGGCTTCTTTTCTTAATCCTCCTCCTCCAGAAGTTTTAGGTTTGTAAAGATAATCGGCTAAATCTTATTAATTAATTGATATTTATCAATATTTTTAATTCGTCTGGTAGTTTGGCACCATTTCTATATGCCTTTTTAGCCTAAAATATGGCTTTCTCTTTATTGCCTTGTGTGAAAAATAAATCAGCTAAATTGGATTGGGCAATTGGATGTCCATTTTTTGCTGCGATTTCTAGCCATTTAAATTCCAAATCTTGATCTAAAGATACAAACATATGATATTGATACAATTTAAATGCTGAGTTTTTATCTCCATTAGTGGCCTTCTCTTCGAGAATATGAATTTCTTCATCTGAAATCCAATAAATACTACCTGTTGATATGCAATTAGTCATTTTCTCATTCCTTTCTGGATGTTGTTTACATGATATTAAAGGTGTTAATTTCCCGTTACTTGGGAACCAAAGATATTCATTTGATGATTTAACTATAGTATTTAATTCATTAGCAATTTGTTTTCCGAGAGGGTTTGCTCCTTTTCCTGTATTACAGGATAAAATCTCAACCGTCATACCTGATTCATAGTTAGGATTTTTTTAATTCTCGCTGCTAATTTTTTAGCATCTAATCTTTCACCTGTAGCCCCATCTACCATCAACGAAGGATTGCCATGGCCTCCTACTTGGAAAGTATTCGATTTATTGGCAACTTTTTGAACGTAAGAGTGTATGTCTTCATTAGCTGGGAATAAATTCATATCAAGTCCAGCTAAACCTAACCAATCGACCCATACTTGGGGATTAGGAGTAAACCAATAAAGATTCTCGCCCCCCACAACCAAATCGGATCCTGATTCACAAACCGACCCGCATCAGGCTCATTGTACTTGAAGAAGTTGTAATGCAGCTCCGTATCACGGTCGCAATACTGGTTTTGCAGGCGGAAGGGTGGGTATGCGCTATCCGTTACCTTGGTTTCCTCTTTCAGGCGACCCCAGCCTGTGTAGTTTCCGAACCACAAGAGGTTGCCGTCTTTATCGGTTAACTCTTGGGATGCCGATTTGGTAGCAGTGGAAGTAGTGGGGTTGTTGGTCGCTTTCTCCGTCTTCGTTGGTCCAGTTGCGTACCTGTGCCAAGGATTCGTGCGTACAGGACATGCCCTACGTCAGGATTGGAAGTTTCATGCAGGCTACGACTTGCTACATTATATGTATCTTTATCATTATCTGAATTGTCAGGACAACGATTTTTATATAAGAAGAAGGTCGTCTGAAAATCATTTCATACAAGCATATAAGTTAGAAATTTATTGTAACTATTTTTTCATGATTATTTTCTTCCCAGTATTGTTTGTAGAAAGATAATGCATCATGTATTAAATAATATAACTCACTATGTCTATCCTTTAGTTTATTAATATTATTAAAATTCAAAATAATTTCTTTCTCTTGAATCCAACTTAAATCTCTCATGCATTCATCTAAAGCATCTAAATTTGATCCAAAATAGCTTGGAAAATTAAGTTCTTGATTTAATGTATTTAAAAAAATTTGTTTTGTTTTTAATTTTAATAAATTTATATCTATGATCTTTTTAATGGTATTCATAATGCAACCTCCCTATGTTTCCTGCTAAATAGGTTCAAATATTTGCAGAATTGGTACGATTTTTCCATTTTCCAAGGTAGTAGAATCCGTTATTCGGTATAGATATAGCTATATCTGCCGTCCGGGGGGACTTCTTGCAAGAGGTGGCTGCTACCACATAGTCTTAAAATTTCTACTACGTAAACAATGCTAGAATTTTCTACATATTACGATATTACGCAAGATATAGCTTGCGTAAATTATTGTGCCAAATACCCTGTGTCATAATCTAAATCGTCAGTTTCCACAAACTCATCTAAGAAAAGATATATTTCTTCTATATCTACTTGAATTGGGATGTTGATCGCATAGAAATTTACATTAAATGCTTCATACTCACATCCAAGATCTTTTAGTTTAGTTAATATTTTATCTTTAAATTTCTGGTCCTCATTAAAGAAAACAATCCGCAATGTACTATTTTTACTATGAATTATAGTTTTATCATATAATAAGTAATTTTCTTCCGTTTGTATTCCACTAACAATATCACCAAAAGATACTTCTTTGCTATAAAAAGGAATATTATTAACTTTAAGATAGCCTTCTTCAGTCACTTCTGCCCAAATGCTTTCCATAGATACTGGAGGATAACCATCAATTACTTCTAGATTTAAAAAAAGCTTTTTCATTTTAATTACCTTATATAACCTTGCTACCTACTGTAGGAACTTAATTTAACAACTCGCACTTTCTTAAGTTAAACTTTAGTCATATTCTTTATAGAATCATATATTAATTCTTCCAAATAACTAATATTTTCATGGCAAATATTTATTTCTTTGTCTTTGAAAAAATAATATCCTCTTGAGTCAGATATGTCAACCATTCCTTTTGAATTCTCTCGATTTATAAATAACTCTAAAACTATTTCATCATTATCGTCGTATATAAGAATTTTTTCCTTTAAAAGTAGACTGAATACAATTCTTAAACTAGATTGTTTTAAGTAAATATCTAAATCCGCTTTAAGAATTTTATCATTTGAAGCTTGAGTTTCTCTTAATTTTGTAAAATGTTCAATTATTTTATTAATTTCCATTTTAAACCTCCGTTTATTTAATTATTGCATTTTTGACTGCTTGCGTGAATGAATGTGTGACATCTGTTCCCCTAGTAGAAGCCCATTCCTTCAATTTTATAAAACCAGGGTCATTAATTGGCCGAATGGATACATGATTTCCATGATCATTAATGGCCTCAAGTCCTGATTTTTCAAGTTTTGAAACATCAATTGCTTGGCATTTTCCAGTAGGATTATCCATTGATGTAGATAAGCCACTTAAAGTATCCTTCCCAGGTCTTGGAGTTAAATTATTATCAGTGGCTGAATCCATTCGATATACGATGCTTTAGTTAATTTTTGGGATAGACCTAACCAATCAACCCATCCTTGCATATTCGATGCAAGTTGATAAAGGCTAAAGCCCCCTAGCAACCTAATTGGGTCTTGGTCAGATTGGACGGGGGGGGCTTTTATTGAACTTGCCGTTCATATGGAACATATCGCCGGTGCGCACGATATAGCGTTTGCTCATTGTAACTGAGGAAGAATGGTGCATCGGCCAAACTAGTTTGGTGACGGTACGGGAAAGTATGCCCTTGCGTCTCGGAAGTTATAAATAAAGTTGAATAGTACTTGTTATTTTTTTTTGTGTTTCGACACTAATTTCCTGGTTAAAATTTTGGATTAATTTTAAAAAATCAATGATTAAGTTGATTTGAGTAGTGTTAAATATCGTACTTTTGTTTCTTAGGGCAATATGTAAAAAGTCAACAACGTAACCATATAAATAAAATTTAGATAAATTAGAAAAAATATATTTTAAACAGCAAGGAGTAAAATATAATATAGCCTTATTAGTATAAGCTTGCCACTCTAGTGATTCAAGTATTGAGAGAAAATCATCGTATGTTATCTCAATCCAAGTTTTAGTAGATAGTTGCATTATAGAAAATATATAAAAGTTATCACTATCATCAAAACTTATGATATTGTTTTTATCAACTTTGAAAATTGGAAAAGTAGTCCTAATTTTTTCCTCTAGATAATTTCGTTCTTGTATATATTTTACCTCCGTAAGAAATTTTTCAAATTCACAATATACCCGTAAGTCTTTGACAAACTTTGAAATAT
The DNA here is from genome assembly GCF_000960035.1 of Streptococcus oralis subsp. oralis. Lineage (GTDB taxonomy): Bacteria > Bacillota > Bacilli > Lactobacillales > Streptococcaceae > Streptococcus > Streptococcus oralis_G. Next base: position 559,434 of record NZ_JYGR01000005.1, read on the forward strand.
ATTCTAAAAAATCATAAATGATATTGATTTCATCTTTGGTTAAAGATTGCAGTAAATTAAATAGTTCACTTACTTCTCCTTGGGATAGATTAGAATAATAGCTAAACAATTCTATGAAACAATCATTATCTATACTAGGATTTTCTATTGAACTTAGTAAAAGTGTGTTTAAATGTAAGGCATTTTCATTTTTTTGTTTATCTGACATTTGATTTTTAATTAATAAAATTAGATTGTTTTTTATCATGTCTTACTTTCCACATTTTAAGGTATGGCATCATTTGATTGATTTATAATCTATTTTTTATTTACATTTTTTAAAATCATTCAATAGTTTTACTATCTTCTCTTTATTTTCGCTGGATGAGTTAAATGCAATACTAATAGCATTTTCTCCAAATTCATTTTGTATATTTTTATCAGATCCATTGTCAAGGAGTAATTTCACCATTTCTATATTTCCAAACATGCATGCATAATGTAGGGGGGTATATCCTAAGTCTCCTTTAAGATCGATCAATGCTCCATTTTGAAGAAATACAAGAGCATCATTTAAAGAATTATTTCTGGCTGCAATATGTAAAACTGTATCATCCATACCTCCTACTTGATTTATATCTTCAATAATGTCACCCAAAAAATCAGGATGCGATTCATATTTTTTTAAAATACATAATAATTCTTTTTTCATTAACAATACCTATAGTTCTAAGTTGATAAATTTAATATCTGAATTTTATTTAATACTCGTGACGTAATTTTCATTGTTTAATCTGTTTTTACGTTTTTGTATTTTTTGAGTATGACCGTCCTGACCGTATTCGTAGGCGATTTTGGCCTAGATTGTTATTGAAGAAATATTTCATACGACCTAGAAAAAAGGATTGAGGTCTCTTGAAAAATAGAAAGTGTGTGCATACTGAACATATCCTACGTCCTAACTGGAGGTTTTGTGCAGGCAACGGCTTGCTTTATACAGGGTATAGATTACTAATATAATTTTTCAAGCAATTCTAAAAAATTATCTGCAATCACTCCGATCTCTTCATCGATAGAGTCGATATTATGATTAAAAAAACGAATTTTTCCATCTGAAGACAAAATGATACTATCACCAGAAGGAGTTTCTGCAATAGGCAAGCCATATTGTTGAAAATCGGGATATATATCAATGATAGAGTTAAGTTTATAATCAGACTTAAAAGACAAAAAATGATCAATGACCATCTTATTTCCTTTTATTCTAATCTTAGATGGAACTCCTCCATTATTTTTAAGCAAAAAATCAACATAATCTGTATCAATCTTAAAACCTAATTTATCTTGAAATTCAATAATATCTTTGATATTTGGGTTACTTGAATTATATGCTTTACTTAAACTTTTTAAAGTCCTCTTATCTGGCAAAATTCCATAATTTTTCATCTGTTGTATGTCTTCTGGGCTTAAACCGAATTTTTTAAATTTAATATTCACTTTCAAATCACTCCTATTATTAATTTTACTAAGTTATTTAACACTTTCCTTTTCCCTTCCGTGTTTGATGTTGAGCCACACTACCTGTATGTTTCACAGACTTATGTATATCTTTAGGAAGTAGCCTCGTCATCCCTCCTGTATCATGATGCCACACAAACCCTGGAGGAGCTTTTGCACAATATTTATCCTTTGCTGTTTTTTTACAACGCGTTATTTAATCAATTTGATTTTCAAATCTCATAAAAAAGCATCCTTTATATGTATTCAATAAAAGAATATTATCATTATTTTCAATAATATATATTTTTTCATATAGAAAATTTGGAAAATCAGCCAATACATCTGTAACAGCACTATCTATTGCTTCATACTCATCATCTGTCAGTGGTGAATCAATATATACATAAAGAGCAAATAATTCTTCGGTCATATCAAATGCAATAAGTCTGACTTTGTTACAAATTGCCCCAAGAAAAGCCGTTTGCATACTTAAAATAATTTCTTTTTTCATAATTAATTCCTCAAATAAAATATAGAATTTATGTTATATCAGGCAATGCAGGAACAATATGGGCTCCTTTTTTGGATGGATGAATTATTCCCCATTCTTTTTCAGACGACTCCAGGCGGTGTAGTTGCCGAACCAAACCAGATTACCTTTGCTATTGTTCATCTCTCTCGAGATGCTAATCTGGTCGCAGTGGAAGTAGTGGGTTTGCTGACGGCTTTCTCCGTATTCATTGATGTGATTTCGATAGGCGAAACTGCGTTCGTGCGTACTGCACACATCCTACGTCAGAACTGGAGGTTTTGTGCAGGCTACGGCTTGCGTTTTACTCTTTTAAATTCCGGTGGTGAATTTTTTGAAACTCATCCGAAATAAAATCTCCAAATTCTGCAAATGATTCAATAGGTAAATTAAAAATTTCTGGTTTACGACGAATAAGAAAACTTAAAATATGATAATGGCTATTAGGTGTTTCAAGCAATTCAATGCTCTTGAGTATTTTTTGCCTAGCGTCCTCTTCATCTATTTCTTGCTCGATGGAAAAGTCTGCATTGTGAGCCAATCCCATAGCGGGATTAATGGAAGTAATTTCACTTAGGGTTGAATCTTGGTAATTGGGATCTTGAGCAATTATCCGCCAGTCTGACTCTAGCTTTGATTCAAATAAGGTATGACAGTCTAAAACGGTTTTGAATAGAATTGGGTAATTTCCAGCATTTTTATAATCGAATAGCTCAACTGGGCTTGAAGTAAACAAATCAAAAATTCCTACAGTGGCACCAAGCTTATTTTTAGCGATTATTCTACCGTAACCGAATAATTTATCAGCTATTTTAAAGCAAAATAAATCACCATTCTTAAGATATCTATATAAAGTCTTGTTTTTTTCCCAATTAAAGATTTTCATAATACTTTTTCCTTTCTATAGCATATAATGTCAAATTATTGGAAGATTTTTACAACCATTTTTGAGAATATGGTCTCTTCATTAACAAACCGCCCGCATCAGGCTCGTAATACCTGAAGAAGTTGTAATGCAGCGACCTTATTACGGTTTTGTTGGCTCGCCATTAATATGATTTAATCAATTACTTATAATTTCTCAATAAATTCATTATCTCTTTAGATTTTTTTTTATCATGGTATTCTTCCGTTGCATAATGCTTTGCGTCATATCCAAACTCATTTTTTATATTTGTTTTAGCACCATTCTTTAAAAGAATTTCAATAATATCAATATTTCCGTGAAGGCAAGCATTTTGAATAGGAGTAAAATTTAATTCACCCTGTTTATTGACATTAGCTCCATTTTCTATTAGCAAGATAACATCTTTTTTAGATTGAGAATTAACTGCTAAATTTAATAATGTTTCTCCCATAGAACCTAAGTCATGTACTGAGGTGATAGGATTACTACTAAAAAAACTAGGGTAGTCTTGGTATTTCAAAAAAAGTTTTGTTAAAAGATTATTCATATTTACTCTCCAAACAATTTTATCTAGAACATTCAGCTTTTGCTTTTTCTTTTAAAACATTTAATCTGTTTTTCCAATCGTTTATTTTGATTGTATGTCTTCCAGGCTGCCATTTTCTATCCCAATTAGTATATAACTCAATACATCTTTTGGCATGATTAATTTGTGCACTTAGGGTTGCACATCTGGATGCTTGAGGTGAAACAGGAGTATCACAGAATCTTTTTGCTAATTGATATTCTTGGTCGCGTTTATCAGGTTTTTTACTTTTTTATTTGCTTTGTTAAATATTTGTCGCAAACGCGAATAAATTTTAAAAGGATTTAATCCTAAATAATCTACCCAACTCGTGATATTAAATGCATAAGTATAAAAATTTTCACCCCCCAATATTTAATCGGGTCTTGGTTGATAAACCGCCCCGCCTCAGGCTCATAGTACCTGAAGAAGTTGTAATGCAGCCCCGTCTCGCGGTCGGCGTACTGGTTTTGCAGGCGGAAGGGTTGATATGCGCTATCCGTTACCTTGGTTTCCTCTTTCAGACGACCCCAGCCGGTGTAGTTGCCGAACCACAGCAAATTGCCGTCCTTGTCGGTCATTTCTCTTGGGATGCTGATTTGGTAGCAGTGGAAGTAGTGGGTTTGCTGGTGGCTTTCGCCGTCTTCGGTTGTCCAATCGCGGACTTGCGCGAGCGGTTCGTAGCTATCGTTTTGCCCTCTCCCCAGCCCTCTCCCACGGGAGAAGGAGTAGATGTTGGGATGGAAAAAAGTTCATCCAACACTTCTTTGATTTATATTAATCCCAATAAAAGTCTGAATTATTTAATTCCTTCCACTCTTCCAAAGAATAAAGAAAAGGCAAAGAAAAGTTTTCCAATATTTTTTCTTTTAAATTTTCTGACACCATAAATGCTCCTGAATAATTATAATTGGTAGACAATAAAATATCCTTATCTGAATTAGTATATGCCTCCAGTGAATAATTATCTTCATCTAATGCTAAATCTGGGTAAACAATTTCATCCTGAATTTCCCAATCAACTATTCTTACCAAATAATAAGCTTCGTTCGTCAATAACTCCCCTTTTGTATTGACAATAATTGCTTTACTCATTCCAAAATCATGATCAAACCCGTATTTTTTAATAAACTCCAAAAAATGCCCTGACATGATAAAGAAATCATTATATGGAAGAAAATCAAAAGTAACACTCCTTGCTTTTTTTAAGCAGACATAAACCTTTTCAGGCATTGGAGGAATTTCTTGCCCCTTTACGAACCAACTCCATGGAAAGTCAAAATCAGGATGCGTTTTTTTAGGGTTGAATTCCTCTGATATCCCTAGAACACCACTACTTACACGTGGTAACCCCATTTTTGCTGCTTTATCCATGCTTTGTAGGGCATATCTCCATACTAGTAATTTTTTCATAATATCCTCCTAATCTAATCGTTTGGGCGAGTTGGTAGAAGTACATCTTCCAACAGATATGGACTTACTCAAACGTTTTTTAAACTTTCTTGTAAATCTCGTACACGCCGTCGGGCTGGCTGTGTTCGACCATGATATGGTTGCGGTAGGCGAAATCGCGCAGTTTTTTTACCGTCGCGTCCGTAAACGGCGGTAAAATCGCCGTAGCCGTCGTCGGGGGATGCGATTTGATAGAGGTTGTCTGAAAAACAGAAATCTCATGCTTACTGTACACATCCTAACTCAAGATTGAAGGCTTCATGCGAGCTATGCCTTGTTACACTTACTATATATACACTACGCTACGCCAGTTTATTAATCATCAGGATTTTCTTCTAAACAATTTAAAAACTCATCAAATGATTTCGCAATAATAATTGAATTTTTTTTAAAATTAGCTTCTCTTGATATATTTTCACTCCATACATCCCTTACATAATAAATAATTTGCCGACTATTTTTTTCTAAACAGAGGTAATTCCCTCCCCAATCAAAAGCAAAAGGAATCAGATTTATAGGTAACTCATTAAGTTCCCATTCATTTATTGTTCTTCCTTCCAATGTAAAATCTGGATCATCCTCAAACTGCTTAGAATATTTCATTGGAATGAAGTCGCGAATTTCAATATAGTCAAAATCGATATTATCATTGACAAAACATGAAAGATTGGGAGTACCTCCATTCCATTTGAAGTAATGTGACTTGAATGAAGCTGGAAAAGATACTTCTAATTTTTTTTCAACTTCATTGAAATCATTTTCAGATAAATTTTTATCGCAATCATAAAAACTAAGCATAACAACCTCCTTTAATCATTTAACAAGCACCAGTCCCTCCACTTTTGGAGAGGTTTTCTTACCTCGATGTTATTTTTATAAATGTTGATTAGATTTCCCCTCTCATCATATTCATAAGCAAAATCCATTACTTTATTATCATTACTATATTTCTCAAATTTAATTAATTTTCCATCTTTATAAAACCCAATATAATAAGATTTAGTCTCTTTGCTTTTTCGGATATTGTCTACCTTATCTAAATTGATTTCATCATACAATTTTGCAGGATGGTTATACTTAGGAAAAGTCATTCCTAAATAGTATCTAACAGTCAAATCATTATATTGAGTATTTTTTGTAAGTTGTTGTGACATTTTTAAAGCTCCTGTCAAAAGCAAAATAGTTCCAATCATTCCGATCAGTAACTTTTTCATTTTACTTGCTCCAATTGTAAACCGTATTTTACAAAGATATACTCTATAGTGTTTAAATCTTTATTAAATCACGTTTCTAAAGGGGATATAGCTGTAAAATATTATATATACCGTATTATTAAACCAAGACGGTACCAAAAATTAAGGTTTCGGAGCTTATAAACTTAAGAAAGTTATCTCAAGTATTTGGCCTTTTTATATTGTCTTTTTGTAACAAAGTGACGTAGTCACTTTTAGTGTGGAATAGGTGAGATAAAAAAACGGTGTTTCGTTTTTGGTCAATAAAGTAAAGCAAAACATATTGGTCTATAATTTTTCCTCGTGAGGGATACTTGCTGTTAATCTTTACTCCGATTTTCTCATCAGCGTCAAAGCCTGCTTCAGGAAAAATCTCTAAACTTTTTAAGCTGTCTAAGATTTTAGCCACAGTATTTTTGGCGGATTGAGGGGATAGAAGTACCGTAGCTATATAGTCGTGTATATTGTTGATAGCATCCTCGACCTCTCTTGAAGCAATCACTTTATAAGCCATAACGTACCCTCATATCGTCTAGGGAAGTTCCTTCGCCTGCCTCGTATTCTCTCAAGGCACGCTCAGATTGGGCTTGTAATTCTTCAATCAATTGTTCTCTATGTAGATCTTCGGCCGTCTTAATAGGCAAATCTTGCTCCAGGACTATTTGCTCCACAAATAAAGAAATAGCATCTGTCATTGTCATTCCCTTTTCCTTGATAATTTTTCGAGCTTGTTCCATAGTGGCTTCATTCAGTTTAAAATTGTATTGTTTCGATAAAGTTATAGCCATGATATATCTCCAATCTATACGTTATAGATTGATTATATATTAGATATAGATTTTAATCAAGAAAAAAAGTTCTGTTTGATGACAGAACTAAGTTATTTCAATAGACGTCGTAGTATTTTAGTTGACTGACGTACTGAGCGGTCAAGAAAGCGTAATACAGAAAATGCAAGCATCCAACTAAAAAGTGTTTTTCTCATAGCGTTACCTCATCACTAAATATATACCACAGCTTATTTTTTATCTGCGATTTTCTCGACGGTCCTCTTTTTGCAAAATTCAATTTTTTCAATCGGAGTCATATTGCGATATGTTTTGATAAAATCACGATAAATCAGGTACTTTTTATCAGGATCAAGTAAGTCATTAAAGGGGTTAATAACTCCAGTTTTAAAGGTATCAATATCCTCAATAACAAGAAGAATATAAGGCGATTTTTGTATTAGATGGATGTTATAGTTATCCTTGAGACGAATTTTGTATAAAGCCCTCTTGAGATGTGCGTTCTTATAACCCTCTCATCTTTTTTCAGACGCCCCCAGGCGGTGTATTCGCCGTACCATACCTGTGTTTTTGAAAATTCATGCAGGCTACGGCTTGCTATTTTATCTAGGGTAGCTCAAAAATTCTATGAAATCATTTATTTCATCTTCATTAAAGCTATTTTCAAGATATTCTTTCTCATAAAAAATAAAATCTAATAAATATTTTCTTGAATAATCATCTAAATTATTTTTAATTTTATCAATTAGCATAAAAAATTTATTGGGTTCTATTAATTTTGTTATTAGTACATTTAACTCAAAATCACAATTTTTGCTTAAAATATTTAGATTTTGAAAAACCAAATCAGCAATTTCCTGTTTTTGTAGGTCATTAAAGTTAAGTATAGATATTGCTCTCAGAAAATCAGAGATGCTTTGAACTACTATAAATTTATTATTGGATAATATATATTTAATAAATTTAAATTCATTCTCAGTAATTTCTATTTTATTTGGGAATATTTCTGATAATAAATACAATGCTCTACGTATTCTTTTAGATGGTAGCGAATCTAGTAGTATAATTATTTGACTGAAATCTTCTTGTTCTAAAGAAGATTCAATCATATTTTGTGTATAAAAATCACTATTGCGCATAATTATCATGCTCCTATATCAATATTAAACTTCACATTGCTCCTACAAGACTTCCTCCTACCACAAAAGCACCACATACTCCCGCAGTTGAATATATACAAACACTAACTAGCACAACAGTTCCAACAAGGGCGATTGCTGTTAAAGTATCATTATTAGTAGATGTTTTGTCTTCAGTGGAGCAATTAGTGTATTTTGTTACGGGAGAAGAAGGAGGAGGTGGTTTGTCGCAACCATTATCTACCCACTCTTTTTCGGCTTTAGCTAGTTTACTATACGCAGCATTCAGTAGCTTTACATGACCTCGGACAGTATCTCTAAGAGCTTCTCCTGGACCAATTCGCCACGGTAAATAATTTGGATTACTCTCAAGTGCGGGAATACGTTTTAAGTATATTTCGTATTTAAGATTTTCTATTCTAGCAGCAGTTGATGCACATTTCTGAGCATTATATAAACCCAAAATATCAACCCATCCCTGCACGTTCGGCGCAAATTGATAAAGATTATTCCCACCCTTTAATTTGATCGGATCCTGATTCACAAACCGACCCGCATCAGGATCGTAATACCTGAAGAAGTTGTAATGCAGCCCCGTCTCACGGACTGCATACTGGTTTTGCAAGCGGAAGGGTTGGTAAGCACTATCCGTTACCTTGGTTTCCTCTTTCAGACGCTCCCAGGCGGTGTATTCGCCGTACCACAACAGATTGCCGTCCTTATCGGTCATCTCACGCGGGATGCCGATTTTGTCGCAGTAGAAGTAGTGGGTTTGTTGGTGGTTTTCGCCTTCGGCATTGGTGTGGTTGTGTACTTGTGCCAAGGGTTCGTAGCTGTCAGGATCGGTGTAGATATAAGTATACCTGCCGTCCTAAACGAATCCAGTTTTCTCTTCGAGGCCGTCTGAAGCTTCTCCGTCTTTCAGACGACCTTTGTCTATCCTTCTGTCTAAGGCATCATAGTGTACGCCCAAGTTTCTTTCGTACCGTATTTCTTTAAGATTTTGGCTTTAATCAATTTGTTGAGGCTCGTCTCAATCTACAGTTTGCTTATTATTAATAATAGATTTTTTAGCTATATGTATTAGATCTTTATAATTTTCCATAAAAGGTTCTTCTAATGTGGATTCTAATAAGCAATCTAAGTCATATAATATTTTTTGCTCAGCTTCATCAATAATTTCATTATTTTCAACGAACTTAACAAGCCATTCAAAAAAAACTAATACTTCATAGTTGTTTAATTTAATAATATAGTCGTTGGACTCTTTTTTAATTTCCATAATATTATAATGCTCCTCGAGAAACTACATTTTGTAAATGACTGCTAATGAGATTGTTAAAGAACAAATGATTCAGACGACCTCAAAGAAGATAGTGAGATCGTCTGAAAAACAGAAACCGCGTGCTACGTCAGGACTGAAGGTTTTGTGCAACGGCTTGCTTTTCACGCTTTTAAATTCCGGTGGTGAATTTTTTGAAACTCATCCGAAATAAAATCTTCAAATTCTGCAAACGATTCAATAGGTAAATTAAAAATTTCTGGTTTACGACGAATAAGAAAACTTAAAATATGATAATGGCTATTGGGTGTTTCAAGCAATTCAATGCTCTTAAGTATTTTTTGCCTAGCATCCTCTTCATCTATTTCTTGCTCGATGGAAAAGTCTGCATTGTGAGCCAATCCCATAGCAGGATTAATGGAAGTAATTTCACTTGGGGTTGGATCTTGGTAATTGGGATCTTGAGCAATTATCCGCCAGTCTGACTCTAGCTTTGATTCAAATAAGGTATGACAGTCTAAAACGGTTTTGAATAGAATTGGGTAATTTCCAGCATTTTTATAATCAAATGGCTCAACTGGGCTTGAAGTAAACAAATCAAAAATTCCTACAGTGGCACCAAGTTTATTTTTAGCGATTATTCTACCGTAACCGAATAATTTATCAGCTATTTTAAAACAAAATAAATCACCATTCTTAAGATATCTATATAAAGTCTTGTTTTTTTCCCAATTAAATATTTTCATAATACTTTTCTTTCTCCATAGCATAGAATGTTAAATTATTGGAAGATTTTTACAACCATTTTTGAGAATATGGTCTCTTCCCGCAACTATTGCTTTTTGTCTTTTGGCATCACGGATCTTATTCTCAACAAATGAATGACATTTATTTCCTCTGGTTTTAGTTTTTTAGGATTAAAATTACTTTTTCGCAGCACGAATTTTTTTCAACCCATTCTCCAAAATTGTAACTTTCTCGGGAGAAGTTCCCCTATCCAAAGCATTCCACCAGTTATTTACTGGTTTAACAAATAATTGAAAACCTTCATCAGTTACATTAGACTTTCTAATAACGATATTTTCTTTAATAGAACCGTCCTCATTAAAAGGATCAATACCTATTAGTAAATCATTTTTTTTAAGAAAATTCATTAATGAAATAGTTGATTTTATAATACCTTCTTTATAATCAATATCGTTAGTTCTGTTCAATAATAGTTGGTAATCAAATAAAACTATATCATTTACTCCCATAAGATTCCTTTCTATTTCAATCGTATAATTTCAAATAATTCATCTGAAGGTGACGGAAGTGAGGCTGTGCGTCGCCTTCGGGTTAGGCGATTTGACAGAGGTCGTCTGAAAAACAGAAACCGCGTGCGTACTGCACACAACCTACGTTGGGATTGGAGGTTTCTTGCGGGCTACGCATACTAACTCAATCTAGTGGTCATTTTTACTATTGTTATCATTGTGTATCTCAATATTTCTTTTATGTGTGAATAATAAATCTAAAATTTTAGATATATTCTTTGAGTCAGGGAATTTTTTAGGATTTTTTATGTTTAAGAAATTATTAATTTCCAAGTTATGTAAATGACTTATTAGTAAAATTGTAGATAGCGGGTATTTATATGAGGAAGGATTTTTTAAAATATCCTCTATTGCTAAATTACTTCCGAAATAATAATTTTTCATTGGTAATACATAATTATCGAATATAGCAATAATTATCTCATTTATTTCATTTTCGGATGTTTCTGGATATAAAGAAATAATGCCAAAATCTTTAAAAATAGAATCAAATTTTCCAAGTTCTGAACCATGTACTTTAAAATTACTTGGTGTGTCATTCTCATCAAAAATATCGTTTATTTCAGGATAAAATTTTGGGATAGTTGTACTTAATTCTATAAATCTTTGCTCTAGAATATTTTGCTCATTTATATAAGAAACGATAGAAAATGAGCATAATGCCCCAATTTTTACATGCTTACCTTTTTTAAATTGGAAATTAATTTTTCCAAAAAAAATGTCATTAAAATAAAGTGAAATAATACAATCATGTTTTTTAAATGAAATATGGTTAGCTTCTAAATATGAGCAGAAGCTATTTAATATTTTTTTCTTCATTTTTTATACCTCAATAAAATAAATGTTATATCTCTTTCATTTACATTAACAACTTTGCCTTTAGAAGTTAAAATAGTTCCTCCTCCTTTTGGCGTGTTGGGTCGGCAAACCGCCTTGGCCGTATTTGTAGGCGGTCTTGGCTTAGATTGTTATTGAAGGAATATTTCAGACGACCTCGAAAAAGGATTGGGGTCGTCTGAAAAGCAGAAACCGCGTGCGTGCATACCGCACACCCTCTACGTCAGGACTTAAGAGTTTATGCAGGCTACGGCTTGGATTTAAGCGAGCGACAGCTTCTCAATCCTCATTAGCAAAAAATTCATAAGTATCTATCTCCTCTTTTACGAAGACTATAACAACTTTACCTTCAGGTATCCTTTTTTTGGACATGCCACCTATGGAAATACCTAAAGTGGGAAATGTAATATATGCTTTTCCATCAATGCAATCATATTCTTTTTTTAATTTTTTAATATTTTCAGGCTCAAAAAGATTTAAATTATCAAATATTGGATTCAGATGTTTACTACAAATAATGCTAACTAACTTATTATTTTTATATTCTAATGTGCAGGCATCTCTATATTCAGAAGTAATTTTAAGAATGTTATCTTCTATAACCTTTGCTGCCTTTCCATATTTAGCAATAATTTGCTCCATCGTATTTCCAAGTTGAAAAAAACGATTACCTAAATCTATGCCTTTAAAAGGAATAATTTTAACTTCATTCACTTGCATTTTCCAATGACCTTTCTTAGTTTAGATGCTTGATATTTAGTGATTAATTTCTGTCTAACAGTTTCTCGCACCATCCTTCTCAATCTCTTATCATATTTATCTATAAATATCCTCTTAGTCTCAATAATATCCATCTCCATAGCCAAATCCCATCGACCTTGAAGGATAAATTGTCTTTGTTGCGCTCTCCAACGACGAGCAGTAGTTGAACTCCCTGTACTTGACATGCCTCTATGATCTGCTTTATCCATATGATACGCAGGTGCAGAACCATAAGATGGTCTATTTGGTAAATCTTTATATGCTTCCCAAGCTGGAGAGTGATTAGTTTCTCCTCCTTTATGGCTCCCTCTCTCTCCTCTGTAAGTTCCTCTACGTGCTAAACCTAAAGTATCAATCCACCCAATGGAATTCGGTGCAAACTGATATAAATTATCTCCACAAATTAATTTAATCGGGTCCTGATTTACAAACCGCCCGACCTCAGGCTCGTAATACCGCATCAGGTTGTAATGCAGTCCGGTATCTTCATCGAAGTATTGGTTCTGCAATCTGAACGGTTGGTGCGCGTTCTTGTAAACCCGCTCATCCTTTTTCAGACGACCCCAAGCGGTGTATTCGCCGTACCATAACAGATTGCCATGGATGTCGGTCATCTCTCTTGGGATGCCGATTTGGTCGCAGTGGAAGTAGTGGGTTTGTTGGCTGCTTTCGCCGTCTTCGTTGGTCCGGTTATGTACCTGAGCCAAGGGTTCGTAGCTGTCGGGTTCGGTGTAGATATAGGTATATCTGCCGTCTGAATTTTGCTCCTGTAACAGATGGCTGCCGTCCCAAACGAAGCGGGTTTGCTCTTCGAGACGAAGGTCGTCTGAAAAATGTTTTGTCAGACGAACTACGTTTACTTATTGCTATTCATATATTCGTGAGGCATTCAAAATGTCTGCTAACATACTCCAATTTAAAGTTTTGTCGTTATATTCTTTCATACCTATATTTTTATAGTATCCATCCATATCTTCAATCCAATTTTTCATGGCTTCTAAAAAGCTATCTAGTGTATTATTTTCAAAATCTTCTGTATGAATTTCAGTAATGAATTCTTTTAAAAAAACTAGAAAGTCATCTCTATTTTTAATTTCCATAATATAGTCCTCCTCGAACAATGTCTTTCAGACGGCCTTAAAGATGTATTGAGGTCGTCTAAACAGGAGCTGCGTGCATACCGTAAACACCCTACGTCGGGATTGAAGGTTTCGTGATAATTATTAAGTATTTTGAATAAAAAAAATACCTGCTTGACTTCCAGATAGAAGTTTTTTCTTAACATTTTGGTCATAATAAAAATAACCAATACCATTTTGAAAAATATGTAACTTTTTATCTATATCTTCTTCTAATAATTGCAAACAAAAACTAAACTTAGGAAGAGGATAAATTATATCTTGCTCAAAATAAGGATTACCAAAAATTTTGGATACATCCAATCCCATCCCATTATCTTCAAAGAATAAATGTTCATTTTCATTGTATTTTGCATCGGCTTCTTTATCAACTTCATCAAGTCTTTCAAAAAATTTTCTTTCCAAAGAAATACTTCCTAAATCTTGCTTGCCGATATCTTGTTCCCTTTCATAAAGAACAGCACAACTAAAACCATCATTTAGTAAAATTAAATCATCTTGACAATTAACAGTATATTTGGATGAAATAGAGTCTTTTACTCCTCCCAATGCATGCTCCTCTATGGAAATAAAAACAGAGATATAATAATTTCTACGAGGGAATACATTTTCGGGTAAAAAATCAGAATAAAGAGTAAACAGATGCGTTTGGTAGGCATCTGAATTTGGAACTTTAGGCCATAGTTCTAACGGAATATGTTCTGCTCCTCCCCCAATATAATCAATACTATGTGGCGTTTTAGAAGAAGTAAAAAGTAATTTTGACATTTAAATCTCCTTAATAGCATTTATATTTTTTAGCAAATTTTATTGCCTGTTTGCGCATTAGGAGCAAACTGATACAGATTGTCTCTGCCTGAAAGCCCAATCGGATCCTGATTCACAAACCGACCCGCATCAGGTTCGTAATAGCTCATCAGGTTGTAATGCAGCCCCGTCTCACGGTCGACATACTGGTTTTGCAATCGGAAGGGTTGGTGAGCAGTTCCGGATATGTTGGTTTCGCTCTTCAGTTTGCCCCAGCCGTAATAATCCCCGAACCAAATCAGGTTGCCGTCCTTATCGGTCATCTCACGTGGGATGCCGATTTGGTCGTTGTGGAAGTAGTGGGTTTGTTGGTGGCTTTCTCCGTCTTCGTTGGTCCAGTTGCATACCTGTGCCAAAGGTTCGTAGGTGTAGGCCCAAGTCTCTTTCGTGCCGTCTTTTTTGAAGATTTCGGCTTTAACCAGGTGGTCATGCAGATCGTAGAAGTAGTTCTGCACTTCGCCGTCGGTATACGATTATTTAGTAAAGCCAATTTCTTTGATCAATTTATCAATTAAATCATTTAGATTAATTTCCTTTGGAACTTCAAGTTTAATATTATTACAAAAATTAAATAATAATTTGAATAAATATTCCCTATCATTTATATTAGGAATATGTGGTGTTATTTGTATATTCTCCTTTATAAAGTTACCAAAAAGAAATTTTTTACTATTTTTTAATATAATTGGTTTTAATAAATCTCCATTTCTATTAAATATTTCATAGAAATTTTGTTTGATATCGTCTGGTTCTAAATATAATTCTGCATCTTTGATATTGGCAAACAAACTAATATCTCCATTATCATTCACAATAATTGGCATATCCATCTTATTTTCTCAATTATTTAAAATTTAATTTAAGTTTTATTTCATTACAGTGGTCGTCTGAAAAACAGAAAACGCGTGTGTACCGCACACACCATACGTCAGAATTGGAGGTTTCATACGGGATACGGCTTGTTTACGTTGGGAATGGAGGCTTTATACGAGATACGAATTACTAATTTCTAAGTTAGATATTTAATGTTCCCATCTGGGTATTTTCCCTCCCATTTATAAGGAAAATAATTTTCTTTATAACACTTGATTATTGATTCAATAAAATAATCAGCCTTATCAAAAGCATAGTATTTTATAAGTAATTCTATATCGCTCATTACCTCATCCATAAAATAAACATAAATATTATTTTTCGCATCTAAATTATCAATTCTTTTACTCAATAAAGTGAATATTTTTTCAATAGATATACTGATCTTTTCTCTACCGCTCGAGGAGAAGTATACTTTGTTGATATCCCTTATATACATATCTTTTAATCTACCATAATAATTTTCATCAAGTAAATTTTTAACCTTCTGTTCTTTAGTATTTTTTTCTAAATCCAAATTTAGAAAGATTTTTTCAACATACTCTATATTCTCTACATTTATAGGCACATCTTCTCTACTAGGAAGTTCCTTTATTTTATTTGAAAAGTATGTAAGTATTTGATCTTTTCCACTAAGCAAAACTTCCATTTCTTTAATTAAGCTAGATTGATTATCTGGAATTAATTTTACAAATAAATCAATCAACTCAGTTCTTCCTTGAATATCAATATCCGAATCATTAATACTTCTAAATATCAAATCCTGTGCTTTACCTATTTCATTTACTTTAATATATTTTTTTATTAGTTCTATCTTTTTCATTTTAACACTTCCTTGATGATTTAATATAGCGAGTCCATGTAGTAGGTTTTAATTTAGCGGACGAGTCGGTTTTCTATATCGCATTGGTATTATTGATTTTTGACATTGGGCAGCTAGCGGTAGATCAGGTTACCCAGTTTGTGGATGAGAAATTTTTAAAAGGACGAATGTTTCAGACGGCCTCAAAAGAGATATTGAGGCCGTCTGAGAATATAAAATTACTTTTTCGCAGCGCGAATTTTTTTCAACCCATTCTCCAAAATAGTAACTTTCTCTGGAGGAGTCCCCCTATCCAAAGCATTCCACCAATTATTTACTGGTTTAACAAATAATTGGAATCCTTCATCAGTTACATTAGACTTTCTAATAACGATATTTTCTTTAATAGAACCGTCTTCATTAAAAGGATCAATATCTATGAGTAAACCATTCTTTTTAAGAAATGTCATAAGTGCAATAGACATTCTGATAATATCTTCACGATAGTCTTCATCAGAGTTTGCCTCCCAAAATGTCTGAAAATTAAATAATGTCATATCCATGATAATCTCCTATGGTAATCGGATTACTAAAGAACCAAAATTTCAGACGGTCTCAAAAGAGATATTGAGCCCGTCTGAAAAACAGAAATCGCGTGCGTACCATACATTCTCTGCGTCCGGATTGGAGGTTTTGTGTAGGCTGTGGCTTACTCTACATCGGAATTGGAAGTTTCATTGGCTACAGTTCGATTAGACCTCGATAAAACATTCAAAAAAATCAAGGTGATTTTTATCAAATGCAATTAATAACTTACCTTCAGGAATTTTTTTCCCTGTCATACCTCCTATGCAAATTCCGAGGTTCTTAAAAAGAATATATTTTTTTCCTTCAATAAATTCTGAATCGATGGCTTTAAGGTCTTCGATTGAATTTTTAAATATATCAATATCTCCTAATATGGGATTGGAATCTTTTAAGCAATATCCATAAACCAGTTTATCGTTTTCATAAACTAACTCACAAGCATTTCTATATTCCACCTTATTATTCATAATATTATCTTCAACCATTTTTAATGGTCTTCCATATTTTTCTTGTACTTCCTCAAGAGAAGTACCAAATACAAAATCACCAATTGATTCATATGGCTTAATCAAGTAGTTCATATTAACCCTTTCCAATATATTTACATTAATAAAATTAGGAACATTTACCAATAATTCTACGAAATCTTGCTGCCTGTTTCCTTGAAATTAATCCCTGCCGTTTGGTTTCCGAAATCATCCTTCCTACATGATTTTATATACGCCTTTTATTCTATTTCAAAGGCAGCAGTATGATATGAAAACCCTTTTGTGCGCACATTTTTGACGAAATAAGATGAAGGTCGCCTGAAAGTTCGTTTTCAGACGACCCCAAGCGGTGTATTCGCCGTACCATAACAGATTACCGTGGCTGTCGGTCATCTCCCTCGGTATGCCGATTTGGTCGTTGTGAAAATAGGCATGGTATTGTTTGCCGTCTTTGGCGTTGTCAAAGATTTGCGCCAGCGGTTCGTAGCTGTCTTGGTCGGTGTAGATATAGGTGTAGCTGACTTTGTAGGTGTACTCCTGAAGTAATCGCGTTCCATCCCAGACGAAGTGGGTGCGTTTCGGTTCGGTACTCGTCCAGGCAAGTTTGTCTTGGCGCTCTTTGGAAAGTCTTCGGCCGAACGGGTAGTAGGCGTTGGTCCAGATCTCGGTATTGCCGGCGAGCTTTTTGATTTCGGCGCGGACGAGCTGGTTTTCTAAATCGTATTGGTAATACTGGTTTTTACTGTCGGTCAGCTGGCGGTAGATCTGGTTGCCAAGTCCATTTGGCTCCAAACTTCTCTAGTAAGTCAAAGCTTGCTTGTGGTCCCATGCTTCCAGACTTGTAGTCGTGGAGCGGAACTCCATTTTGAGCCCAGAGTTCTTCGATACGGTCAATCAATTCCCAAGAAGCGCTAACTTCTTCCCAGTGGCTAAAGTTAGTTGAATCGTTATTCAATACATCGTAGATTAGCTTTTCGTATGGATCTGGTGAAGCACCAGTAGCGGTAGCATCAGTTCTGTAGTCAAGCGAATTGTGTGCAAGTTTGAACTCTTCTCCAACTTCCTTACCATTGAGGCTAAGAGAGAATCCTTCAGTTGGTTGGATATAGATGGTCAAGATATTTGGTGCTAATGGTTCTCCAAAGATAGAGTCCATTTGCTTAAAGACGATATTGACATGAGTGCCTTTTTCTGTCAGGCGTTTACCAGTACGGAAGAAGAAAGGAACGCCACGGAAGCGATCGCTGTCTACAAAGAAGGCACCAGACGCAAAGGTTTCTGTTGTAGATTCAGGATCGACATTTGGCTCGCTTCGATAGGAAATGTATTTCATACCATCGATTTTACCAGAGCGGTACTGACCACGGATAAAGTGTTCTTTCAATTCTTCCTCAGTTGGATGATAGAGGTTTTTAAAGACCTTTATCTTTTCAGCACGAATCTCATCTTTTGTAAAGCTAGCTGGTTTGTCCATGGCTAGAAGAGAGAGGAGTTGAAGAGTATGGTTTTGCACCATATCACGAAGGGCACCAGATTGATCATAGTAGCCACCGCGTTCTTCAACACCTAAGCGTTCCGCAAAGGTAATCTGAACATTATCGATGTGTTCGCGATTCCAAACATTCTCAAAGATCATGTTGGCAAAACGAACCGCAAAGATACTCTGAATCATCTCTTTACCTAAGTAATGGTCGATACGGTAGATTTGCTCCTCATCAAAGGCAGCAAGGAGATCTTCATTGAGTTTGCTAGCTGTTTCGTAGTCTGTACCAAATGGTTTCTCAACGATCAGGCGCTCAAAACCTTTACCATCGACAATGTTTTCAGATTTGAGGTGCTTGGCAATGGTTCCAAAGAACTGAGGTGCCATAGACAAGAAGAAGAGCTTATTGTGTTCAGCTTGGTATTTTTCATTTAGCTCAGCTTGTAATTGGCGCAAAGCAATATAATGTTCCGTATCATTCACATCATGGCTTTGATAGTAGAAGTGGCTAGCGAATTCTTGGGCTTGCTCGGTACTATCTGCCAAATCAAGGATGGATTCGACAACTACAGATTCAAAATATTCCTTACTCCAAGGTCTACGAGCTGTTCCGATAACAGCAAAATGCTCAGAGAGATTGCCTGATTTATAGAGTCTGAAAAGGGAAGGGTAGAGTTTGCGTTTAGCTAAATCTCCACTCGCACCGAAAATTGTAACAATAACCTTTGATGACATCTAGCTACCTAATTTCTATATTTTTTCCTAGTTGGACTAGGGATGAGATTTCCTCATTTTCATAGTTTTTATTTTATCATAATTTTCAAAAAAAACAAAAAATCCAATACGCAATTAAAAAACTGTAAGGAGAACCTTACACTTTTGTTTTATACATTTAAGACCTTGTCCAAGAACTCTTTTAGACGAGGGTGTTGCGGGTTGTCAAAGATTTGATCTGGAGTTCCATCTTCTAGGAATTCACCATCAGCCGTAAAGATAACACGGTTGGCTACCTGGCGAGCAAATCCCATCTCATGGGTTACGATAATCATGGTCATACCTTGTTCCGCCAATTCCTTCATGACATTCAGTACATCTCCAACCATTTCAGGGTCCAGAGCGGAAGTTGGCTCATCAAAGAGCATGATATCAGGATTCATGGCAAGTCCACGAGCGATAGCTACACGCTGTTTCTGACCGCCTGAAAGGCTATCTGGGTTGGCATTAGCTTTATCTGCTAGTCCAACCTTTTCAAGCAACTCCATCCCCAATTTTTCAGCTTCTTCTTTGGTCATCCGTTTGTGTTCAATAGGTGCAAAAGTGATATTTTCTAGGACGGACATGTGTGGGAAGAGGTTGAAGTGTTGGAAGACCATTCCTACATTTTCGCGAACATGGTCGACATTGGTTGATTTTTCAGTCAAATCATAACCATTCACTGTGATGTGGCCACTCGTTACCTCCTCGAGAAGGTTAAGGCTACGGAGGAAAGTGGATTTACCAGAACCAGAAGGACCGATGATGCAGACAACATCTCCTTCATAGAATTTAGTTGTAATTCCTTTTAAAACCTCGTTTTTTCCATAATACTTATGCAAATCATTTACATCAATTTTTAGTTTTGCCATTATCGAATCCTCTTTTCTAAGCGTTTCGCTAGTCTAGTCAAAAGCGTGATAATTACAAGATAGAAGATAGCAAGGATTGCATACATCTTGAAACTTTGGTAGTTACGGGCGATGATGATCTTACCAGTTTGGAAAAGTTCCACCAGACCGATAGCAGACACGATGGTTGTATCTTTGAGAGCGATAACGAATTGGTTGACAAAGTTTGGCAACATCAATTTAGTCGCTTGTGGCAAGATAATCTTACGCATGGTTTTTCCATAAGAGATACCAAGACTGCGGCTGGCCTCCATTTGCCCAACTGGAACAGCTTGAATCCCACCACGAACAATTTCAGCGATATAAGCAGCAGCATTGAGTGAGAGGGCAATAGTACCAGCTACAAAGTCATTAATTGGACTTTGTTGGCCTGTAATGGACTCGATGAAGTTTGGAATTCCCCAGAAAATGAAGGCTGCAAGAATCATCAATGGGATACCGCGAATAACATCAACGAAAATCTCAGAGATTAGACGAAGAGATTTGTATGGGCTAACGCTAAACATACCAAAGATAATCCCGATGACAATGGCAATTGCAAATGAAATAAGAGCTAGAGCAAGAGTGATTCCAAGTCCACTAAGAAGTTGTTTGTAGTTGTTTTGAAGCAAGCCCCAGATAGTTGTTTCGTCAACCGTACTTGTAGAGTCAGTTGAAGTTTCGCTAGCTAGATACTTGTCAAGAATCTTTTGGAATTCACCGTTAGCTTTGAGGTTCGCAAGTCCGTTATTGAACATCTGGATCAATTCTGGGTTTGTTCCTTTTTTAACCGCAAAGGCTGTTTCTCCGATTGGAGTTCCAGCGATTGGCGTTTTCAATTTTTGACCTTGGCTGATAGAATATTTGAGAACTGGCTCATCATCCATCACGGCATCGATAGATCCAGTATTCAGACTGTCATACATTGATGCGCCATCTGCAAAGGTTTTAATCTTATAACCGTATTTGCTTTGGTTCTCAGTAAGGAACGTTTGAGAGGCAGTTCCGTTTTTAACACCGACAGTTTTATCCTTGAGGTCTTCATAAGAAGCAATGGTGCTTGATTCTTTCACACCAAGAATCGTATTTGCTGTGTAGTATGATTCTGAGAAGTCGAAGGTTTCCTTACGGGCATCTGTTACAGACATACCAGCAATGATACCATCTGCTTGTCCTGCTTGAACAGCACTGATTGCTGCGTCAAATCCTGGGTTGGTAATTTCAATTTCAAAACCTTGATCTTTGGCAATGGCCTTGATGAGGTCCATATCAATACCGGTATATTGATTGCTTGAATTTTGAAAGACGAATGGGGCGAAAGATGAGTCGCTGGCAATAATGTACTTGCTTTTCACTGGAGTAGCTTTTTGTCCAGCAGCAGTAGTTGTCGTTGGGCTTGCCGTAGTTGTAGAAGCTGTCCATTTTTGGATGATTTGCTCCAAGCTACCATCTTTCTTCATTTGTGCTAGGGCTTCGTTAAACTCGGTAACCAAGTGTTCATACTTGCTCCCTTTCTTGACACCAAAGGCAAAGCTTCCAACAGCCTCACCATCCATATTGATGCTGAGATCTTGTCCTTGGTTAATCGCATACTCAATAACAGGTTTATCATCCATGATGGCATTTACAGCACCAGCACTTAGACTGTTATTCATCAAATCACCTGTATCAAAGGTTTTGATAGAGAAACCGTATTTATCTTTGATACTTTCGAGGAAACGTTGAGCGGCAGTTCCGTTCTTAACTCCAACTGTTTTCCCGCTAAGTTCCTCATATTTGGTGATTTTATTTGCCTTTGTGGTAGCAATGACAACTTTTGTATCATAATAGGTATCAGACATGGTAAAGACATTTTCACGTTCTTTTGTTTTTGTCATACCTGCCATAATAGCATCTGCTTGACCTGACTGCACTGCATTTACAGCTGCATCAAAGCCAGGATAAGACATTTGGATGTTCCATCCTTTGATTTCTGCGACTTTATTGATAATATCAACATCAATCCCTTTATAGGTTTGATCTGAATCTTTAAACTCAAAAGGTGCGTAAGCTGTATCAGACACAATCTTAACAGTATCAGCTTTTGCCATACCTAGTGAGAAAATGGGAAATAAAATGAGCAAACATGCTAGTATTTTTTTCTTCATTTTTAGTCTCCTTTTCCGAATATTTTCCCATTATATCAGAAAATGAATGAAAAGGCAAATTTTATGAATTTTATGTGAGAAAATGTAACATAAGATACTCGCTCTTATCAACTTAGAGAAGAGTCTGAAAAGTAAATTTATGGTAAAATAGAAGGATAGAAAAATGCAGATGAGGCAATCATGATAAATCGAATTACAGATAATAAATTTAAACTAGTATCAAAATACCAACCTTCAGGAGATCAACCCCAAGCGATTGAGCAGTTGGTTGACAATATCGAGAGTGGAGAGAAAGCTCAGATTCTGATGGGGGCGACGGGTACAGGGAAGACCTATACCATGAGTCAGGTCATTTCCAAAGTCAATAAACCAACTTTGGTCATTGCCCACAACAAAACCCTAGCTGGTCAGCTCTACGGAGAGTTTAAGGAATTTTTCCCTGAGAATGCTGTTGAGTACTTCGTATCCTACTATGATTATTACCAACCTGAGGCCTATGTCCCTTCGAGTGATACTTATATTGAAAAGGATAGCTCGGTCAATGATGAGATTGACAAGCTTCGACACTCTGCGACATCAGCACTTCTGGAGCGTAATGACGTCATTGTCGTGGCCTCTGTCTCTTGCATCTATGGTTTGGGTTCGCCCAAGGAATACGCAGATAGTGTCGTTAGTCTCCGTCCAGGTCTGGAGATTTCTCGTGACAAACTCTTGAATGACTTGGTAGATATTCAGTTTGAACGCAATGATATTGATTTTCAACGGGGAAGATTTCGTGTGCGTGGGGATGTAGTGGAGATTTTCCCGGCTTCCCGAGATGAACACGCTTTTCGAGTAGAATTTTTTGGGGATGAGATTGACCGTATCCGTGAGGTTGAGGCTTTGACAGGTCAGGTATTGGGAGAAGTAGATCATTTGGCGATTTTCCCAGCTACTCACTTTGTGACCAATGACGACCACATGGAAGTTGCGATTGCCAAGATTCAAGCAGAGTTAGAAGAGCAGTTAGCTGTCTTTGAGAAGGAAGGCAAACTGCTGGAAGCCCAGCGTTTGAAACAGCGAACAGAGTATGATATTGAGATGTTACGTGAGATGGGCTATACCAACGGTGTTGAAAACTACTCACGCCACATGGATGGTCGTAGTGAAGGAGAGCCTCCTTATACGCTTCTCGACTTTTTCCCAAATGATTTCTTGATCATGATTGATGAAAGTCACATGACCATGGGGCAAATCAAGGGCATGTATAATGGAGACCGTTCTCGTAAGGAAATGCTAGTTAATTATGGTTTCCGTTTGCCGTCTGCCTTGGACAATCGCCCTCTCCGTCGGGAGGAGTTTGAGAGTCATGTGCATCAGATTGTTTACGTTTCAGCGACACCAGGTGACTATGAAAATGAACAGACCGAGACAATAATTGAGCAAATCATTCGTCCGACAGGACTTCTAGATCCTGAAGTGGAAGTTCGTCCAACTATGGGACAGATTGATGACCTCCTAGGTGAAATCAATGCCCGTGTTGAAAAGAATGAACGGACCTTTATTACCACCTTGACTAAGAAAATGGCAGAAGACTTGACCGACTACTTCAAAGAAATGGGCATCAAGGTCAAGTATATGCACTCGGACATCAAGACCTTGGAGCGGACGGAGATTATCCGTGACCTACGCTTGGGTGTTTTTGATGTTTTGGTCGGAATCAACCTGCTCCGCGAAGGGATTGACGTACCTGAAGTAAGTTTGGTTGCTATTCTAGATGCTGACAAGGAAGGATTCCTCCGTAACGAGCGTGGACTCATCCAAACCATTGGACGTGCCGCCCGTAACAGTGAAGGTCATGTCATCATGTATGCTGATACCATGACTCAGTCTATGCAACGTGCTATCGATGAAACTGCCCGCCGTCGGAAAATCCAGATGGCCTATAATGAAGAACACGGTATTGTGCCTCAGACAATCAAGAAAGAAATCCGTGACCTGATTGCTGTGACCAAGGCAGTTGCTAAGGAAGAGGACAAGGAAGTTGATATCAATAGCCTCAACAAACAAGAGCGCAAGGAACTCGTTAAAAAACTCGAAAAACAAATGCAAGAAGCCGTCGAAGTACTTGATTTTGAACTGGCAGCTCAGATCCGTGATATGATGCTGGAAGTGAAGGCGTTGGATTAGATAGGAGAAAATGAATGAAAATTTTAGTCATCAATGGACATCCTGACAAGGGAAGTTTCTGTCAAGAAATTTTTCAAACGATTGTAGAAAATATTGACTCAAATCATCATGAGCTTGAATCTATTAATCTAAATGAGATAGATTTTGATCCCGTATTACGTTATGGTTATCGAAAACGTATGGAAGAGGACTCTTTCATACTTCGCTCTCAGGAATTAATCCAGTGGGCAGATCATTTCATTTTTGTTTATCCAATTTGGTGGAGTAGTATGCCTAGTTTATTGAAAGGTTGGATCGATCGTGTTTTCACGCCAGGAATTGCTTACTCTGCCAATAATAAAGGAAGTTTTATTTGGAACTACTTAAGAGGTCAGCAGTTTAAAAAGTTACTAAAAGGAAAAACAGCCAGTATTTACGCAACATCCATGGCACCAACATGGTGGTACAAAGTATTTTCAGGCTCTATCAATATTCCAGACAGTTATGGAATATCAGTATTAAAGAATGCTGTCTTAAATCACTGCGGTATTAAAACAAAGAAAGTTTCAATTTTGGGTGAGTTAGGGCGTGAGGTGAATACAAATTCTACAAGACAAAAATATCTGCAAAAAGTAGCTGAGGAAGTGAAGGCGTTGGATTAGTGAAATAGTATGGTTTATTTAAGAAAACTAATTGAAGGAGATTTGGTGTCTTTGTGGGAAATTGCTTATTCACAATCTAATCCAATTTGGAAACAGTATGATGCTCCCTATTATGACGATTATCAGCATTTTCCTAATTTTCAAGAATTTAAACTACAAAAATCAGAATCTACTCTAAACAACTCAAATCGCCTTGGTATTTTTGTTGATGATAAACTTGTTGGGACTGTTTCGCGCTACTGGGTATGTAAACAAACAAGATGGATGGAATTGGGGATTTGTATTTATGATAACAAGTTTTGGAACTCTGGCATTGGAAAAGCTGCTATGCTACAGTGGATAGATCGGACATTTCAGGATTACTTGGAGTTGGAGCATCTTGGTTTGACAACTTGGTCAGGAAATCTTGGTATGGTAAAACTTGCTGAAAAATTAAGAATGAAAAAAGAAGCTCATATTCCAAAAGTTCGTTATTACCAAGGCAAATATTTTGATAGTATTAAATATGGTATTCTGAGAGAAGAATGGAGTAAAATAAATGAACCTAACTATCAAACAAATGGAAACTCCTGAAGAGATAGAAGGTAAATCCTTCGTTCATTGGCAAACGTGGAGAGAGGCTTATGATGATCTTTTACCTGCAGAATTTCAGGAGACGATGACATTAGAAAGATGTCGATTCTTTAGTCAAAAATATCCTAAAAATACATTGATTGCGATAGATGGCATGAAGGTAGTTGGTTTTATCAGTTATGGAAACTTTCGTGATGAGACTATTCAAGCTGGTGAAATTATTACCTTATATGTTTTAAAAGACTATTATGGAAAAGGTATTTCTCAGAAGTTAATGAAGGAAGCTCTGACGACTCTTGAACAGTTCTCTGAAATATTTTTATGGGTATTAAAAGGGAATAAGCGAGCCATTGCATTCTATCAAAAAATGGGTTTTACTTTTGATGGGCAAGAAAAAATACTTGACCTTGGAAAACCTATCACTGAAATTAGAATGGTACGTAAGAAATCCTCAAAATCTGAGACTTAAATACTGGTAGAATTGCGATTTTGTTTTCAGATTACTCAATGAACAAAAAATCACGTTTTAGCAGATATTTTAAATGGAAAGAAGTTGTTATGAAATTAAAAGAGAAGAATTATAAGAAATCATCAGGCTTAGATTCTGTTCGTTTTTGGTTACAAGGGCATCGATTTGTCAAATTTATGCTTGATATTGTCTTTTATATCATCTTGTTCCTAGTTATAGAATTTACAACATCACAAAACAAAAGCATTCCAGCTGATTTTCGGTACAGAGAACCCTTATTTCCCTTGCAATTAAATCTTTTTATCTTGGGAAACAGGCTCTATGCTCTCTTTTTGTCAGTGAAAACGGAAAAAGAAAAGACCCTTAAAAGATTTTGTGAACCCTTTATTTATATCAATATCCTTAGCTTCATTTTTCAACTGATTGGTGTGAGAAAAAGAGGAAGAGTCGTTCTATCACCTTTGTTTTCACTGGAGTCATCCTATATCTGGTTTCCTATTGTCATCTACCTTCTAGTCTTGATGTTAACTTTGGCAATCTTCTTTCTCTCTAAAGCTTCAAAAAAAGGAGTAGATGAAAATGAAGATGAGTAGACAAATGAAGTACAAGACAAAAGAAAAGTCTTCTTGGACTAAGAGGATTTTTCTTTGGATGGAAAGGCACAGAAGGATTGGTCAACTTTTGGATACGAGTGTATTATTTGGATCTATGTTTGTATCATTTCTTGCCGCCTCTTACATTAGTTACCCATTACCAAACATGAACTATCTTTCCCCCTTAAGCTTCAATCTTATCCTTCTGATCTTATCAACCTATTTCCTTATCTTTCGTTTTAGTAGTGATAAACTTCAGAAATGGCGTTACTTTTCATGGGGATTTATTGGGTTCAATGGTCTTCTTTTTCCCTTTCATCTCTTGGTAGGTTTGAATTGGCTAGGACGTCGTAAGTCAACGAATTTCCCTCCCATAATTTCTATGGATCCAGCCTATGTCTGGGTTCCTATTGTAAGTTATCTCTTTTTCTTTTTCTTGGGGCTGGGCATTCTGCTTTTGATTATACAGATAGAAAAGAGAAGAAGGAGGCGCAAATGGAACGAAAGATTAAGAAATCAAAGAAGATCAAACAACAGAACAGACAAATGAGAAAAATCCAGAAAAAGTATTCTTTGATAGCTCACGTCCAATTGTGGCTGGAAAGACATTCAAAGATTGCTTCTTTTATGGAGGGTGGTATAATATTATTATCTATTTTTGGTATCATGTATGTGTTGTTCGGGACGTCACTTATCCCGAAACCATATCAAGAAATGTCCTATGTCTTGCCAATTATTATGAATTTTGTCTTTTTGGTTCACACATTCTATCAAGGTATTTTTAGAGATGGTTTTAGCAACAAGGCTTCAGTACAAGGATTTTTAAAAACTTTTCTATTCATAAACGGACCTATTTTTCTCCTCCACTTAATTGTTGGGGTGAAAGGGAGAAATGTTAAAAAAATTCCTTCCCTATTATCTATCGATTATCGCTACATCTGGCTTCCAATTGCTACCTATCTAATCTTTTTCATCATTTCAGCGATATTAATGGTCATTTTGAAATATAAGGACAAAAAGAGGAATAATCATGACAAAAGAAAATCGAACTAGGTTATTTTCATTTAAAACACTCTATTTGGCTTTGCTGACCTTTGTGATTTTTCATTTGGTGTTGTTGGTTTTTGGCCTATCCTTTACGCCAGTTTTGTGGAATAGTTGGTTTTTTATTCTTTGTTTGACCTTCCTAATCCATCCCTGGAGAATCTTTTATAGAACAAGAGATTTTCAATGGTATCACCTTATTTTTCAAATATTTAGTGGATTGGTGACATTTTACCTTTGGTTTGTAGCATTCTTTGCTTTGTCCATTATGTCGGATCCAGCCATTCCCATTAATATAGACTATCCACATACAAGATAAGGAAATCATCATTGTTAGAGGTTTTTTGGCCCGTACTACTTATGAACATCATGAATTGATCAATCCCTTTATCATGAAGTCAGAAGTAAAATACAACGAAGATACATTTTAATAACTTAGAAAGCGAGCAAATCTATGTCCCGTGCCCAAGCAACCATTTTAACCAATATCTGTCTGATTGAAGACCTCGAAACCCAGCGCGTGGTGATGCAATATCGCTCTCCTGAAAACAATCGCTGGTCTGGTTATGCCTTTCCTGGAGGCCATGTAGAAAATGGAGAGTCTTTCGCAGAGTCTGTCATACGTGAAATCTACGAAGAAACTGGCCTGACCATTCAGAATCCCCAACTGGTTGGCATTAAAAATTGGCCTCTGGACTCAGGTGAGCGCTACATCGTCTTTTGCTATAAGGCGACAGAGTTTAGTGGAAATCTCCAATCTTCAGAAGAAGGAGAAGTATCTTGGGTGCAAAAAGACCAGATTCCAAATTTGGATCTGGCCTATGATATGTTGCCTTTGATGGAAATGATGGAAGCACCTGACAAGTCTGAGTTCTTCTATCGTCACCGTACAGAGGACGGCTGGGAGAAAGAAATTTTCTAGTCTTTTACCAAATAACCTAACTGATCCAAGGCCTCCTCGATATAGTGGAGGTCTTGTTGTGTCTCGGCTTCAACAAGGTGGTAATGGATGCCGTCTGTCAATTCAGAAAGGGGTCTAAAGTCTGAATTCTCGACTTGTTCCAGAAAGTGCTGGACATCTCGGCGACAGGTGAGTTTGAGATGGGTTTCAATTTCGCCATAAACGGGATGATCGATTAAGATATTTTGAACGCGTCCGCCATTATCTACAATGGCCAGAAGTTCCTGCCCGATTTCTTCCAGTTCATGTTTCACTTTAAAGAGTTTGTGGACGTAGGGACTGGCATCATTTTCTTTGTAGATATAACCACGATTGGTGGATAGGATAGGAGCCCCATCTGCTCGGAGAATAGCGATATCCTGTACAATGACTTGGCGCGTAACATGAAAGTGTTCAGCCAAGGTTTGACCATTGAGAGCTTTTGGCGCCTCTTTTAATAGTTTGAGAAGAGCTTGTTTGCGATCCTTTGTCATAGTTTTTCCTTTTAGCGACGTTTTCGAAGCACTTTATAGACAGCTAGTGCTAATGTATAGTCTACCATACTATGGACAATTGTGCCAAAGCCAACTAGGACGAAGAGAACATAAAACATATTTTCAACGTTTGTCCCTGAAGTAGCATAGAAGATGATACAAGCTAGTACTTCAGCGATAGCGTGAACAACACCCAAAACAAAGTTAAAAATCCAAGATGCCTTTGGTTTATCCAAGGTTTCAGGGAATTTCTTTAAGTACAAAGCCCCCAAAGTACCAAAAACGATGTGAAAAAAGGCGCGTAGGACAATAACCATAGGGTAGCCTGCCATCAGGAAACCGAGACTCGAAGCAATAATCACAAAAGCAGCCATCAAAGGTGATAGGAACATGGCGATAAAGATGGCGATATGGCTTCCTAAAGTGTAAGAAGCTGGTGGGATGACGATTTTAAAAGGCATAATGATTGGAATCAAAATCGCGATTGCTGTGAGCAGTGCAGTCATGGTCATAAACTGCGTTTTTTTCCGTATATCCATAAGAACCTCCATTTATCTGTATATACACAAGTATAGTACAATAAATCACCAATCAAGTCAAGAAGCATTATTGATTTTTCAGGAAAATTTGGTTAAAATGTGGTAAAGAATACTGGGAACTTAATTCTTATGTTTTAACTACTAAACTCCACCTTCAGGACGAAAGTGGAGTTGTTTTTTTATTTCTTCAAGGTTTCGAGACGTGGGACAATCATTACAGTCAAGATGGCTGAGATAACCAATTCGGCGATTGAGTTTGTAGAGATAACAGTTGCTAGGAGTTTTTGGATATTGCCATCGAAGACATTTCCAAAAAGGAAGAAGATTCCCCCGAGGACAAAGACGGTGTTGGTAAGGGAACCAAGGGCACCAGCTAGGATTAGCCCAGTTTTATTTTTCATCAGTTTATAGACCAAGTAAGGTGTCAGACCAATCAAAATGCGAGGGACAATAGCGATAATCGCAGAATAGATGTTTCCGTTCGGTACGAATGGAGAAAAGAGGTAGCTGGTTGGAAGGATGGTAATCGTGTTTACCGTTAAGCTTAGCAGTCCCATCAAGAAACCAAGTGTAACACCAACTCGTGGGCCGTAAATGATACTAGCAATGATTACTGGAATATGAACGATAGTTGGTTTAATTGGAAATGGGAAAAGATTAAATAGGAGAGAGCTCAAAAAGTGGATAACGAGCATAACTGCAAAAAAGATAGCAATTGGGGCAATGTTAGAGCGTTTGTTCATCGAGGGTTTCCTTTATTCTTTCTAATATAGTATTCAGGTCAGCTAGGGCGCCTTTGCCGTGATCGCCACAGGCTAGTAGAGATTCTTTTGGAGAGATGATCTGATAATCATAGGTCTCTAATGTTTTTAGGTTAGCCTGAGTTGCCGGATGGTCATACATCTTTGTATTCATGGCTGGTGCGAGTAACTTTTTGACATGTTCTGGCAGGGCAAGTGCTGTACTTGTCACCATGTTGTCCGCAAATCCGTGGGCTAACTTTGCAATGGTATTAGCAGTAGCTGGGGCTACAATAAAAAGGTCAGTTCTTTTGCCTAGTTCGATATGATTGACTTGATCAGGATAAGGTTCCTTCATGACATCAAGGTGGACAGGATTTTGAGAGAGGACCTGTAGTGTCAACGGTTGGATAAACTCTCTCGCTGCCTCAGTCATTAAGACAGTGACATGATGGCCTTGTTTTTTCAAGGAACTGACTAGGTCAGCTGCTTTATAGGAGGCAATGGAACCTGTCACTGCGATGAGAATATTTGCCATGGCTTTCCTTTCTAAGAATCGTATGTATGAATTTTTTCAAGGAGGAGGTTCGCAATTTCCTCTTTAGTTTGAACGGTTTGAAGACGATCATTCTCAACAAAGATTGCCCGATGCTGATATGCTGAGATTTGAGTAAGATCATTTGCTATGATTAAGTCAGCTTGGTTCTTGACAAGACTCTGTCTAGCAACTTCAATAAGATGATCCTCAGTAACATCAACCAACAGTTTGAAACCAATCAGATGAATAGAAGGATTCCACTCTTTGACTAGAGAGATGATTTTTGGAGTTTTTTTCAGGAATAAAACCTGAACTTCATCAGTTGATGAAATCTTAGCTTGATGATTCTGCTTGTTTAAGAATTCTTCTAGATTGGAGCTAGCCTGAACTTCCTCAAGTCCTGTCATATAAACAGGAGTGTAGTCAGATACAGCCATAGAATGAATCAAGACTTGATAATTTTGAACACATTCTTGCATCTCAACTAGAAGGTCGTTGGTATTATCAATTTCTCGAATGCTTAGGTTGGGATGAGCTTCTGGCTTCAAAGCTCGTTTTGTCGTTATCAAACAAACTTCATGTCCCACAGCAAGCAAGGTTTCTGTGATGATTTTCCCCAAGCGACCTGTAGAATGGTTAGTAATAGAGCGGACACTATCGATAGCTTCACTGGTACCGCCCGATGTGACTAAAATTTTCATAGCACTATTGTACACAAAAATAAACAGTAAGTAAAATGAAAGCGATAAAATTTTGCTAAAACAAAGCTACACTATAGTTTATAACTATAAAGCCATATAAAATTTTTAAAAGGGCCCTAAAAATCTTGAAATTCAGGATATTTACGAACGTTTAGAGAGTTTATGGATGTTAAAAATCTTGTTTTGTGTTATAATAAATTATCAAATTAGAGGTTAGAGGAGTTTTGAATGAAAACAGATATTGAAATCGCACAGAGTATTGAGTTGAAACCAATCGTTGATGTTGTTGAGAAATTGGGCATTTCTTATGACGATTTAGAATTGTACGGGAAGTACAAGGCTAAGCTCAGCTTTGATAAAATTCGTGCAGTTGAGAGCAATCCAGTTGGGAAATTGATCTTGGTTACTGCCATCAATCCAACACCTGCAGGTGAAGGGAAATCAACCATTACCATTGGTCTTGCGGATGCCTTGAACAAGATTGGTAAGAAAACCATGATTGCCATTCGCGAACCGTCTCTTGGCCCAGTAATGGGGATCAAGGGTGGTGCAGCCGGTGGTGGTTATGCTCAAGTGTTGCCAATGGAGGACATCAACCTTCACTTTACTGGGGATATGCATGCCATTACAACTGCTAACAACGCTCTTTCTGCCTTGATTGACAACCACTTACACCAAGGAAATGAGCTGGGAATCGACCAACGTCGTATTCTTTGGAAACGTGTTGTGGACTTGAACGACCGCGCTCTTCGTCATGTGACCGTTGGACTTGGTGGTCCTCTAAATGGTATTCCACGTGAGGATGGTTTCGATATTACTGTTGCTTCAGAAATCATGGCTATTCTTTGCTTGGCTACGGACATCGAGGATTTGAAACGCCGTTTGGCTAACATCGTTATCGGCTATCGCTATGACCGAACACCTGTTTCTGTTGGTGATTTACAGGTTGAGGGAGCGTTAGCATTGATTTTGAAAGATGCTATCAAACCGAACTTGGTTCAGACAATTTACGGTACACCTGCCTTTGTACACGGTGGTCCATTTGCCAATATCGCTCATGGATGTAACTCTGTTTTGGCAACAAGCACAGCCCTTCGCTTGGCTGATTATACTGTTACTGAAGCTGGTTTTGGTGCGGACCTTGGTGCTGAGAAATTCCTTGACATTAAGACACCAAACTTGCCAACATCTCCAGATGCAGTTGTCATCGTCGCAACCCTTCGTGCCCTTAAGATGAATGGTGGTGTGGCTAAAGACGCTCTTACAGAGGAAAATGTGGAGGCGGTCCGTGCCGGTTTTGCTAACTTGAAACGCCACGTTGAGAACATCCGTAAGTTCGGTATTCCAGCAGTTGTAGCTATCAATGAATTTGTTTCTGATACAGAGGCTGAAATCGCAGCCTTGAAGGAACTTTGTGCCTCAATCGATGTACCTGTAGAATTGGCTAGTGTCTGGGCTGATGGCGCAGAAGGTGGAGTAGCTCTTGCTGAAACTCTTGTCAAGACAGTCGCTGAAAACCCAGCTAACTACACACGTCTTTATGACAATGAGCTTTCTGTTCAAGAAAAGATTGAAAAAATTGTCACTGAAATTTATCGCGGTAGCAAAGTGAACTTTGAGAAGAAAGCTCAAACGCAAATTGCTCAAATCGTTCAGAATGGTTGGGACAAATTGCCAATCTGTATGGCGAAAACTCAGTACAGTTTCTCTGACAATCCAAATGCACTTGGAGCACCAGAAAACTTTGAAATTACCATCCGTGAATTGGTACCAAAATTAGGGGCAGGCTTTATCGTTGCCCTAACTGGTGATGTCATGACCATGCCAGGACTTCCAAAACGTCCAGCCGCTCTTAATATGGATGTTGAAAGCGACGGAACAGTTTTAGGCTTGTTCTAATGATATAGATTATTTTAAATGAGTTTGGAAAATCTTTCCAAGCTCATTTTCTTGTCTAGATATGAGGCGTTGTCGTCAGTTGATAATAGAGTTACTTTCTAGACGCAATCAGTCTAGCTAAAGATATTTTATCTGATTTCTGATATAATAGAAACATTGACTTCAAGAGTAAGGAAGAGAAAATGAACGCATTATTGAATGGAATGAATGACCGTCAAGCCGACGCGGTGCAAACGACAGAAGGACCCTTGTTAATCATGGCGGGGGCTGGTTCTGGAAAGACTCGTGTTTTAACTCACAGAATCGCCTACTTGATTGATGAAAAGATGGTCAATCCTTGGAACATCTTGGCCATTACCTTTACCAATAAGGCTGCTCGTGAGATGAAGGAGCGTGCCTATGGGCTTAATCCAGCAACCCAGGACTGCCTAATTGCGACCTTTCACTCCATGTGTGTTCGTATCCTGCGTCGCGATGCGGATCATATTGGCTACAATCGGAACTTCACTATTGTAGATCCAGGAGAGCAACGAACTCTCATGAAGCGCATTCTCAAGCAATTAAACTTGGATCCGAAAAAATGGAATGAACGGACCATTTTGGGGACTATTTCAAATGCTAAGAATGACTTGATTGATGATGTGGCTTATGCTGCTCAAGCTGGTGATATGTATACGCAAATCGTGGCCCAGTGTTATACGGCCTATCAGAAGGAGCTTCGTCAGTCTGAGTCCGTTGACTTTGATGATTTGATTATGCTGACCCTGCGTCTCTTTGATCAAAATCCTGACGTCTTGACTTACTATCAGCAGAAGTTCCAGTACATTCATGTTGATGAGTACCAAGATACCAACCATGCCCAGTATCAATTGGTCAAACTCTTGGCTTCTCGCTTTAAAAATATCTGTGTAGTCGGTGATGCTGACCAGTCTATTTACGGTTGGCGTGGGGCTGATATGCAGAATATTTTGGATTTTGAGAAAGATTACCCTAACGCCAAGGTCGTTTTGTTAGAGGAAAATTATCGTTCAACAAAAACCATTCTCCAAGCAGCCAATGACGTCATCAAAAACAATAAAAATCGTCGCCCCAAGAATCTCTGGACCCAGAATGCTGATGGGGAACAGATTATTTACTATCGTGCAAATGACGAACTGGATGAGGCTGTTTTTATAGCCAAAACCATCGACGAACTTAGTCGTAGTCAAAACTTCCTTCATAAAGATTTTGCTGTACTCTATCGGACTAATGCGCAGTCTCGTACCATTGAGGAAGCCCTGCTCAAGTCCAATATTCCTTATACCATGGTTGGCGGAACTAAGTTCTACAGCCGTAAGGAAATCCGTGACATTATCGCCTACCTTAATCTTATTGCTAATCTGAGTGACAATATCAGTTTTGAGCGCATTATCAACGAGCCGAAACGTGGAATCGGTCCAGGAACGGTTGAGAAAATTCGCGACTTTGCGAATATGCAAGACATGTCTATGCTGGATGCTTCAGCCAATATCATGTTGTCTGGCATCAAAGGAAAAGCAGCACAGTCAATTTGGGACTTTGCCAATATGATCTTGGATTTGCGAGAAAAACTGGATCAATTAACTATCACCGAGCTGGTGGAGGCTGTTCTAGAAAAAACAGGTTATGTCGATATTCTTAATGCTCAGGCAACCTTGGAAAGCAAGGCGCGGGTTGAAAATATCGAGGAATTCCTTTCTGTTACCAAGAACTTTGATGACAATCCTGATAGTCAAGAAGAAGAAACAGGTTTGGATAAACTCAGTCATTTCTTGAATGACTTGGCTTTGATTGCAGATACAGATTCAGGCAATCAGGAGACATCAGAAGTGACCTTGATGACCTTGCACGCAGCTAAGGGACTTGAGTTCCCAGTTGTCTTTATCATTGGGATGGAGGAAAATGTCTTTCCACTTAGCCGTGCAACTGAAGATCCAGATGAGCTAGAAGAGGAACGCCGTTTGGCCTATGTAGGTATCACTCGCGCGGAGAAAATCCTCTATCTGACCAATGCCAACTCACGCTTGCTTTTCGGTCGTACAAATTATAACCGTCCAACACGTTTCATCAATGAAATCAGTTCGGACTTGCTCGAGTATCAAGGTTTGGCCCGCCCAGCGAATACTAGCTTTAAAGCCTCTTATAGCAGTGGTGGGATTGCTTTCGGTCAAGGTATGAGCTTAGCTCAGGCCCTTCAAGAACGGAAACGCAATGCTGCACCACGCTCTATCCAGTCAAGTGGTCTTCCGTTTGGACAGTTTACATCCGGAAATAAAAAAGATTCAAGCGATACCAACTGGTCTATTGGAGATATTGCACTTCACAAGAAATGGGGAGAGGGAACGGTCCTTGAAGTTTCAGGTAGTGGTGATACTCAGGAATTGAAAATAAATTTCCCAGAAGTAGGTCTGAAAAAACTTCTAGCCAGTGTAGCTCCAATTGAGAAAAAAATCTAATTTTTCATCCTTCTCACGAATAATAAAGTGAGGAGGATTTTTATGTACAGTATTTCATTCCAAGAAGATTCACTCTTGCCTAGAGAAAGACTAGTTAAAGAAGGAGTAGAGGCGCTGAGCAATCAAGAGTTGTTAGCTATTTTTCTCAGAACGGGAACGCGTCAGGCAAATGTCTTTGAAATTGCCCAGAGAGTCTTGAATAGTCTTAACAGTCTAACTGATCTGAAAAATATGACCCTGCAGGAATTGCAGAGTCTGTCTGGTATTGGACGGATTAAAGCCATTGAACTACAAGCAGTGATTGAACTGGGACACCGCATTCACAAACATGAAACCCTTGAGATGGAAAGTATTCTCAGTAGTCAAAAGCTAGCCAAGAAAATGCAACAGGAACTTGGCGACAAAAAACAAGAGCACCTAGTGGCGCTCTATCTCAATACTCAAAATCAAATCATCCATCAGCAAACTATTTTTATCGGATCTGCGACACGCAGCATTGCTGAACCGAGGGAAATTCTTCACTATGCCCTCAAGCATATGGCTACCTCCGTGATTCTCGTTCACAATCATCCATCTGGTGCAGTATCTCCTAGTCGAAACGACGACCATGTCACTAAACTAGTCAAGGAAGCCTGCGAACTGATGGGAATTGTGTTCTTGGACCATTTGATTGTCTCTCACTCTGATTACTTTAGTTACCGTGAAAAGACGGATCTGATTTAAGATTACACATGATCTTACTCAATCACTTTTAGAACATAGGAATCTACTTCTGCCATATTGATAACAGGAAGAGGTTTTATCGTGGGTACAAGTAAATTTTCTTGAACGATAAAGTTGACAATCGCATTGAAATCTTCGATTTTATAATATCTTTTTTTATGAATGAGAATATCTC
The DNA here is from genome assembly GCF_000960035.1 of Streptococcus oralis subsp. oralis. Lineage (GTDB taxonomy): Bacteria > Bacillota > Bacilli > Lactobacillales > Streptococcaceae > Streptococcus > Streptococcus oralis_G. The sequence continues at coordinate 596,404 of NZ_JYGR01000005.1, forward strand.
TGTAAAAGTAAAGACTTGAATGAAATTTACTTTTTAGTTTAGCATCTGCCTTTTTACAAAATCGTTTTGCCTTTTTAGACATTTCTTTCAGCTGTTTTTCTTTTTCTTTTTGAGATAGTTTATCGAAATTCTCTTTATTCTTAGAAAAAGATTGGTAACTTTCCGCTGTTAAAAGTCTATAGAGATTAGAAAGATGAAAGCAAACCCTTATTTCTTTTTCATTATTTGATAAGAAAAGATTAGCTTCCTTTTCCTTATAAGATATGAAAACATTAGCTTCTATATCTCTCAAAATCTCATGAGTAGAAGGTATTTTAATTTCATTCATGATTAATAACCTATTTATAAGTCCTAGAGTTCGTTAACAACATAGTCAAACAATGTTTTATCCTTGGGACGATTTTCAAAGAGAAATTCAGGATGCCATTGAACACCAAGATAAGGAAAACCGTCCGTAGTTGTCACAGCCTCAATGATTCCATCTTTAGGATCATGTGCTACAACCTTAAGATTTGAAGCTAGATCTTTAATACTCTGGTGGTGGAAGGAGTTGATGTGAGAGATTTCTCCATAGATCTCTCGGAGAATCGTATCAGGTTCCGTTACGAGGCGTTGAGTCGTGTATTCGGCTGAACAGTCCTGCCAATGATCCTCGATATCTTGGTGTAGCGTGCCTCCCATGGCGACATTGAAAAGTTGAGTACCCCGACAAACAGAGAAAATTGGTTTCTTTTGCTTAATTGCTTCTTTGATAAGTGCTAGTTCAAAAATATCTCTTTGAAGGTGGTAGTCATCACTATCAATAGCCTTTGGTTCACCATAGTATTTTGGATCAACATTTTGCCCACCCGTTAGGATGAGCTTATCAATGATACTGATGTAATAGGCAGCTATTTCTTGATCACCAATCGGTAGGATGATTGGAATTCCGCCAGCGTCCTTGACTCCTTCAATAAAGCCCTTTGCTGCATAGCTCATCATGATGTCATCATCTGGATGAGCTTTTTCATTTCCTGTAATCCCAATAACTGGTTTTTTCATAAATGCTTTCGCTTTCTAATCCTCTTTACGCATAAAATAGAGGAGGGTTTGGAGTTCGCTTGTCAAATCGACATACTGAACGACCACATCTTTTGGGAGTTGAAGGTGAACAGGGGAAAAACTGAGAATACCTTTTATACCTGCATCAACCAAAAGATTGGCAACTTCTTGTGATTTAACACTTGGAACTGTTAGGATAGCAGTTTTGACATCTGCTTCTTTGATTTTTTCTTTAATCTGTGAGATACCATAGATTGGAATTCCATCAGGTGTCTGGCTTCCAACTTCTGGATGGTCATCTAGGTCAAAGGCCATGATAATTTTCATCTTGTTACGCTCGTGAAAGCGGTAGTGGAGAAGGGCATGGCCCATATTTCCAATCCCAACCAGCATAACATTTGTAATGGAGTTATCATTTAGGAGATCAGCAAAAAAATTCATCAATTTTTTGACATCGTAACCAAAACCACGACGACCTAGCTCGCCAAAATAGGAAAAATCACGTCGAACGGTCGCAGAATCGATACCGATAGCCTCTGCAATTTGCTTGGAGTTGGCACGTTCGATTTTTTCTGCATGAAATCTCTTGAAAATTCGATAGTAAAGAGAGAGTCTTTTTGCTGTTGCTTTTGGAATAGCAGACTGTTTATCTTTCACAAAATCACAACCTTTCTATTCTTCTATTTTATAGAAACATTGTGAAAAAATCAACAAAAACAAGAAAAAACTAAGAAATTTCTTAGTTTTTATCTGAAAAATGAGCTTGTGATAGAAAACGGTAGAGATCGCCAACCAATCCTTGATAAATCACCTTATCATTCAGCGTTAAGGAGCTGATTAGGAGAGTATCAGGTAGGGTCACACAGCCAGATAGAGATAACATGAGCTCTTCGTAATCCTTATATTCAAGTATACGTTCTACGTGATAGTTATCTTGATAGGTAAGTCGATACATAGTCAATTATCTTTCTTCTTTAGTGAAGATACCGCGTTCTACTAAACTGTCCATGAGGAAGTAGAATTTTTCCTGATGAATGTGGTGGTCTTCTGATTTAAAGATATTAACCAAACGAAGGCCAGACTTGTCAGTGATGTTGAGTTTAGCACCTGTAAGGTCTTTGTTGATGATGATTTTTAGCTTGAAACCATCACCGCTGTTAGGTACTTTCTCAAGCAAACGAGTCAGTTCGAAGTTTCCAACTTTTGTTTCAAAGAAAGTATTATCTTTCAGTGTGAACTTTTTGACAGTTGGGCTAAGTGTGTAGTCGTAGCGGCAGTTTTGTAGTTTAATGGTTTTTTCGAATGCCATTAGATTAATCTCCAATAATATTTTTTAAGGTTTGTGCGAGTTGTTTCAATTCTTCCTCAGTGTTAAGAGGAGAAAGACTGATACGGACAGATTCTGTTAAACGATGCGAATCAGACCCATAAAATGCTTCAAGCACATGACTGGTTTGCACAATACCAGCAGTACAAGCTGAACCGGTAGAAATTGAAATTCCTTCCAGGTCTAACCGAAGCAAGAGCAAATCATTTTTTTGACCAGGAAAGCCAATGTTGACAACATAAGGAAGTTGGTGGTTACTTTCATTGAGATAGTAGTCGAGACCTGCAATTTCTTCTAAAAAAGTAGCTTTGAGTGCGCTTAGTTTTTGGTAATGCTCAACTTGGTCATTTAAATCCTCTTTGAGAGCAGCGACCATGCCTACAATGGCAGCGAGATTTTCTGTTCCAGCCCGTTTCTTTTGTTCTTGGTCTCCACCGTGAAGGTAGGAATCAAAGTCTCCAGTCGATGCGTAAAGAAATCCGACTCCTTTTGGTCCATGGAATTTGTGGGCAGAAGCACTGAGGAAATCAATTCCTAATTCCTTGGGATGGATAGGAATTTTCCCAATAGCTTGAACAGCATCTACATGATAAGCAGCACGATGCTCTTTTAAAATACGTCCAATCTCAGCGATAGGTAAGAGGCTACCTGTTTCATTATTAGCATACATGGTGGAAACGAGAATGGTATCGTCACGTAAAGCTTCTTGAATTTGCTGGGCAGTTATTTCTTGATTTACTGGTTGGATGATGGTCGCTTCAAAACCAAAATGTTGCACCAGGTAATCGATGGTTTCAAGCACAGAATGGTGTTCAATAGCTGTGGTGATGATATGTTTTCCATTGTCTTGATGACGGAGACAATAGCCGATAATGGCTGTATTGTTACTTTCTGTACCGCCAGATGTAAAAAAGATATGTTGAGGTTTGGTTCCTAGTAAGTGGGCTAAGTCTTGACGAGCCTCTCGCAAGAGTTTACCAGCTTGTCGACCATGGCCATGAATACTAGAAGGATTACCATGAGTTTCTTGCATGACCTTGGTCATTTCTGCAATAGCTACTGCTGACATAGGAGTCGTAGCAGCATTGTCCAAATAAATCAAAGAATCACCTTATTTCTTTTTGTTGTAAGCAAAGAGTGGGCTGACTGGTTTTCTTTCATGGATGCGGACGATAGCATCACCAATTAATTCGCTAGCGGTAATGTAACATACATTTTCTGGAGTTCTTTCTTTGGTTGCTACAGAGTCTGTCACTAGGATTTCTTTGATGTTTGTAGCGTCAAGAAGATCTGCTGCACCTTCAACAAATAAACCGTGACTGGATACTGCATAAATCTCAGTTGCGCCTTCACGTTCAACGATTTTGGCTGCTTCAGAGAAAGTACGACCAGTATTTAGGATATCGTCAATCAAGATAGCCTTCTTGCCTTCAACATCCCCAATGATATAGCCTTCGTTACGATTAGAATCGTCTTGGGCGTAGTCAATGATAGCGATAGGAGCATCAAGGTATTCAGCCAAACTACGTGCACGTTTAACACCAGAGTTCTTTGGACTAACAACAACAACATCAGAGCCAAGAAGTCCTTTATCACAGTAGTGCTTAGCAAATAGAGGAACAGTATAAAGATTATCTACAGGAATATCAAAGAAACCTTGGACCTGAACAGCGTGGAGGTCAAGCGTTAGAACACGGCTTACACCAGCTTTGACAAGCATATTGGCAACCAGTTTTGCAGTGAGGGGTTCGCGAGAAGAAGCGATACGATCCTGACGCGCATAACCAAAGTAAGGAAGGACAACGTTGATACTATGAGCACTTGCACGTACACAAGCGTCAACCATGATCAACAACTCCATCAAGTGGTTGCTAACAGGGTAGCTGGTTGACTGGATGATGTAGACATCGTAACCACGGACACTTTCTTCGATGTTGACCTGGATTTCGCCGTCAGAAAATTGTCGAGAGGATAATTTCCCGAGAGGTACACCAACTGTATCCGCAATCTTTTGAGCGATTTCATGGTTAGAGTTTAGGGTGAAAAGTTTCATGTTGTTTCTATCTGACATTATAGACCGTCCTCTGTAAACTTTGTGAATCTTCTTTGAGAAAGTTTTGTTTTTCAAAGCCAGATTCTTTTATTTTTATCTTTTCTATTTTACCAAAAAAAGGAGATTATTTCAGCTTTTTTTAATGCTTTTAATAAAACGAATTAATTTTGATGGAGCTTTCTGATAAGTTATCTGATTTTCATCTAAAAATTTCTGAAAATCGGCTTTCCCTTTTTCATGGTCAGTGACTTCAAGCTCCAGTTCATAGTCCGTCTGGTCAAAGTAGTGACTTTTATCTAAGGCCATTAAGCCAATTTCTGTTTTCGTTTCATAACGTAGAGTTGAAAGACAGCCTAGGACAAGCCAGTCATGACTTTCGATACCAATCTTAGCGAGCTTCTCTAGAACGAGCCCTTGAGGTAGTTTTTGTTTTTCTAGGTATGATTCAGCTTCTGGAAGAGTTAGTTTCTGGTTGTATTCCATATTTCCTACAGTTTGAGGTACTTTTAAGGTCAACTCCGCCCAATCTGAAAAGGTGCGAATGCGCATGGCAACCTTCTTTTCACGCAATTGGAAATCTGGCGTGTCAATGTAGTAGTTTTTCTGAAGGACGGGTTGGATATGGGAAAACTGTTTTTTTAGATGATCGTATTCCTCTTTTTTCAGAAGTGTTTTCAATTCTATTTCTAAATGTTTCATTTTTTCAACCTTTTCTATATCTTTGAAAGCGATTTATGGTATAATGGACAATGTATTTATTGTATACGAATGTACTGAAAAAATCAAAGATTTTCGACAGAGCAATCAAACATTACAAGGGAGAAAGTATGACCATAGAATGGGAAGAATTTTTAGATCCTTACATTCAGGCTGTTGGTGAATTGAAGATCAAACTTCGGGGGATTCGCAAACAGTATCGAAAGCAAAACAAGCATTCTCCGATTGAGTTTGTAACGGGTCGTGTCAAACCGATTGAAAGTATTAAAGAAAAAATGGCTCGTCGAGGAATTACTTATGCAAGTCTAGAACATGATCTGCAAGATATTGCTGGTTTACGTGTCATGGTTCAGTTTGTTGATGACGTTAAAGAGGTAGTTGAGATTCTACGTAAACGCCAAGATATGAGAGTCGTTCAGGAACGAGACTATATCACTCATCGTAAGGCTTCAGGTTATCGTTCTTATCACGTGGTTGTCGAGTACACGGTTGATACGATCAACGGAGCTAAGACGATTTTGGCGGAAATTCAAATACGGACGTTAGCCATGAATTTCTGGGCTACGATTGAACACTCACTTAATTATAAATACCAGGGCGATTTTCCAGAAGAAATCAGGAAAAGACTGGAAATCACGGCCAAAATAGCCTATCAACTGGATGAAGAAATGGGTAAGATTCGTGACGATATCCAAGAAGCGCAGGCTCTCTTTGATCCATTGAGCAGAAAACTAAACGATGGTGTAGGAAATAGTGACGATACAGATGAAGAATACAGGTAAACGAGTTGACCTCATAGCAAATAGAAAACCACAAAGTCAGAAGGTCTTGCATGAACTGAGGGAAAAACTAAAAAAACAACATTTTATACTGAACGATACCAATCCCGATATCGTCATTTCCATTGGTGGTGACGGGATGCTTTTGTCTGCCTTTCACAAGTATGAGAATCAGTTAGACAAGGTTCGATTTGTAGGTGTTCATACAGGGCATTTGGGATTTTACACAGATTATCGTGATTTTGAGCTGGATCAGTTGGTGACCAATCTCCTACTCGATACTGGTGCCAAAGTTTCCTATCCAGTCTTGAATGTCAAAGTAACGCTTGAAAATGGAGAAGTGAAAATCTTCCGTGCTTTAAATGAAGCCAGCATCCGTCGATCAGACCGGACCATGGTTGCGGATATCATCATTAACCACGTTCCGTTCGAGCGATTTCGAGGAGATGGAGTGACTGTTTCAACGCCGACGGGAAGTACTGCCTACAACAAGTCCTTGGGTGGAGCTGTCTTGCATCCGACCATTGAAGCCTTGCAGTTGACAGAGATAGCAAGTCTTAACAACCGAGTCTATCGCACTTTGGGATCATCAATCATTATTCCCAAAAAAGATAAGATTGAACTTTTGCCGACACGCAATGATTACCACACGATATCAGTCGATAACAGCGTCTATTCCTTCCGTAATATCGAAAGGATTGAGTATCAAATCGACCATCACAAGATTCACTTCGTAGCGACTCCAAGTCACACTAGTTTCTGGAATCGTGTTAAAGATGCCTTCATCGGCGAGGTGGATGAATGAGGTTCGAATTTATCGCAGATGAGCACGTCAAAGTCAAAACCTTCCTCAAGAAACATGAGGTTTCCAAGGGACTTTTGGCCAAGATTAAGTTTCGAGGCGGGGCTATTCTGGTCAATGGCCAACCTCAAAATGCGACTTATCTCTTAGATATTGGAGATAGAGTAACTATTGACATTCCTGCAGAGGAAGGGTTTGAGAGCCTTGAAGCTATTGACCGACCACTCGATATTTTATATGAGGATGACCATTTTCTGGTTTTGAATAAGCCTTATGGAGTAGCTTCCATCCCAAGTGTCAATCATTCCAATACCATTGCCAATTTTATCAAGGGCTATTATGTCAAGCAAAACTATGAAAACCAGCAAGTTCACATCGTGACTAGGCTTGATAGAGATACATCTGGTTTGATGCTCTTTGCCAAGCACGGCTACGCTCATGCACGTTTAGACAAGCAGTTGCAACGAAAGTCTATCGAAAAACGGTATTTTGCTTTAGTTAAAGGAGCTGGTGTTTTGGAGCCTGAAGGGGAGATTATTGCCCCGATTGCGCGTGATGTGGACTCCATTATCACAAGACGAGTTGCCAAGGGTGGGAAATACGCCCATACATCATATAAAGTTGTAGCTTCTTACGGAAATATTCACTTGGTCGATATTCGCCTGCATACTGGGCGAACCCACCAAATTCGAGTGCATTTTTCTCACATAGGCTTTCCTTTGTTGGGAGACGATTTGTATGGTGGTAGTCTGGATGACGGAATTCAACGTCAGGCCTTGCATTGTCATTATTTATCTTTTTATCATCCTTTTCTAGAGCGAGATTTGCAATTAGAAAGCCCCTTACCGGATGATTTCAGCAATCTTATTACTCAGTTATCAACTAATACTCTTTAAAAACTATTTGGAGTATAATTTATTTTCTTAAAGGAGAAAACTCATGGAAGTTTTTGAAAGTCTCAAAGCCAACCTGGTTGGCAAAAATGCTCGTATCGTTCTCCCTGAAGGAGAAGAGCCACGTATTCTTCAAGCAACAAAACGCTTGGTAAAAGAAACAGAAGTAATCCCTGTTTTGCTTGGAAACCCTGAAAAAATTAAAATTTATCTCGAAATCGAAGGGATCATGGATGGTTATGAAGTCATTGACCCTCAACACTATCCTCGATTTGAAGAAATGGTTGCTGCTTTAGTAGAGCGTCGTAAGGGCAAAATGACTGAAGAAGAAGCGCGCAAAGTTTTGGTTGAAGATGTCAACTATTTTGGTGTGATGCTAGTCTACTTGGGCTTGGTTGACGGTATGGTATCTGGTGCGATTCACTCAACTGCCTCAACAGTTCGCCCAGCCCTACAAATCATCAAAACTCGTCCAAACGTAACTCGTACTTCAGGTGCCTTCCTTATGGTACGTGGTACAGAACGTTACCTATTTGGAGACTGTGCCATTAACATCAATCCAGATGCAGAAGCCTTGGCTGAAATCGCGATCAATTCAGCAATCACAGCTAAGATGTTTGGTATTGAACCTAAAATTGCTATGCTAAGCTATTCTACTAAAGGTTCAGGATTTGGTGAAAGTGTTGATAAGGTCGTAGAAGCAACTAAAATTGCTCACGACTTGCGTCCCGACCTTGAGATTGATGGGGAGTTGCAATTTGACGCTGCCTTTGTTCCTGAAACTGCAGCTCTAAAAGCTCCAGGAAGTAACGTAGCTGGTCAAGCAAATGTTTTTATCTTCCCAGGTATTGAAGCCGGAAATATTGGGTATAAGATGGCAGAACGTCTCGGTGGTTTTGCGGCTGTCGGACCTGTTTTGCAAGGTTTGAACAAGCCAGTAAACGACCTTTCTCGTGGATGTAATGCAGATGATGTGTACAAGTTGACCCTTATCACTGCTGCCCAAGCGGTTCATCAATAAGGTTTAGTCCTCTTTCCCATGGGAAGAGGCTTTTTAGTACTGAGAAAAAGACAGTTAGAAGCTTCTATGTTATACTAGATATATGTTAGATTTGAAAGAATACGGTGTTGACATGTGGCCAGAGGAAAAGATTTTCTCTTTTCGTGAGAAACTCCTCAACTGGTATGATGAAAACAAGCGAGATTTACCCTGGCGAAGAAGTAAAAATCCTTATCACATATGGGTTTCTGAAATCATGCTGCAGCAGACTAGGGTAGATACGGTTATTCCCTACTATGAACGATTTTTGGACTGGTTTCCAACTGTTGAAAGTTTGGCAAATGCGCCTGAGGAGCGTTTACTGAAAGCTTGGGAGGGGTTGGGCTATTATTCCCGCGTACGCAATATGCAGTCGGCGGCTCAGCAGATTATGACAGACTTTGAAGGGAAATTTCCAAACACTTACGAAGGGATTTCTAGCTTGAAAGGGATTGGCCCCTATACTGCGGGAGCAATTTCCAGTATCGCTTTTAATTTACCCGAGCCAGCAGTTGATGGCAATGTCATGCGGGTTTTGGCACGCTTGTTTGAGGTAAATTATGATATCGGAGTTCCTAGTAATCGAAAGATTTTCCAAGCCATGATGGAAATCTTGATTGACCCGAAACGACCAGGTGACTTTAACCAAGCTCTGATGGACTTGGGCTCTGATATAGAGTCTCCGGTTAACCCTCGACCAGAAGAAAGTCCTGTTAAGGAATTTAGCGCAGCCTATCAGAATGGAACCATGGATCGTTATCCGATTAAAGAACCCAAGAAAAAGCCCCTACCAATTTATCTCAAGGCTTTGGTTGTACGCAATGACTATGGTCAATATCTACTTGAGAAAAACGAAAGCGAGAAACTACTAGCAGGTTTTTGGCATTTCCCATTGATTGAAGTTGATGATTTCTCAAGTGATGACGATCAGCTAGATCTCTTTTCTCAAGTCAAAGAGGAAAGCAGAGCATTTGGACCAAGCCCTCAAGAAAACTTTGAGCAGGATTATGATTTAGAAGTGAATTGGTCCCAGCAAGTATTTGACCAGGTCAAGCATGTATTTAGTCATCGGAAATGGCATATTCAAATCCTAGCAGGCCAAGTGACAGATTCGAAACAGTTTTCGGACAGAGAAATTCGCTGGGTTTCTCCTCAGGAGTTTTCTGATTATCCACTTGCGAAACCTCAACAAAAAATTTGGCAGGCTTATAAAAACAACTCTTGAAGATGAAGGCTTACAGTAGCCATTTGTGCCTTCTTTGCATTTTTTTGTTATAATAGATAGAGAAAAAGGTGATAAAATGAAAAAAATATTAATTGTAGATGATGAGAAACCAATCTCAGATATTATTAAGTTTAATATGGCCAAGGAAGGTTATGAAGTTGTTACAGCCTTCAATGGTCGTGAGGCGATCGAGCTATTTGAAGTAGAGCAACCGGATATTATTATCCTCGACTTGATGTTACCTGAAATTGATGGTTTAGAAGTTGCTAAAGCTATTCGTAAGACTAGTAGCGTTCCGATTATCATGCTATCAGCTAAGGATAGCGAGTTTGACAAGGTTATTGGTTTAGAGTTAGGTGCAGACGATTATGTTACAAAACCTTTCTCAAACCGTGAGTTGCAGGCTCGTGTTAAGGCCCTTCTTCGTCGTACCGACCTAGTTTCAGTAGATAACCAAGAGTCTGATGAGAAGAAGACGCAACCTTTACAAATTGGTGATTTGGAAATCGTTCCAGATGCTTACGTGGCTAAGAAATATGGTGAGGAATTAGATTTGACCCACCGTGAGTTTGAACTCTTGTATCACTTGGCATCTCATATTGGACAAGTGATTACGCGTGAACACTTGCTTGAGACTGTATGGGGTTATGACTATTTTGGTGATGTTCGTACTGTGGACGTGACCATTAGACGCTTGCGTGAGAAAATAGAAGACACTCCAAGTCGTCCAGAGTACATTCTCACACGTCGTGGTGTTGGATACTATATGAGAAATAATGATTGAAGATATTAGACAAACTATTCTGACCAGCGATTTTATCTTTATTCTGATTTTACTTGGTTTTATCTTGGTAGTGACCTTGCTGTTACTGGAAAATCGTCGGGATAATATCCGTCTGAAGGAGATAAATCAAAAGGTTAAGGACTTGATTGCAGGTGATTATTCTCAAGTTTTGGACTTGCAAGGAAGTACAGAAATCACCAATATCACCAATAATCTGAACGATTTGTCAGAAGTTATTCGTTTGACCCAAGAAAATCTGGAACAAGAGAGTAAACGATTGAACAGTATTCTTTCTTATATGACAGATGGCGTCCTTGCGACCAATCGCCGTGGCCAGATTACTATGATCAACGATATGGCCAAGAAACAGCTCGGTGTGCAGAAAGAAGATGTTCTGAATAAAAGCATCCTCGAATTGCTTAAGATAGAAGATGAGTATGAGCTGCGTGACCTGATTACACAGATTCCTGAGTTGACGATTGACTCCCAGGATGTGAATGGTGAATATCTAAGCCTTCGTGTACGTTTTGCTCTGGTTCGCCGTGAGTCAGGTTTCATTTCTGGTTTGGTTGCCGTTTTACATGATACGACCGAACAGGAGAAGGAAGAGCGTGAGCGAAGACTCTTTGTTTCGAACGTGAGTCATGAGTTGCGGACTCCTTTGACCAGTGTTAAATCTTATCTTGAAGCCTTGGACGAGGGAGCCTTGTATGATCCTGTAGCCCCTGATTTTATCAAGGTTTCACTCGATGAAACCAACCGTATGATGCGGATGGTGACAGATCTCTTACATCTCTCTCGTATTGATAATGCGACTACTCAGTTGGATGTGGAGTTGATTAACTTTACAGCCTTCATCACCTTTATTCTCAACCGCTTTGATAAGATGAGAAGTCAGGATGACGAGAAAAAATATGAACTTGTTAGAGATTACCCTATTAATTCAGTTTGGATCGAGATTGATACCGATAAGATGACCCAGGTGATTGATAATATTCTCAACAATGCCATTAAGTATTCACCAGATGGTGGGAAAATCACTGTCAGCATGAAAACCACTGATGACCAGATGATTTTATCCATTAAAGACCAAGGTCTAGGAATTCCAAAACAAGATTTGCCGAAGATTTTTGACCGTTTTTACCGCGTGGATCGCGCAAGAAGCCGGGCACAAGGTGGAACTGGGCTAGGTCTAGCTATCGCAAAAGAAATCATCAAACAACACAATGGCTTTATATGGGCCAAAAGTGAATACGGTAAGGGCTCAACCTTTACCATCGTGCTCCCTTATGATAAGGATGCCGTAAAAGAAGAAATATGGGAGGACGAAATAGAAGACTAAAATGAGTGAAATAGGCTTTAAATACAGTATTTTAGCATCAGGTTCCAGTGGAAATTCTTTTTATCTGGAAACATCAAAAAAGAAAATCCTAGTAGATGCAGGCTTGTCTGGTAAGAAAATTACTAGCCTGCTAGCTGAAATCAATCGCAAACCTGAAGATCTGGATGCGATTCTGATTACGCATGAGCACTCAGATCATATCCATGGGGTCGGTGTCTTGGCTCGCAAATATGGCATGGATCTTTACGCCAATGAAAAGACTTGGCAGGCTATGGAAAATAGCAAGTATCTTGGCAAGGTTGATTCTTCTCAAAAGCATATCTTTGAAATGGGCAAAACTAAAACCTTTGGCGATATCGACATTGAGAGTTTTGGGGTCAGCCATGATGCGGCAGCACCACAGTTTTACCGCTTTATGAAAGACGACAAGAGCTTCGTCATGTTGACCGATACAGGTTATGTTAGTGACCGTATGGCTGGAATAGTCGAAAATGCAGATGGTTATCTCATCGAGTCCAACCACGACGTGGAAATCTTACGAGCAGGATCTTACGCTTGGCGTCTCAAACAGCGAATTCTATCGGATCTCGGTCACCTTTCTAACGAAGACGGTGCTGAGGCCATGATTCGTGCAATGGGAAATCGGACTAAGAAAATCTATCTTGGCCATTTATCTAAGGAGAATAATATCAAAGAGCTGGCTCATATGACAATGGTCAACCAGCTAGCGCAAGCTGATCTGGGAGTCGGAGTAGACTTTAAAGTTTTTGATACCTCTCCAGATACTGCAACACCATTAACGGATATATAAAAAGAAGGCGAGTGCCTTCTTTTGTTTTGTATTTTATCAGGGATTTAGTGTGGTATAATGATTAAAAAACTAAAGGAGTAGCAGTGTGAATAGAAAATGGTTATTAAAGGATTACTATGACACGACGATTATCATACTTGCCTTGATATCCGTTGTCCTTGTCTTGCTTGGATTTGCTGAGATGATTGATTTGGATAATCCACCTTACAGTATTATTGATTTAGTGATTTGGTTTATCTTTGTAGTGGATTATGGTTGGCGGTTCTTTTCAAGTAAAGAAAAATGGAGATTTATACTTGAAAATATATTCGACTTGTTAGCTATTCTTCCTTTGAATGCTATTTTTACAGTATTTCGATTAGGGCGTATCTTCCGCTTAGCTAGGCTGACAAAATTACTGAAACTAACTCGTCTTTTAAGAGTCGTTGGATTGACTGGCAAGTTGGAAAAGAAGGTTGGAAAACTCTTACGAACAAATGGCTTACTTTATATTTTCTATCTCAATTCCTTTATTGTACTGGTAGGTAGTTCAATTTTATCTGTTGTTGAAGAAAAATCTTTCTCAGATAGTCTTTGGTGGGCGCTTGTAACGGTAACGACTGTTGGTTATGGAGATATTGTTCCTGCGTCGATTTTTGGGAAGTGGTTAGCTGTTTTACTAATGCTTGTCGGTATTGGCACAATAGGAATGTTAACGAGTTCCTTGACGAATTTTTTCGTGAAAGAGAATCCAGATGAACAGATAAAACTCGATAAACTACAAGATGAATTATCCAGTCAGAGAATACTACTTGAGAAACAATCTGAGAAGATAGAAGAACTGCATGGAATGATACAAGACTTGCTTGAAAAAACGTCCTATTGACCATATAAAAAACCACTCAACGAGTGGCTTTTTTACAATCCAGCAAAGTCCTTGATTTCTTGTGCTGACATGGAAGAGTCGCAACGGACATTGATTTGGCCATCAGCAACATGAACGAATCCCGGAACAGTTGGGATACCATAGCGTGAACGGAAATCTTGCAATTGATTGAGTTGACTTGGTTCTTCACTGTTGATGAAGTAGATGTGAGCTTTGGTTTCAGCTACGACACCTGCCAATGTACCTGCAAATTTACGACAGTAGGGGCAAGTTTTGCGACCAATGAAGAAGGTTGCAGTTTCTTTATTATCGAGTGCTTCTTGTGCACGCGCAACCGTAGTGACTTCAAGGTCTTTAATATTATCTAAAAATTGTTCCATGAGATTACCTCGCTTTCATTGATAAGTCTAGTATGCCATAAAGTTTCCAAAAATGCTTAGATTTGATACGAAAAAAAGATGAGATTGGTTGGTCTCATCTTTTATAATTTCTTATTTTACAAACACATTGATTTCCGCTTCGATGTTAGCGATTTTAGCTTGTGATTCTTCGTTGCTTTCACCTACAACGGCAATGTAGAACTTGATTTTTGGTTCAGTACCTGAAGGGCGAACTGCAATCCATGAACCGTCAGCAAGTGTATATTTCAAAACATCACTTGGAGGAGTTGTCAAGTTTGTAACAGTTCCGTCAGCAGCAGTAGCAGTTTGTGCCTTGAAGTCTTCTACGACAGTGATAGCTGTTGCGTTCCATTCTTTTGGAGCATTGTTGCGAAATTTAGCCATAGTCGCTTTGATTTGTTCAGCACCATCAACACCAGAAAGGGTAACAGAGATAGTCTTTTCTGCGTAGTAGCCGTATTCTTTATAGATTTCTTTGATACCGTCAGCAAGTGTCAAACCACGTGAACGGTAGTAGGCAGCAAGCTCAGCAACGACAAGAACGGCTTGGATAGCATCTTTATCACGTACGAATGGCTTAATCAAGTAACCGAAGCTTTCTTCAAATCCCATCATGTAAGTGTGATTGTGTTTTTCTTCAAATTCTTGAATTTTTTCAGCGATAAATTTGAAACCTGTCAAAACGTTGAACATGGTTGCGCCGTAGCTTTCAGCAATCTTCGTTACCAAGTCAGTTGATACGATGGATTTGCAGAGGGCTGCATTTTCAGGAAGAGTTCCAGCATTTTTGTGGGCTTCCAAGATGTATTTAGCCATGATAGCTCCGATTTGGTTACCTGAAAGGTTGAGGTAGCTACCATCTTTTTGAAGAACTTCAACACCAACACGGTCAGCGTCAGGGTCAGTTGCAACAAGCACATCTGCACCAACTTGACGACCAAGTTCTTCAGCAAGGGCAAAGGCTGCTTGGCTTTCTGGGTTTGGAGATTTTACAGTAGAGAAATCAGGGTCTGCAGTTGCTTGTGCTTCAACAACCTGAACAGAGTCAAATCCTGCTTGAGCAAGAGCACGACGAGCCAACATTTCACCCGTACCATGAAGTGGTGTGTAGACAATCTTCATGTCTTTACCGAATTCTTCAATCAATGTTGGGTTGATGTTTACGTCCTTAACTTCTTTAAGATATTCAACATCGACAGCTTCGCCAATTACTTCAATCAAGCCAGAAGCTTTTTCAGCTTCGACATCAGCAACTTCCACAGCGAATGGATTTTCGATAGCACGAATGTAAGTTGTCAAAGCATCTGCATCATGTGGAGGCATTTGTCCACCGTCTTCTCCGTAAACCTTGTAACCGTTAAATGGAGCAGGGTTGTGACTGGCAGTAATCATGATACCTGCGAAACAGTTGAGGTGACGAACTGCAAATGAGAGTTCTGGAGTTGGACGGAGGCTTTCAAATACGTAAGATTTGATACCATGTTTTGCAAGAACTGCCGCAGATTCAAAGGCAAACTCAGGTGAGAAGTGACGGCTATCGTAGGCAATTGCTACACCACGTTCTTTTTCGTTTCCACCTTTTGACTCAATCAAACGAGCCAAACCTTCGGTAGCTTGACGAACAACATAGATATTGATGCGGTTTGTACCAGCACCGATCAAACCACGCATACCAGCAGTACCAAATTCAAGATTGGTATAAAAGGCATCTTCCTTTGTTTTTTCGTCCATATTTTCCAAATCTTGACGAAGGTAGTCTGGAAGATCAGCAAAATCGAGCCATTTTTGATAATTTTCTTGGTAAGTCATAGAGTATCTCCTTTGTCTATTTGCTTTAATCGCTTTCATTATATCACGATTTGACATTTTAGTAAAACGTTAGCATAACTTAAAATGTAGGAAATTTACTTATGCACTTTAGCGGGAAAATGGTGGGTACCATGCTTACTTATACTAAGTTAGGGATGAATATCAATTATCTAATTTTTAAAAATACTAAAAGTTATAGTATTTTTGTGGGATTTTAAATAAAATAAATCGTAAATATTGTTATATTCTATTTATTTTATAAAGAATTCTTTAATGTATCAAATGAAGGTATAGAAAAATTTAATGTAAAACTCTATAAATTTAAGATATTTTGAAAATATCTGGTTTCTGTTTTGAATTTTATAGTGCGTATGGTAAAATATAGTAAATCATTAAAGGAGAATCCATTATGAAAAAAATTCTTAAGCATTCTGCTTTGCTTTTATCAGCTTTAGCACTTGTTGCCTGTGGAGCTCAAAAAAAAGCAAGCGACAATGGTACTGCCTCAAACTCAAACTTTGAAGTTTCTGTAAAAGACGGTATGTTTGTATTGCCTAAAGACGAAGATTCATCTTCAAGCTACCTTGCACTTCAAGTCGAAATCAAGAACAATCGTGATAAACAGTTTAGTTTTACTAGCCAAGATATTACGCTTTATAATGAAAAAGATGAAAAATTACAACCAATTCAAATCCACGAAAGCGACAGTAAAACTAAGTTTATGTCATATGGAGACAGTCTTTCTAAAGGAAAGAGCGTTGCTGGTTATGTAGTGTATGAGGTTGACAAGAACGCTAAGTATGAACTCCACTTTGCGCCTAGCTTTTACGATGATATCAAAGAAAATTCTAAAAAGAATAACGATGTAGCAATCAAGGTGGATCCAAGTCAGTACGAAGATCATATTGATGAAGCTAAAGATGTTATGAAAAAATATGTCGATGCGGTTTACCTTAATGGGGAAAGTTCTGGTGGTGGAACGAACCTAAGTGCTACTGATAATAAGTTGCAAGTTGTTGCGCTTGCTGATGATAAAAAATCTTCTGATGACAGTGCTGAATTCACAAACGATGCGAAAGCTGATAAAGAAGAGTTTATCAAGAAATTTACAGAGTCGTTCGGAAAAGGCTTCTATAATTACAAACCTTCTGATTCAGAACTTAGAACATTCGCAGATGCTTACATCAAAGCAAATGCTAAGAGAGCAAAAGTTGATTACAAGGTGAAGACATATTTGCCAGATTATGCTGTTGTTTATGTTAGACCAGAAACAATCGACTTGGATAATTTGAATGTTCATGAATTGAGTCGTAAATTCTACGAAGAAAACAAAGGCAAATATAGCAACTACTCAGAAGCTATGAAAGCTGGTGAGAAGTACATTTTAGAAAATGCACCGAGTCAATTTGATTCAACTCCACTAGACACTAGTGATAACATGAAGAAAGAGGGTTATGAAATTAAAATGACCAAGAAAGATGGTAAATGGACCATTGATACCTCTTCTAAAAACTATGACTTAAAAGATATGGCTCGCACATTCCGTGGAGGCATTGGATACTAATATGAAAGGTTCGGGTTTATGACTCGAACTTTTTTCGTTGCAATTGTGCAAAAGAGAAAAAGATAGTAAAATAGATGTATGATTATTTTACAAGCCAATAAAATTGAACGATCTTTTGCTGGTGAGGTTCTCTTTGAACATATCAATCTGCAAGTGGATGAACGAGACCGAATTGCTCTTGTTGGGAAAAATGGTGCAGGTAAGTCTACTCTTTTAAAGA
Source organism: Streptococcus oralis subsp. oralis (assembly GCF_000960035.1). Lineage (GTDB taxonomy): Bacteria > Bacillota > Bacilli > Lactobacillales > Streptococcaceae > Streptococcus > Streptococcus oralis_G. The sequence goes on from NZ_JYGR01000005.1 coordinate 614,076, forward strand.
TTTTGGTTGGGGAAGAGGAGCCAACTAGTGGAGAAATCAATAAGAAAAAAGATATTTCTCTGTCTTACCTAGCCCAAGATAGCCGTTTTGAGTCTGAAAATACCATTTATGATGAAATGCTCCATGTCTTTGATGATCTACACCGTACGGAGAAACAACTGCGTCAGATGGAGTTGGAGATGGGTGAAAAGTCTGGTGAAGATCTAGATAAACTGATGGCGGATTATGATCGTTTATCAGAGAATTTCCGTCAGGCTGGTGGCTTTACCTACGAAGCTGATATCCGCGCTATCTTGAATGGTTTCAAGTTTGACGAGTCTATGTGGCAGATGAAAATTGCCGAACTTTCGGGTGGTCAAAATACCCGTCTGGCACTGGCCAAAATGCTCCTTGAAAAGCCAAATCTCTTAGTCTTAGACGAGCCAACCAACCACTTGGATATTGAAACGATTGCTTGGCTAGAGAATTACTTGGTGAACTATAGCGGCGCCCTCATTATTGTCAGTCACGACCGTTACTTTTTGGACAAGGTTGCGACGGTTACACTCGATTTGACTAAGCATTCCTTGGATCGTTATGTAGGCAATTACTCTCGCTTTGTTGAGTTAAAGGAGCAAAAGCTAGCTACTGAGGCAAAAAACTATGAAAAGCAACAAAAGGAAATCGCGGCTCTAGAAGACTTTGTCAATCGAAATCTAGTCCGAGCCTCAACGACTAAACGTGCCCAATCTCGACGCAAGCAACTAGAAAAAATGGAGCGTTTGGACAAGCCTGAAGCTGGCAAGAAATCAGCCAATATGACCTTCCAGTCTGAAAAAACGTCAGGAAATGTCGTTTTGACAGTTGAAAATGCGGCTATTGGTTATGATGGGGAAATACTCTCAGAGCCAATCAATCTGGACCTTCGTAAAATGAATGCTGTTGCCATCGTTGGACCAAACGGCATCGGGAAATCAACCTTTATCAAGTCTATTGTGGACCAGATCCCCTTTATCAAGGGAGAGAAGCGTTTTGGTGCCAATGTTGAGGTTGGTTACTATGATCAGACTCAAAGTAAGCTAACACCAAGTAATACTGTACTCGATGAACTCTGGAATGATTTTAAACTGACACCTGAAGTTGAAATCCGCAACCGTCTTGGCGCCTTCCTTTTTTCAGGAAATGATGTTAAAAAATCAGTTGGCATGCTGTCAGGTGGCGAGAAAGCTCGTTTACTTTTGGCTAAATTGTCTATGGAAAACAACAACTTCCTGATCCTTGACGAGCCGACCAACCACTTGGATATTGATAGCAAGGAAGTGTTAGAAAATGCTCTGATTGATTTTGATGGAACCCTTCTTTTTGTCAGCCACGACCGTTACTTTATCAATCGTGTAGCCACTCATGTTTTGGAATTGTCTGAGAATGGTTCGATCCTCTATCTAGGAGATTATGACTACTATGTTGAAAAGAAAGCAGAAGTAGAAATGACTCAGACAGAAGAAGCTTCAACTAGCAATCAAGCAAAAGAAACAAGTCCAGTTAATGACTACCAAGCTCAGAAAGAAAGTCAGAAAGAAGCCCGTAAGCTCATGCGACAAATCGAAAATCTAGAGGCTGAAATCGAAGAGTTAGAAAGTCAAAGCCAAGCCATTTCTGAACAAATGCTGGAAACCAACGATGCTGAAAAACTCATGGAATTGCAGACTGAACTGGACAAAATCAGCCATCGTCAGGAAGAAGCTATGCTTGAGTGGGAAGAATTATCAGAGCAGGTGTAAGGATGAAACATCTAGGAAAGGTATTTCGTGAATTTCGAACAAGTGGGAAGTACTCCTTGAAAGAGGCGGCAGGTGAATCATGTTCAACCTCTCAATTATCTCGCTTCGAGCTTGGGGAGTCTGATCTAGCAGTTTCCCGTTTCTTTGAGATTTTGGATAATATTCATGTGACTATTGAAAATTTCATGGACAAGGCTAGAGATTTTCAAAATCATGAACATGTTGCCTTGATGGCACAGATTATTCCGCTTTACTACTCAAATGATATTGCAGGTTTTCAAAAGCTTCAAAAGGAACAGCTTGAGAAAGCAAAGAGTTCGACCAATCCCCTCTATTTTGAGCTGAATTGGATTCTGCTACAAGGTCTGATTTGTCAAAGAGATGCTCGTTACACGATGAGTCAGAGTGATTTGGA